>NZ_JACAPA010000014.1:6163-40788 GCF_013385945.1 Pantoea sp. B9002
GATTTGATACGGCGCTTAACTTATCGGCATTAAGGAAATCCTGCCCTTTTTCGTTAACGAAACACCAGTGTTAACACCACAATGACGACCATCATCAGCAGCAGGTGAAACACCACCTTATTGAGATTGCGGTTGCGCATTTCGCCTCCATGAGCTTAAAACCACTGACCAAAGCGCTTGATGTAGAGCATTTTCATGCCCTGCGCGACCACGCAATAACCGAGCAGCGTTGCCACCAGCCATGGGAAGTAGCTCCACGGCAGCGGGACCAATCCCACCATCGCGCCCAGCGGTGAGAACGGCAGCAGAATGCCGGCGATCATCACACACGCAGTGGTCAGCAGCACCGGCAGCGCCGCACGGCTCTGGATAAACGGAATCTTTTGCGTGCGCAGCATATGCACCACCAGCGTCTGCGACAGCAAGCCTTCAATAAACCAGCCGGACTGGAACAGCGACTGCATTTCTGGCGTATTCGCCGCGAACACGTACCACATCAGCGCGAAAGTGGTGATATCGAAAATCGACGACGTTGGCCCAATCCACAGCATAAAGCGTTTGATATTACGCGCGTCCCATTTACGCGGTTTACGCAGGAACTCGCGGTCCATTTTGTCCCACGGCAGCGCCAGTTGGGACAGATCGTACATCAGGTTCTGAATCAGCAGATGAATCGCCAGCATCGGCAGGAACGGAATAAAGGCGCTCGCCACCAACACCGAGAACACGTTGCCGAAGTTCGAGCTGGCGGTCATGTTCAGGTACTTGATGATGTTGCCGAAGGTTTCGCGTCCCTTCATCACGCCCTCTTCCAGCACCATCAAATCTTTTTCCAGCAGGATGATATCGGAGGACTCTTTGGCGATGTCCGCCGCGCTATCGACGGAGATCCCGACATCGGCATCACGCAGCGCCGGGGCATCATTAATCCCGTCGCCGAGGAAGCCAACGGTGTGGCCCTGCTGCTGCAGCGCGCGCAGAATGCGTGATTTCTGCAGCGGTGTGAGTTTGGCGAATACCGAACTCTGCGCGGCGGCGTCTGCCAGTTGCTCGTCGCTCATCAGGGCAATTTGGTCGCCGGTGACGATCGCGCCGCTGTCGATGCCAACCTGCTGGCAAATGCGCGCGGTCACCACCGGATTATCGCCGGTCAGCACTTTGACGCTAACGCCATTGTCGCGCAGCGCGCCGATGGCTTTGGCGGCGCTCTCTTTCGGTGGATCGAGGAAGGTCAGCAGCCCTTCAACCGTTAAGCCTTGCTCATCCGCCACGCTCAGCGGCTGCTGTAAACCCGGCTCCGCCAGCACGCGACTCGCCACCAACAGTACGCGGAAACCCTGCTCATTGTATTGATGTGCCAGCGCCAGCAGTTCTGCTCGGCGCGTTTCGTTCAGCGGCTGCACCAGTTTGCCTTCACGCTCGGCAGTTGCGATGCTCAGCATCTCTTCCACCGCGCCTTTGCAGATCAGCATCTGTTGATTAAGACGACGATCGCGCACCACCACTGAAACACGACGGCGAATGAAATCAAACGGCAGCTCATCCACTTTGATGTAGGTATCGCCCACCGCTTCGCTGACGCGATTTTTGCCGTACTGCAAAATGGCGCGATCCATCAGATTCAGCGTGCCGCTTTGATAGTGGCTGTTGAGCCAGCTCAGCATCAGTACGCGTGAGTTCTCCACGCCAGCACAATCCAGATGATGCTCCAGAATGATGTTGTCCTGCGTCAGCGTGCCGGTTTTATCGGTGCAGAGAATATCCATCGCGCCGAGGTTTTGAATCGCATTCAGGCGTTTGACGATCACTTTGCGCCGCGACATGGCGATAGCGCCTTTTGCCAGATTGGAGCTGACGATCATCGGCAACATTTCCGGCGTTAAACCTACCGCCACCGCCAGCGCAAACAGTGAAGCGTCCAGCCAGTCGCCTTTGGTTAGGCCATTAATCAGCAACACCACCGGCACCATCACCAGCATGAAGCGAATCAACAGCCAGCTCACGCTGTTAACGCCGCGGTCAAAAGCGGTTTGTGAGCGGTTACCAACAATCGATTTCGCCAGGCTACCGAAGTAAGTTTCGCTGCCGGTTGCTACCACCACCGCTTTGGCGCTGCCGCTGGACACATTGGTGCCCATCAGGCAGACGCTGCCCAGTTCCAGCAGCGATGTGCCCTGCTCGCTGGCACCGCTACTTTTGCTGGTGACGTGGCCGGTGACGTCATATTTCTCAACCGGTAACGATTCGCCGGTCAAAATCGCCTGGCTGATAAACAGATCGCGTGAATCCAGCAGCCGCACATCGGCTGGCACCAAATCCCCCGCCGACAGATAGATGATGTCGCCCGGCACCAGCGTGGCGATATCGACTTCCTGTTTGAGCGGCGCTTGCTGCGGGGATTCACGGCGCAGCACCGTGGCGGTGGTGCGCACCATTGACTTCAGCGCCTGCGCTGCTTTGTTGGTGCGGAACTCCTGCCAGAAGCGCAGCAAACCGCTGAGCGTTACCATCGTCACAATGATGATGACACCGGTCAGATCGGTCTCCTCGCCGTTGCGCAGCGGCAGCCAGAAATCAGTGAAAAAGCTCACCAACGCCAGCGCCATCAGGACATAGATAAACGGATTGTTGAATGCCTGCAGCAACTGCAATAACGCCGGTGGCGCTTTGTCGTGTTCGACCTGATTGCGGCCATACACATCTAAGCGCGCCTCGGCTTCACGTTCACTCAGGCCAAGCGCATCGCTGCGCAGACGCACCAGCGTTTCGTCGGCAGTAAAACCGGCTTCATCTTCAATCAGGTAACGAGGTGTTTTTTGACGCGGCTGGCGCGTGGTGTTCCAGGCTTTTTTGTCCTGGTTGAGTTTCATGTCAGTCATAGTGACATTCCTCTTTATTACGGCAATAAAAATCCCTGCGTGCGAGGCACACAAATTAAATTAACGGCAATGCGTTTTTTAAATTAAAAATAACCTGTCGGGAATTTCCATATCACCTCCCGGAAATTAAAGACGAAAAGAGTCGCTCGTTAAATAACGAGTAATAATTAAGGACGAAGGTAAACACCACGCAGTCAAACAGCGAGAAGCTGTCTAACGCGCAGCGCAAATCAGCACGCTGAGGTTCAGCGCGCGTATCGAGGCGGAGGGAAAAGTGTGTTAAAAATCATGTGCATGATGATATCCCCACGGGCTTTGGCCCGTTACAGTGTCGTTTTAAGGGAACAATCATCAAGTAAAGAGAGGATTGCTGCCCGCCGTGTTGGCAAGCAGCGACAAAAAAGTTCGCGCGTCAGCTTGCCTTGTGATGCCAACTAAAAGGGTGACTGTCCAACTGAACTCTCCTGCTTTGAAATTGCGGCCATTATATTCCGGGAAGTAACGAAGTAAAGTTAATTATCGGTTAGTCACCGATCATTTATATTCCGTTGCAGTTAAGTTGATATTACCCACACGCACATTCCGTTGCGGCGCGATTAATCGCGCGATTTTGAATTTACGATCCTGCACCCAAAGCCCATCCACACATTGCGCAATGAATTGCGCCGCTACGGATTGTGCGGTTTACCCTTATAACTGAACCCCACAGCTTAGATCATTAATGCATATGCATAGCCTGAAATTGACTATTCTTCACTGCTGCGCTCTCGTAAACTCGCGTTACTTTTTTTAGGCAAGGAAACAACATGAAAAAAATTATTCCATCACTGCTGGCGTTATCGCTGGTAGCCGCCTTCTCTGTTCAGGCAGCGACGCCGAAAGATACGCTGGTAATTGCCCAGTCCACCGATGATGCCGACAGCTTCGATCCCGCGCAGGGCTTTGAGCTCACCACGGTGCAAGCGTTCACTAACATTTATCAGCGCCTGGTTCAGTCCGATCCCACCAATCCAACCGATTTGCAGCCAACGCTGGCCACGTCCTGGCAAGCGGGCAGCGATAATCGCAGCCTGACGTTTGAACTGCGCAAAGGCGCTCAGTTCGCCAGCGGCAATCCGCTGCGTCCGGAAGATGTAATCTTCTCGCTGGGTCGCGTGGTGAAACTCAATCTCGATCCCTCCTTTATTCTTACCCAGCTCGGCTGGAATAAAGATAACGTCGATACCTTCCTGAAGAAGGTTGATGACAACCACGTACAGATCAGCTGGAGCGCCAACGTCAGCCCGGCGTATGTGCTCAGCCTGCTCTCCGCGCCGGTCTCTTCAATTGTTGATGAGAAAACCGCGCAGGCCAACGCGAAGAACGGTGACTTCGGCCACGCGTGGCTCGGTACTCACTCTGCCGGTAGCGGCCCGTATCAGATTCGTAAAGTGGTGCTGCACGAAGCGATTCTGCTGAGCGCGAACCCAACTTCGCCAGCGGGCGCACCGAAGCTGAAAAACATCCTGATCAAAAACGTTCCGGAACCGGCTGCGCGTCGTCTGCTGCTGGAACAGGGCGATGTGGATATCGCGCGTAACCTCGGTGCGGATCAGATCGCCTCGCTGAAAGGCAAAGCGGGCGTGAAGACCGAAGCGATTCCGATGGCTTCTCTCTATTACATCCAGTTCAACATCGGTGAAAACCCGGTGCTGAAGAACCCGGCGCTGTGGGAAGCCGCTCGATACCTGTTCGACTATAAAGGTATCGCTAACGACCTGCTGAAAGGCCAGTTCGACGTGCATCAGACCTTCCTGCCGAAAGGCTTCCTCGGCGCAATCAACGACACGCCGTACACTTACGATCCTGAGAAAGCCAAAGCGATTCTGAAGAAAGCCGGTCTGACCAACGTCAGTTTCAAACTCTCCACCAGCAACCAGCCGCCTTACCTCGATATCGCGCAGGCGCTGCAGGGCAGCTTTGCCAAAGGCGGCGTGAAGGTGGAAGTGCAACCTGGCCTGAGCTCTGAAGTCTCTACCCGCGTGAAGGCGCACAAATATGAAGCCACCCTGAATGCCTGGGGCGCAGACTATTTCGATCCTAATACCAACGCCGCGTCCTTCGCTTACAACCCGGAAGATGGCAGTAAAACCGTGGCTTACCGTTCTGACTGGCATATCCCGGAGCTGAACAAGCAAACGCTGGCCGCCACCGCCGAGAGCGATAACAACAAGCGCGTCGAACTCTATCAGGCGATGCAGCGTGAAGTGCTGAAGAACTCGCCGTACGTGATTGGCTTGCAGGCGAAAAACCTGATTGCGCTGCGCGACAATCTGCAAGGCTATGTACAGGGCATCAACCCGGACATGGTGTATTACTCGCAGGTTTCTAAGTAATGGCAGTGTCAGCTTCACAGGCCGGGTTCGCCCGGCCATTCTGGCAACGCGTTAGCCACATTGTCACCAGCCTGCTTTCGCTGCTGGTAACGTTGGTCGGTTTGTTAGCGTTCACTTTTATGCTGTCGCACCTGTCGCCTGTCGATCCGGTGCAACAGATCGCTGGCGATCACGCCAGTGAAGCCACCTACGCGCAGGTGCGCCACGATCTCGGCCTCGATCAGCCGGTGCTGGTGCAGTTCTGGCGCTATATCAGCCATCTGGCGCGCGGCGATCTCGGCTTATCGCATCTGACGAATCAACCTGTCAGCGCCGACCTGATGCGTACCTTCCCGGCCACCATTGAGCTGGCCACCTGCGCGATGATTTTTGCCGCGGTGTTCGGCATTGCCCTGGCGCTGCTGGCGGCGTGGAAACCGGGCAGCATCATCGATAACGTGGCGCGTTTTGTTTCGCTGCTCGGCTACTCTGTGCCGGTGTTCTGGCTCGGCTTGCTGGGTTTGCTGCTGTTTTACGCCGTGCTGCACTGGTCCGCCGGACCGGGCCAGCTCGATGACATCTGGATCTACACGCTGGAGCCGAAAACCGGCTTTGTACTGATTGATAGCTGGATGTCCGGCGATCCCGAGATGTTCCGCAATGCGATTGCCCATTTGTGGCTGCCGGTGGTGATTCTCGGCCTGCTGGCTATGGCGGGCATTACGCGCCTGCTGCGCGCGGCACTGCTGGAAGAGAGCAGCAAAGAGTATGTGGTGCTGGCGCGCGCGAAAGGTGCCAGCCGTGGCCGCATTTTGCTGCGTCATATTTTCCCTAACGTGCTGGGCACGCTGATTACCGTTATCGCCCTCTCCTACGCCACGCTGCTGGAAGGTTCGGTATTGACCGAAACGGTATTTGCCTGGCCGGGCGTCGGTCGCTACATGACCAACGCGCTGTTTTCCTCTGATGTACCGGCGATTCTCGGCTCGACCTTGCTGATTGGCAGCTGCTTTATTCTGCTCAACGCGCTGGCCGATGCCCTGACCTGGTTAACCGATCCGAGAACCCGATGACTCAACAACTCTCTGAACTGGAAACGCTGCGTCCGCGTCGCCGACGCGCGCGCGTGACCTCGCTCACCATCGGCCTGACGCTGGTGCTGATTGTGGTAGCGATGGCGCTGTTCGCGCCGTTGCTGGCGCCCTTCGATCCCAATGCGCAGATCATCTCCCAGCGTTTGCAGGCGCCGTCGGCGCTGCACTGGTTTGGCACCGATGGCTTTGGCCGCGATCTGCTGTCACGCGTGATTTACGGCGCGCGCCCAACGCTGCTGCTGGTGTCACTGATTATGGTGCTGACCATTCCGGTTGGCCTGCTGGTCGGCATCACCGCCGGTTACGTGGGCGGCTGGACCGAGCGCGTGTTGATGCGCATTACCGATATCTTCCTGTCGCTGCCAAATCTGGTGATCGCACTGGCGCTGGTCGCCATGCTCGGCCCCGGTTTGATGAATGGCGCACTGGCGCTGGCGCTCACCAGCTGGCCGCCGTTTGCCCGTCAGGCGCGTGCCGAAACGCTGGCGCTGCGCCGCAGTGATTACCTCGCCGCCGCGCGCATGCAGGGCATCACCGGTTTGCGCCTGATGTTTGGTCATATTCTGCCGTTGTGTATGCCAACGGCGGTGGTGCGCGCCGCGCTGAGCCTCGGTGGCATTATTCTTTCAGCCGCTGGCCTCGGCTTCCTCGGCATGGGCGTGCAACCGCCTACCGCCGAATGGGGTTCGATGGTGGCGGAAGGCAGTAAAGTGATCTTCGACCAATGGTGGGTAGCCGCCGCACCCGGCGGCGCGATTCTGTTCGCCAGCCTGGCGTTTAACCTGACAGGCGATGGCCTGCGTGACCGACTGGATACTCGCCATGCCAAATGATCTGTTAATTGATGTACAAGGCCTGACGATTCGCAGCGATGATGCGCTGCTGGTCGATAACATCGGCTTTCAAATTGGCCGCGAGCGCGTGGCGCTGGTGGGTGAATCCGGTTCCGGTAAATCACTCACCGCGCGCACGCTGATGGGCTTGTTGTCACCTTCGCTGCACTTGCAGGCCGACCGTTTGCAGATTGTCGGCACCGATGCGCTGAGCCTGCGCGAGCGTGACTGGATCCAGCTACGCGGCAGTAAAGTGGCGATGGTGATGCAGGATCCGAAATATGCGCTCAATCCCACGCGCACCATTGGCTGGCAGGTAGAAGAACCGCTGGTGCTGCACCACAAATTGAGCCGCGCTGAACGTAAAGAGAAAGTGTGCGAGATGCTGGATGCGGTGGGCTTGCCCGATCCGCGTCAGCTGATGAAGCGCTATCCGCATCAACTCTCAGGCGGCATGGGGCAACGCGTGATGCTGGCGATCGCCCTGATCACCGATCCTGAGCTACTGATCGCCGATGAACCCACTTCGGCACTCGATCACGCGATGCGCGATCAGGTGCTGGCGCTGATTCGTCGTCTGGTTGAGCAGCGCAACATGGGTTTGCTGCTGATCAGCCACGATTTGCAACAGGTTTCCGAGCACTGCGAACGCGTGATGGTGATGTATCAGGGCCGCGTGCTGGATACCTTGCCGGCGTCCGAACTCTCCAACGCCAGCCATCCTTACACCAGCACGTTGTGGGCCTGTCGTCCGAGCAAAACCACGCACGGCGAGCGTTTGCCGGTGCTGGATCGTGCAGCGCTGGAGAAAAATTATGATTGAGTTATCGAACCTCAGCGTTTCGCACAAGCAAGGTTACGAGCTGCGCACCGTGGTGCACGATGTGTCGCTGCAGGTCGCGGCCGGTGAGTGTTTTGGTCTGGTTGGCCCGTCCGGCTGCGGCAAGTCGTCGCTGCTGTGGGTGCTGGCGGGATTGAATCCGCACTGGAGCGGCAGCATGTCGCTGGCGGGCACCGCCGTGCAGCCCGGCAAAGCGTTCACTGGCCAGCTGCGCCGCGATGTGCAGATGGTGTTTCAGGATCCCTACGCTTCGCTGCATCCGCGTCATCGCCTGCGTCGCACGCTGGCGGAACCGCTGAAAATGCTAAAGCGTGATAACATCGACGACCGCATTAATGCCGGGTTCCGCCATGTCGGGCTCGATCCGGCGCTGGCGGATCGCTATCCGCATCAGCTTTCGGGCGGTCAGCGTCAGCGCGTGGCGATTGTGCGCGCCCTGCTGCTGGAACCAAAGATCCTGCTGTTGGATGAGCCGACCTCGGCGCTGGACATGTCGGTGCAGGCCGAGATCCTCAACCTGCTCAACGATCTAAAGCAAAAAGATGGTTTAACCATGGTGCTGGTCAGCCACGATCCGGATGTGATTGATCACATGTGTGATCGCGCAGCGCGTATGGCGCAGGGCCGCATCGTGGAACAACATTCAACAACAAGGAATACCGTATGACGGTTAAGTTACGTCCGCTGGAGCGGGAAGATTTACGCTTTGTGCACCAATTAGATAACAACGCCAGCGTGATGCGTTACTGGTTTGAAGAGCCGTATGAAGCGTTTGTCGAGCTTTCAGACCTGTATGACAAACATATCCATGACCAGACCGAGCGTCGCTTTGTGGTGGAGCATGATGGACACAAAGCCGGGTTGGTGGAGTTGGTCGAGATTAATCACGTGCATCGCCGCGCTGAGTTTCAGATCATTATCGATCCTTCACATCAGGGCAAAGGCTTAGCCACAAAAGCGGCAAAGTTAGCGATGGATTACGGCTTTTCGGTGCTGAATCTCTACAAACTCTATCTGATTGTCGATGAAGAGAATAAGAAGGCGGTGCATATCTACACCAAGCTGGGTTTTGAGGTGGAAGGCGTACTGAAGCACGAATTTTTCATCAACGGCGAATACCGCAACACCATCCGCATGTGCATTTTCCAGCAGCAACATCTGGCGCAGCATAAAAGCGCCCATGCAATGGTGAAGCCTACCGCGCAGTAATCGTTTGGTCGCCATAAATGGCGACCCTACAAATTAACCGCGTGCGCCGACGACGTTCAGCTTCGGCTGCGGATGTTCAGGTTTGAGATCGTACATGCCGCCGTAGAAGGGATCGACCAGCAGCCAGCCGGGGAAGCCCAACAGCGGAATATTGCCGAGCAAATACCACAGATTGGCATTGGCCTCGATCGGCAACGTTAGCGGCACGTAGCCCGGACTCTCCAGCATCACCTGATAGTGCTTCTTACCAAAATAATTCCCGGTAGATTTCGCCAGCTCGACGGTTTGCGGCGTATAGCCCTGCGCCACCGCGCGGCCGGTCTCATCCTGCACGGTGAAACGCGCGCCTTGCGGCAAGGAGTCGATTTTTACCGGTTGCGTTTCAGTGCCGACAATGGTGGCGCAGCCGCTCAGCAGCAGCGCACAGGCAGGAAAAAGAGGTCGCAGGTTCATAGCAGGTCCGCTTCAGCATCAGATAGGACAGTGTAAACTGCCCTTCTGAGCTTAATCGCGCTATCACTGATGATTTTCTGCGCTTTATTGCGGTTGACAACAAGCAGCAATCGCCGCGATATCCTGCGGCGTGGTGCGGCAGCAGCCGCCAATCAGACGTGCGCCCGCCTGCTGCCATTCGGCGAACTTGTCGTGCAGCGTGCAGCCCGACGGCGCGGAGTGCCAGGTTTTGCTGCTGGCATCGTACTGCTCGCCGGAGTTCGGATAGACCAGCAGCGGCTTATCACACAGCGCCTGTAAGCTGCGCAGTGCGGGCGTTACTCTCTCCAACGCCACGCAGTTGATACCCATCGCCACCACCTGCGGTGCCGCATGCACCAGCTCAGCCACTTTGCTCAACGGCGTACCGTCGCTGATGTGTTCGGCATCGCGCAGGGTAAAGGAGAACCACGCGCTGCTGGCAGGGAATTCGGCCAGTAAACTCACCAGCGCCTGCGCTTCGGCAAAGGACGGCAACGTTTCGCAGGCCAGCAGATCGACACCCGCTTCCAGCAACGCCTTCACGCGCGGGCGGTGGAACGCTTTCATCTCTTCTTCCGGCAGCGCGTAATCACCGCGATACTCCGCGCCATTGGCCAGAAAAGCGCCATACGGCCCGACCGAACCGGCCACCAGCAGTGGCGCGGTGCTGGCGGAAGATGCGCGATAGTCGTCACGCGCGCGCTGCGCCAGCTGTACGCTCTGGGTGATCAGCGCCAGCGCCTGCGCTTCATCTAAGCCGCGCGCGGCAAAACCCTGCGGCGTGGCCTGATAGCTAGCGGTGATCGCCACATGCGCGCCGGCAGCAAAGTAGTCGTGATGCACCTGATAAATCAGCTCAGGATTTTCCATCAGCACTTTGGCCGACCACAGCGCATCGGCCAGATTGCAGCCGCGCGCCTCCAGCTCGGTCGCCAGCGCACCATCGAGAATCAGCGTGTCAGTTTGGGTTAGTGCCTGCGCGATGGGATTACGCGACATCGTTGGCCTCCTCAGCCTTAGGGGATGACTTGCGTCGTTGCGTGACATGGTATGCGGCATAGCAGAACAGCACAAACGGAATGCCGCACCACAGCGCAATACGCTGCGACGGATCGAACGCCAGACCAACGCACGCCAGCAGGCATAACAGGAAGCCCAGAATCGGCGTCAGCGGATAGAGCGGCGCACGATACGCCAGCTGTTGTAAGCTGCCGCCCGCCTGCAGATGGCGACGACGGAACACATAGTGCGAGGCGCAGATGCTGAGCCACACCGCCACCACGGCAAAACCGGAAATCGCCGACAGCGCCACAAACACCGTGTCCGGCGCAATCACGCTGGAGAACAGCGCCAGCAAGCCGCCAATCATGCTCACGGTCAGCGCCAGCACCGGAATACCACGGCGGTTAACGCGCGCAAAACAGCGCGGCAGCGTCTTCTCATTGGCCAGCGACCACAACATGCGACCAGAAGCATACAGGCCGGAGTTGGCGGCGGAGAGAATGGCGGTAAGGATCACGAAGTTGAAAATATCCGCCGCGTATGGGATGCCGATCTTTTCAAACACCAGCACAAACGGGCTTTTGACGATCCCGGCTTGATCCATCGGGATCAGCGCTGCCAGCACAAATACCGTGCCGATAAAGAAGATGATCAAACGCGCGACGGTGGTGCGGATCGCCAGCGGCAGCGCTTTTTGTGGCTGCTCGGTTTCACCAGCGGCGATGCCGATCAATTCCGTGCCCGAGAAAGCGAAGTTGACCGCCACCATGGTCATCAGAATCGGCAGCGTGCCGTGCGGCAGCCAGCCGGAAGCGGTGAGATTGTGCAATCCCGGCGCGGCGCTGCCGTCTTTCATCGGGATAAAACCAAAGATCGCGCCCGCACCGAGAATAATAAAGGCGATGATGGTGATCACTTTGATGATGGAGAACCAGAATTCACCTTCGGCAAAGAAGCGCGTTGAGACAATATTCAGCAGATAAATGGCGATGCAGAACACCAGACACCACGTCCACACCGGCACGCTCGGGAACCAGTACTGCATGCAGAATCCGGCGGCGGTCAGGCTGGAACCCAGCGCCACCGTCCAGGTGAGCCAGTAAAGCCAGGCGACGGTATAACCGGTGGCCGGGCTGAGATAGCGCGCGGCATAGACGTGGAACGCGCCGGTTTCCGGCATCGCGACGGCCAATTCGCCGAGACAGACCATCACCAGCCACACCACCAGCGCGCCAATCAGATAGGCCAGCAAGGTGCCGGCTGCGCCGGTGGTTGAGATGATGTAGCCGGTATTGAAGAACAGTCCGGTTCCGATCACACCGCCGAGCGACAGCATCACCAGATGCCGTACTTTCATGGTGCGCTTAAAATTTTCCTGCGGGGGCGTATCCTGAGTTTGCATGATATTTATCCGTATGGACGTCTGAACATCTATATGGACACAGGGTTATACGCGTCAGCGTGCGGATTTGCAACGGGGCAGAAGGAGAGGATTGAGTGAGGGTTTGCGGCCCCGCGCGAAACGGGGCGCAAGATCAGGCGCCGAATACGCCTTGCAGATAACGCTCAAGCGCAACGCGCGAGCTGAAGCCGTGCGGAATCCCGTAATGCTCCTGCGAATCGCCCATTAAATAGAGTGGGAATTGCGTATAGTGATCGCAGGTTTTCATCTCTGAAGCCGGTTCAGCAAAGCTCTGGCTTTTCTCTTTCAGCGTCGGGTGAATGATTAAGGCGGTACGTCCCATACGCGCTTCGCGATTGACGTACACATAGTTTTCGCCGCGACGATAACCGTAAATTTTTGGCGTTTGGGTATCCATTTCGAAGCCCACTTTCTCAAGTACGCGCGCTACCTCATCTGGTCGTAAATACATGCTTGCTCCTCTCTTCTCACAGCCCCGCAACCTTACAGCAGCAGGATGGCATGGGCATTCGGAATTTTCCCTAAAGCCTGGCACATCCCTGCGTTTAATCACGCTTCGTCTACACTGAGTATTACGTTTTAAATCAAAGGGAGCTAAAAAATGTTTAATCGAAGCGCAAAAAACGATGACATTGATATCAATCAGGATGTAAACGAACTGGCCGATTCGCTAGAGGCGTTACTTAAATCTTATGGCAGTGAAGCTAAAGACGAGGTTGATAATGCACGCAGCCAGGCGCAGGCGCTGTTGAAGCAGACGCGTGCCAAACTGAGCGGCGGACAGAATCGCGTATCGCAAGCGGCGCGTGACGCGGGTACGCAGGTTGATGCCTATGTCCACGACAAGCCGTGGCACGGCGTGGGCGTCGGTGCGGCGATCGGTTTAGTGCTGGGCGCGCTGCTGGTGTCTTCACGCCGATAAGCCTGTAAATAGATTCAATAAGCCTCGCTGATGCGGGGCTTTTTTGTGGGTGCGAGAAAGTGCGCGCTTTCCCTCACCCTAACCCTCTCCCGCAGGCGGGAGAGGGAATAGTTAGCGCGATCGGCTCCTTCTCCCGCTTGCGGGAGAAGGCTGGGATGAGGGCCAGATCGCACAAAGTCTAACCATCCCTCCCACCTCATTCCCTTTACAAAAAATTTTTCCGCCCTGGAAGGCGCATGATCTCTGGCCTCAGTGAATATCCGAAGATCAAAATCACAAAACCCTATATCTGGTGGGCTTGATCCTTTTAATCACTACATCTAGTATTCAACCCATCAACCAGCTACCAAATGTCGTCAAGGACGAAGTTCGATGCAAACAGGAATTTGCTTCGTATCTCGCAATCTGACCGCAATCAAAGGGAAATACGAATCATGCGCATTATTATTTACACCAAAGACAACTGTGTCCAGTGCAATGCGACAAAAAATGCCATGGACCGCAAAGGTATCGACTATCAGCTGATCAACCTTGATACCCAACCAGAAGCCATCGACAACCTCAAATCTCTCGGCTATCGCCAGGTGCCGGTGGTGATGACGCAAGACGATCACTGGAGTGGCTTCCGTCCCGACAAAATTGCCAGCCTGCGCCAGCTCGCGGCCGTCGGGGGATAAGCCATGTTTCCACTGGTCTATTTCTCTAGCCAGTCGGAAAACACGCACCGATTCATCACACGTCTGGGGCTGCCTGCCCGCCGCATTCCGGTTGACGGCAAGCAGCGCCTGCATATCGAACAGCCCTACATTTTAGTGGTGCCGAGCTACGGCGGCGGCAGTTCGCGCGGTGCGGTGCCGAGACAAGTTATTCAATTCCTCAATGATGATGCCAACCGACGCGGGATTCGCGGGGTGATCGCTGCCGGTAACCGCAACTTCGGTGAAGGCTATTGCCTGGCGGGCGACATCATTGCGCAGAAATGTCAGGTTCCCTATCTCTACCGCTTTGAGCTGATGGGAACCCCCGAAGATATCGCTAATGTAAAAGCGGGAGTGACCCAATTTTGGCAACGACAGACACCCTAAACAGCTCGCTGACTGATTACCACGCGCTCAACGCGATGCTGAACCTGTATGACGCCGATGGCCGCATCCAGTTCAGCAAAGATCATGAAGCGACGCGCCAGTTCTTCCTGCAGCATGTGCAGCCCAACACCGTGCAGTTTGCCTCTGCGGGCGAGCGCCTGCGCTATCTGGTGGCCGAAGGCTACTACGAAGCCGAGGTGCTGAATCAGTACGATTTCGATTTCCTGTGCCAGCTGCACGATGAAGCCGATGCGGCGGGTTTCGCTTTTCATACCTTCCTCGGTGCGTGGAAGTTCTACACCAGCTACACGTTGAAAACCTTCGACGGCAAACGCTATCTGGAAACTTTCGAACAGCGCGCCTGCATGGTGGCGCTGACGCTGGCACGCGGCAATGAAACCTTAGCGCGCGAGCTGCTGGCGGAAATGCTGAGCGGTCGCTTCCAGCCGGCTACGCCAACCTTCCTTAACTGCGGTAAGCAGCAGCGCGGCGAGCTGGTTTCCTGTTTCCTGCTGCGCATCGAAGACAATATGGAATCGATTGGTCGCGCAGTGAACTCGGCATTGCAGCTGTCGAAACGCGGCGGCGGCGTGGCGTTCCTGCTCTCCAACCTGCGTGAATCGGGTGCGCCGATTAAGCGCATTGAGAACCAGTCATCCGGCGTGATTCCGGTGATGAAGATGCTGGAAGATGCGTTCTCCTACGCTAACCAGCTTGGCGCGCGTCAGGGCGCAGGCGCGGTGTGGCTGAATGCGCATCATCCGGATATTTTCCGTTTCCTCGATACCAAACGCGAAAACGCCGATGAGAAGATCCGCATCAAAACGCTGTCGCTTGGCGTGGTGATCCCGGATATCACCTTCCAGCTGGCGAAAGAGAATCGCGATATGGCGCTGTTCTCGCCGTACGATGTCGAGCGCATCTATGGCAAAGCCTTTGGGGACATCAGCATCAGCGAGCATTACGACGAGATGCTGGCGGATGATCGCATCACCAAAACCTACATCAAGCCGCGCGATTTCTTCCAGACGCTGGCGGAGATTCAGTTTGAATCGGGCTATCCGTACATCATGTTCGAAGATAGCGTTAACCGCAGCAACCCGATTGCCGGCCGCATCAACATGAGTAATCTCTGTTCCGAGATTTTGCAGGTCAACAGCGCCAGCGAGTTCTATGACGATCTCAGCTATCGTCGCGTCGGCAAAGATATCTCCTGCAACCTCGGCTCGCTCAACATTGCGCATGCCATGGATTCGCGCAATCTGGCGCAAACCGTGGAAACCGCCGTGCGTGCGCTGACCGCCGTTTCTGAGATGAGTGAGATTAATTCGGTGCCATCGGTGGCGGAAGGCAATCGCCGCTCACACGCGATTGGCCTGGGACAGATGAACCTGCACGGTTATCTGGCGCGCGAAGGCATGGCGTACGGTTCAGAAGAGGCGCTGGATTTCACCAATCTCTACTTCTATTGCGTCACCTATCACGCCGTGCGCACCTCGAATCTGCTGGCGCAGGAGCATCAGAAGAGTTTTGACGGTTTCGCCGAGTCGAAATACGCCAGCGGCAGTTACTTCGATAAATATGTCGAACAGCGCTGGCTGCCGCGCACCGCGCGGGTGGCAAAACTGTTTGCCGATGCCGGACTTGATCTGCCAACGCAGGCCGACTGGCAAGCGCTGCGTGCAGCAGTAATGCAGTATGGGCTGTACAACCAGAACCTGCAGGCGATTCCGCCAACCGGTTCGATCTCGTACATCAACCATGCAACCTCCAGCATTCACCCGATTGTGTCGCGCATTGAGATCCGTAAAGAGGGCAAAACTGGCCGCGTCTATTATCCGGCACCGTTTATGACCAACGACAATCTCGACCTCTATCAGGATGCGTACTCGATTGGGCCGGAAGCGATTATTGATACCTACGCCGAAGCCACGCAGCACGTCGATCAAGGCCTGTCGCTGACGCTGTTCTTCCGCGATGACGTCACCACGCGCGATATCAACAAAGCGCAGATTTACGCGTGGAAGAAAGGCATCAAAACGCTCTATTACATTCGTCTGCGCCAGATGGCACTTCAAGGCACCGAGGTACAGGGCTGCGTCTCCTGCTCACTGTGATGAAAACTATGCAACTTAAACAAATTCAAGCGATTAACTGGAACCGCATCCAGGATGAGAAAGATCTCGAAGTGTGGAACCGATTGACCAGCAACTTCTGGCTGCCGGAAAAAGTGCCGCTCTCCAACGATCTGCCCGCGTGGCAGTCGCTGGCCCACCAGCAACAGCAGCTGACTATTCGGGTGTTTACCGGATTGACGCTGCTCGACACTATCCAGAACGTGATTGGTGCGCCGGGCCTGATGGAAGATGCGATTACGCCACACGAGGAAGCGGTGCTGTCGAACATCTCCTTTATGGAAGCGGTGCATGCGCGTTCGTACAGTTCGATTTTCTCCACGCTGTGTAATACCGCGGATGTCGATGCGGCGTATCGCTGGAGTGAAGAGAATGAAGCGCTGCAAAACAAGGCGAAGATTGTGCTGGAGCACTATCGCGCCGAGGATCCGCTGAAGAAGAAAATCGCCAGCGTGTTCCTTGAATCGTTCCTGTTCTACTCCGGTTTCTGGCTGCCGATGTATTGGTCGAGCCGTGGCAAGCTGACCAACACCGCCGACCTGATTCGTCTGATCATTCGCGATGAAGCGGTACACGGTTACTACATCGGCTATAAGTACCAAAAAGCGCTGGAAAACGTTGATGCTGGCCGCCGCGAAGAGTTGCAGCAGTTCGCGATTGATTTGCTGCTGGCGCTGTACGAAAACGAAGTGGTGTATACCGAAGCGTTGTACGGTGACGTCGGCTGGGCGGAAGAGGTGAAAACCTTCCTGCACTACAACGCCAATAAAGCGCTGATGAACCTCGGCTACGAAGCGCTATTCCCGGCGGAACTGACCGCAGTGAACCCGGCGATTTTGTCCGCGCTGTCGCCCAACGCCGATGAAAACCACGACTTCTTCTCGGGTTCCGGCTCCTCTTATGTAATGGGTAAAGCCGTAGAAACCGAAGACGAAGACTGGAATTTCTAATACGCGTCATACTTCGCGTCACAGCTGCGTTGACTGCGCCCACTCTTCCCAGTCACATAGTTCACTATGCTCCTGGGTCGAGCGGGCTTGTCGCCTTGCTGTGACGCGAATTATTTAGCGTATTAATTCAGTGATCATTATTTTTTAAACCAATCTTATTTTCGCTCATCTCACCCATTTATTTCACTTATATTTCTTCTTTTGGGATTGATTTTCGGTCACTCTGCACCATAAACGGACTGAAACGCGCATAAATTCACTTCTAAAATGCAAAAAAATTAATCCACGCGCATCCCTTGTGAGCACTGGCGATTTTAGCCATTGACCGCTGCGCACGCCGCCGAATATCGCCATTCAGGGTTGTCAGATAATTTCACTATGCTAGGGTATAGGGCGTTTAAATTTAATCAGGACCACAACAAGAAATAGTTAAACATTTAACCGGGAAATTAATTACTGCATGGCAATTAAACTCGAAGTAAAGAATTTATATAAGGTATTTGGGGATAATCCCGAAAAGGCATTTAAGCTGATCGATAAAGGCGAAAGCAAAGAGAGTATTCTGGCAAAAACCGGCCTCTCTGTTGGCGTCAAAAATGCCAGTCTGGCCATTGAAGAAGGCGAGATCTTCGTCATCATGGGGCTTTCAGGTTCAGGTAAGTCCACCATGGTTCGCCTTCTCAATCGTCTGATCGAGCCCACTCGCGGCCAGGTAATCATAGACGGTGTCGATATTGCCAAAATATCGGAATCGGAACTGCGTGAAGTCCGCAGAAATAAGATCAGTATGGTATTTCAATCCTTCGCGCTGATGCCACACATGACGGTGCTAAATAATGCCGCCTTTGGCATGGAATTAGCCGGCATTCCTTTAGCCGAACGTCAGGAAAAAGCGCTGGAAGCATTGCGTCAGGTTGGCCTGGATAATTACGCCCACTCTTATCCCGATGAACTTTCTGGCGGCATGCGTCAACGCGTTGGATTAGCCCGCGCATTGGCGATTAATCCTGATATTTTATTAATGGATGAAGCCTTCTCAGCACTTGATCCGCTGATTCGTACCGAAATGCAGGATGAACTGGTAAAACTGCAGGCGAAACATCAGCGTACCATCGTATTTATTTCTCACGACCTCGATGAAGCGATGCGTATTGGCGACCGCATTGCCATTATGCAGGGCGGCGAAGTGGTGCAGGTCGGCACGCCGGATGAAATCCTGAATAATCCTGCCAACGATTATGTGCGTACCTTCTTCCGCGGCGTCGATATTAGTCACGTGTTTAGCGCCAAAGATATTGCGCGTCGCAGTGCGGGCTCCCTCATCCGTAAAGCCGCCGGTTTTGGTCCGCGGTCCGCCATCAAGCTGCTGCAGGATGAAGATCGCGAATATGGCTATGTGCTGGAGAAACAGAAGTTTGTTGGCGTGGTGTCCACCGATTCACTGAAAGCTGCGCTGGCGGCCGGTGAAGGGCTGGATAGCGCGCTGCTCGACACGCCCTTAGCGGTTCCTGCCGATACCTCCCTGAACGATCTGCTGTCGCATGTGGCACAAGCGCCCTGCGCCGTGCCGGTGGTCAGCGAGGAGAATCAGTACGTCGGTATCATTTCGAAAAGCATGCTGTTGCGTGCTTTAGACCGTGAAGGAGCCTAATCATGAGCGAACAAACAGCGAATCCGTGGGAAAGCGCCAGCCAAACCACCCAGCAACCTGCCACAACCGATACCAGCGCCGCCGCCAGCAGTAGCGATCCCTGGGCGAGCGGCAGTGCCGCGCCTGCGGATAGCAGCTCGGGCAGCGCCGATGCATGGGGCGATCCGTCCGCCGCCAGCAGCGGTGGCCACGATGCCGCCAGCGGTGCAGCCAGTAGCAGCAGCGACTGGCTGAGCAGCGCGCCCGCTCCCGCGCCGGAGCATTTCAACATCATGGACCCGTTCCATAAAACCTGGATTCCCCTTGATAGCTGGGTGACTGAAGGCATCGATTGGGTGGTCAGCCATTTCCGTCCGGTGTTTCAAGGCATTCGCGTGCCGGTGGATTACATCCTCAGCGCCTTCCAGCAGTTACTGCTCGGCATGCCCGCGCCGGTGGCGATTGTGGTGTTCGCGCTGATCGCCTGGCAGATTGCCAGCCCGGCGATGGGCATTGCCACACTGGTCTCGCTGATTGCGATTGGCGCGATTGGTGCCTGGTCGCAGGCGATGGTGACGCTGGCGCTGGTGCTGACCGCCCTGCTGTTCTGCATCATTATTGGCTTGCCGCTCGGCATCTGGCTGGCGCGCAGTGAACGTGCCGCGCGCATTATTCGTCCGCTGCTGGATGCGATGCAGACCACGCCGGCCTTCGTCTATCTGGTGCCGATCGTCATGCTGTTTGGTATCGGCAACGTGCCGGGCGTGGTGGTGACCATTATCTTTGCGCTGCCGCCAATTGTGCGCCTCACCATTCTGGGCATTAAGCAGGTGCCAGCCGATCTGATTGAAGCGAGCGAATCCTTCGGTGCCAGCCCGCGCCAGATGCTGTTCAAAGTGCAGCTGCCGCTGGCGATGCCGACCATCATGGCCGGCGTAAACCAGACGCTGATGCTGGCGCTGTCGATGGTGGTGATCGCCTCGATGATCGCGGTTGGCGGTCTCGGTCAGATGGTGCTGCGCGGCATTGGTCGCCTGGATATGGGCCTCGCAACCGTCGGCGGCGTGGGCATCGTGATTCTCGCCATTATCCTCGATCGCCTAACGCAGTCGATGGGCCGCGACAGCCGTAGCCGTGGCAGCCGTCACTGGTACAGCACCGGCCCGCTCGGTCTGCTGATGCGCCCTTTCAGTAAAAAAGCCTGATTTCAATGGGCGGTCCGCTGCGGCCGCCCGTCTCCGACGTAACACGTAAAATAAGGAATGACTATGCGCAAGACAGCTCTCATCGCCGCCGTCCTGACGACGTTCGCCGCGACGCACGTGTCCGCCGCCGACCTGCCTGGTAAAGGCATCACCGTTAAACCGACGCAGAGCACCATCTCTGAAGAGACTTTCCAGACGCTGCTGGTGAGCCGTGCGCTGGAGAAACTCGGCTATACCGTTGAGAAGCCAAGCGAGATTGATTACAACGTGGCGTACACCACCATCGCAGCCGGTGATGCCACCTTTATTGCCACCAACTGGAAACCGCTGCACGACGATATGTACAAAGCCGCGGGCGGCGATGCGAAGTTTTATCGCCAGGGCACTTACGTCGGTGGTGCTGCGCAGGGTTACCTGATCGATAAGAAAACCGCCGAGCAGTATCACATCACCAATATCGAGCAGCTGAAAGATCCAAAGATCGCCAAACTGTTTGATACCAATGGCGATGGCAAAGCGGATTTGACCGGCTGTACGCCAGGCTGGGGCTGTGAAGCGGTGATTAATCACCAGATTGATGCCTACAAGCTGAGCAACACCGTGGAGCACAATCAGGGCAACTACTCGGCGATGATCGCCGATACCATCACCCGCTTTAAGCAGGGCAAACCGGTGTTCTATTACACCTGGACGCCGTATTGGGTCAGCGACGTGCTGAAGCCGGGTAAAGATGTAGTATGGCTGCAGGTGCCGTTCTCTTCACTGCCGGGCGAGCAGAGCAAAGTCGATACCAAGCTGGCGAACGGGGCTAACTACGGTTTCCCGGTGAACACCATGCATATCGTCGCCAACAAAGCCTGGACCGAGAAAAATCCGGCCGCGGCAAAACTGTTTGCTGAGATGAAGCTGCCGATTGGCGACATCAACGCCGAGAATGCGGCGATGCATGCGGGCCATGCTTCTGAAGCCGATATTAATGGCCACGTTGATGGCTGGATCAAAGGTCACCAGGCGGAATTCGATAAGTGGATTCAGGACGCACTGGCGGCAGCGAAGTAACGCGTTTACATTAGCGTTGGTATTGTGGCGGCGCGATTTATAGCGCCGTTTTTGTTGCGATAAATCCACCAAAACCACTTTGCGCAATACATTGCGCCGCTACGGATAAGTAGCCGCTGTAACCTTTCACTTCACCCGATAACCGAAGCGTGCGCTATAGCGCACTGGTACGTCCTGTTAATTAACACACCATTGAAATAATTTTTTCGGTTACTATTACCCACAAATGATTATCTCTCTTATCTGCGCGCAATGACTGCTTCCCGTTTGGCGATCGAATTCCATCATTTTAGCTGGTGTCGCATCCGCGCGGGCGTTGTTAAGATCATGTTAATCAACACATTGATTTATGTGGACAAGCTGCGCGCGAAAAGTGTTTAGAAATCGTAAAGATGGTCCTAAACCGCTGAGCAATACTATTCATTAATGATTGGGTTTGTTATGGTTAGCAGCGCAGTTATTCACCAGAGTTATTTTTTCTCGCGAAATTATTTATCTGTAAAAAGGTTTCTCGAAATGAATTGATGGCATCGGCTGCCTGCATGATCAGGTGGGATGTCAGGGCAAAATGCCCAGGGTTAAGGAACAACCTGGAATGTCAGATGTTGACTATGTGATCGTGCTAACAATCACCTGCGGAAATTGTGACTACGCTTAATCTGTCACCATCATTACTATACCAGTTGCAACTAAGAGGTTTTTTTAAAATGGAAAGTTCGTTTACTCCCATTGAACAGATGCTAAACATCCGTGCTAACCGCCATAAAGATTTTCCGCTGCAGGAGATCATTCTGACCCGCTTGTGCATGCACATGCAGGGTAAACTGCTGGATAATCGCAACAAAATGTTGAAGGCGCAGGGAATTAACGAAACCTTATTCATGGCGCTGATTACCCTTGATGCGCAGGAAAATCAGAGCATTCAGCCTTCAGAACTGAGTTCTGCCCTCGGCTCTTCACGCACCAATGCCACGCGTATCGCTGATGAGCTGGAGAAGCGCGGCTGGATCGAACGCCGTGAAAGCGAGAACGACCGTCGCTGCCTGCATCTGCATTTGACCGAAAAAGGCAATGAATTCCTGCGTCAGCTGCTGCCACCGCAGCATCAGAGCCTGCAATACCTGTGGTCTTCGCTCTCCACTAACGAGCAGGATCAGCTGGAATCGATTACCCGTAAGTTACTTAACCGTCTCGATAAAATGGACGAAGATCAGGTTATCGCTTCCCTGTCGCGCTAATAGCAAGAAGTGCGACACAATCACCTTCCGAAATCGCTATTTTAATCCCCTTTTGTCCGGCCAGCGCTTAAGTGCTGGCTTTTTTGACTCGGGCAACCGTGTTGAAGGATCGGCACATCCCGACTAAATGGAAAACGTGGAGAACGACATGAGTGCGACAGCGGAAGCTCAAAGCCCGCAACAGCCAGCGAATAAAAAGAAGAAGCGCAAAGGTGTGCTGATCCTGCTGGCTATCGTGTTTGTAATTATTGGTGTTTCGTATCTGGCTTACTGGTATCTGGTGCTGCGTCACTTCCAGGAAACCGATGATGCGTACGTGGCGGGTAACCAGGTGCAGGTGATGGCGCAGGTTTCCGGCAGCGTAAACAAAGTGTGGTTTGATAACACCGACGTGGTGAAGAAAGGCGACGTCCTGGTGTCGCTGGATAAAACCGATGCCGAGCAGGCGTTTGAAAAAGCGCAGACCGCGTTGGCCACCAGCGTGCGTCAAACCCACCAGCTGATGATCAATGGCAAGCAGTATCAAGCCACCATTAAGCTGCAGCAAACCGCGCTGGAACAGGCCGAAGCTGACCTGAAACGCCGCGAGCCGCTGGGCGCGTCTAATCTGATTGGCCGCGAAGAGCTGCAACACTCGCGTGATGCCGTGGCGACAGCCAAAGCGCAGCTGGATGTAGCGGTGCAGCAATACAACGCTAACCAGGCGATGATTCTGAACACCTCGCTGGAAAAACAGCCGGCGGTGCAGCAGAGTGCGGCTGAGTTGCGCGATGCCTGGCTGGCGCTGCAGCGTACTGAAATCCGTAGCCCGATTGATGGCTTCATTTCACGTCGCAGCGTACAGGTTGGCTCGCAAATCTCCACCACCACGCCGCTGCTGGCGGTGGTGCCGTCCACTAATCTGTGGATCGACGCGAACTTCAAAGAGACGCAGCTTGCGGGTGTGCGTATCGGCCAATCGGCCACGGTGATCAGCGATATCTACGGCGACGACGTGGAGTATCACGGCAAAGTGGTGGGTCTGGATATGGGTACCGGTAGCGCCTTCTCGCTGCTGCCTGCACAGAACGCCACCGGTAACTGGATCAAAGTGGTTCAGCGTCTGCCGGTGCGTATCGAGCTGGATCCGAAACAAGTGGCGGAACATCCGCTGCGCATCGGCCTCTCCACGCTGGTGAAAGTGGACACGCAGAACAAAGATGGCGCCACGCTGGCCAGTGCCGCGCGTTCGCAAGCCGCGTATGAAAGTAATGCGTTGGCAATCGACCTCGCGCCGGTTAACCAGCTGATTACTGACATCGTTCGTGCCAACGCTGACTAACGCCGCGGGAGGCTGTTATGGCACAAAAACCGCTTGAAGGTGCGCCGTTAGTCTTGATGACCATCGCCCTGTCGCTGGCGACGTTTATGCAGGTACTCGACTCCACCATCGCTAACGTGGCGATTCCGACCATCGCCGGTAACCTCGGTGCTTCGAACTCGCAGGGCACATGGGTCATTACCTCTTTCGGGGTGGCAAACGCCATCTCGATTCCGATTACCGGTTGGCTGGCGAAGCGCATCGGTGAAGTGAAACTGTTTACCTGGTCGACCATCCTGTTTGTGCTGGCGTCATGGGCTTGCGGCATGTCCGAAAGCCTCGAGATGCTGATCTTCTTCCGCGTCATTCAGGGCGTGGTTGCCGGTCCGCTGATTCCGCTGTCGCAAAGTTTGCTGCTGAACAACTATCCGCCGGCGAAACGCAGCGTGGCGCTTTCGCTGTGGGCGATGACGGTGATTGTGGCGCCGATCTGCGGTCCGATTCTCGGCGGCTGGATCAGCGATAACTATCACTGGGGCTGGATCTTCTTCATCAACGTGCCGATTGGCTTGGTGGTGGTGTTGCTGACGCTGCAAACGCTGCGCGGACGTGAAACCAAGACCGAAATCCGCCCGATCGATATGGTCGGCTTAGTGCTGCTGGTGGTGGGAATTGGCTCGCTGCAGGTGATGCTGGATCGCGGTAAAGAGCTCGACTGGTTCAGCTCAACCGAGATCATTGTGCTGATGGTGGTTGCCGTGGTGGCGCTGCTGGTGTTGCTGGTGTGGGAGCTCACCGACGACCATCCGATCGTCGATTTGTCGTTGTTCAAAATGCGCAACTTCACCATCGGCTGTTTGTCGATCAGCCTGGCCTATATGCTCTACTTCGGCTCAATAGTGTTACTGCCGCAGCTGTTACAGGAGGTATATGGCTACACCGCCACCTGGGCCGGATTGGCGTCGGCACCGGTAGGGATTCTGCCGGTGATCCTGTCGCCGATCATTGGCCGCTTCGCGCACAAGCTGGATATGCGTAAGCTGGTGACTTTCAGCTTCATCATGTATGCCGTCTGTTTCTATTGGCGCGCCTACACGTTTGAACCGGGGATGGATTTTGGTGCATCGGCGTGGCCGCAGTTTATTCAGGGCTTTGCGGTAGCGTGCTTCTTTATGCCGCTCACCACCATTACGCTGTCAGGCTTACCGCCAGAACGTATGGCGGCGGCATCGAGCCTGTCGAACTTCGTGCGTACGCTGGCGGGTTCCATCGGTACCTCGATCACCACCACCATGTGGAGTAACCGTGAATCGATGCATCACAGTTATTTGTCGGAGTCGGTGAATCCGTACAACGTCAATTCACAGCAGATGTACGACCAGCTGCAAAGCATGGGCATGACCCAGCAGCAGGCCTCGGCGTATATCGCGCAGCAAATTACCAATCAGGGTCTGATTATCTCGGCGAATGAGATCTTCTGGGCATCGGCGGGAGTGTTCTTGATCTTGCTGGTGCTGGTGTGGTTTGCGCGTCCACCATTTGGTGCGGGCAGTGGCGGCGGTGGCGCTCACTAAGCGATACAAACAAAAACGGGCCTTGCGGCCCGTTTTTTTATGCGTTCTGACGCCACCATTCGGCGAGCAGAATACCGGTCGCTACTGACACGTTGAGGCTTTCAACGTTGCCGGTGCCACCAATCGACAGGCTGAGATCGCCCTGCTGGAAAGCGCTGTCTGACAGACCTTCGCTCTCCTGACCTAACACCAGCACCATTTTGGCAGGCAGCTCAGCTTTCGCCAGCGGTGTGCCTTCGTGGCTTGAGGTAGTAACGATGGTGTAACCCGCTTTACGGAACGCTTCCAGACCATCGGCAAAACTTTCGCCGCTGATCGCCTGTACGTGCTCAGCGCCACCTTCGGCGGTACGTACTGCCGCACCTGACTCCAGCAGCGAAGCATCATTCACCAGCAAACCTTTCACACCGAAGTGCGCGCAGCTACGCATAATGCCGCCAAGGTTGTGCGGGTTGCTGACATCTTCCAGCGCCAGCACGCAATCTTTGGTCGGTGCCTTTGTCAGCCACTCGGTAACCGGCATGCCCATGCGTTTTTTGATGATGAAACACACGCCACCGTGGTGTTCAGTACCTGAAGCTTTGGTCAGCTCAGCATCTTCTACCACGTGATAGGCTTTGCGGTTGGCCGCCAGCCAGCGCAGAGTTTCACGGAAACGCGGTGTTACGCTCTGAATAAACCAGGCGCGCACGATGCTTTCCGGACGGCTCAGGAACAGCGCCTGACAGGCATTTTCACCGTAGACGCGTGTCTCTTCCTGACGCTGACGGCGAATCTGCTCGGGATCGATGACCGGCTTGTTCGCGGCATCATCCAGTTGGCTATCATCCGCGACCGGCGGACGAGAAACGGTGCGCCACGGCGAATCACCGAAGCTGCGGTTGTCGTCACCACGATCGTCACGACGACCAAAGCTGCGACCGCGTTCGGTATTACTCGCACCGCGCGGTGCCGAGCTGCGTGCGCCGCTACGGCCACCTTCTTCATTATTACGTGCACCGCTGCGAGGACCAGAACGACGATTATCTTCCTGGCGCGCAGCAGGACGGCCGCCTTTGCCGGTACGGGGATTCGGCTTTTGACCACCCTCCTCATCACGTACGTACATCACTTTTACCTTGCCGCTTTTGCCTTTAAATTCGTCGTTCATCTGTTCCTCCAGCATTGAGAGCGCGAAGATTACCTGATGTGTCGGTGCTTAGCTATCAACTATTGAACCTATTGGGCAATCCAGATTGAGCATAGCACTCAACCTTTTCATAATGTCCGGCAATCATCAGATTTACAGGTCCGGGTTGAGGTAAATATGAATACAGTTTGTGCCTCCTGTCAGGCAACCAACCGCGTGCCCGAGTCGCGCATTGCCGATGGAGCAAAATGTGGCCGTTGCGGCGGCGAGCTATTTAACGGTGAAATCGCCAACGCGACGGCAGCCACGCTGGATAAGTATCTGCAAGACGATCTGCCGGTAGTGATCGACTTCTGGGCGCCGTGGTGCGGTCCGTGCGTTAACTTCGCACCGGTGTTTAAAGATGTCGCCGACGAGCGTCGCGGCAAGGTGCGCTTCGTGAAAGTGAATACCGAAGCCGAACCTGCGCTTAGCTCGCGTTTCCGCATTCGCAGCATTCCTACTATTATGCTGTTCAAGAACGGCGAGATGGTCGACATGCTGAATGGCGCAATGCCCAAAGCGCCCTTCAACGAGTGGCTCGACGAATCGCTGTAAACCGCTGATGGCCAGCCGCGTGCTGGCCTTCCTTATTACCTTTCCCGGCTAATTCCATTACACTGGCGTTTTTTATCCTGCCTGCGAATCTATGTTTGAAAATGCCGTTCTGCGTTTACGTGCGCAACGTTTAGCGCGCGCCACGCGCCCGTTTCTTGCGCGTGGTAATCGTGTTGTTCGTTGCCAACGCTGCCTGCTGCCGCAGAAAAACTGTCTGTGCGCCACCATCCAGCCTCAGCAAGCGCGCAGTCGCTTCTGTCTGGTGATGTTCGATACCGAGCCGATGAAGCCGAGCAATACCGGAAGATTAATCGCCGATGTGCTGCCGGACACCGAGGCGTTTGGCTGGTCACGCACCGAGCCGGATGCCGCGCTGCTGGCGGCGGTGAAGAACGAGCATTATCAGCCGCTGGTGGTTTTCCCTGCGTCTTACGCAGATGCCGATCGCGAAGTGCTTACCAGCCCGCCGCTCACCGGTAAACCGCCGCTGTTTATTATGCTCGACGGCACATGGACTGAAGCGCGCAAGATGTTCCGCAAAAGTCCGTGGCTGGATGCGTTGCCGGTGATGTCGCTCAACGTTTCTGCGCCATCGCGCTACACGCTGCGGGAAGCCCACGGCGAAGGCCAGCACTGCACCGCCGAAGTCGCTGCCGCGCTGCTGGAACAGGCCGGCGATCTCGCCGCCGCCGCGGAATTGCAGCACTATTTCGCCCGCTTCCGTCATGCTTATCTGGCGGGGAAACCGCATCATCCGGTGCATAGCCTCGAAAATGTCCTTTAAGGATTTGCTTCTTTTGTAACCTGCTAATTTGATTTATAGTCGCGCATCGCCACGGAGTTGGCCTTACTTGCAAAGGATGCACGATGAAAATCTTATGGCTGCTGATGCTGCTGCTCACCGGCTGCAGCACCGCCCCGCAACCCGACCGCGCTTTTCCACCGCAGCTGCAATCTGCCAGCACGCGCCCTACTATCCTGATTTCATCCAGCGACTTGTTGCCCGGCGATCTGTTGCTCTCATCGGCCACGTCACCTCAATCCTGGGGCATTCGCCTGTTTACCCTGACCGGCGTAAGCCATGCAGCGATTTATCTTGGTGATGAACAGGTCGCGGAAGCGGTGGGTAGTGGTGTTAAAATCATTCCGCTGAATCATGCTATAGATGAAAGCAACAATCTGCTGGTGCTACGCGTGCCGGGCATGACCAGCGATCAGATGCTGCGCTTGCGTGAGTTTGCCGCTTTACAGCAAGGCAAAAAGTACAACTTCAAGGGCATCGTAATGTTTATGCCGTTTATGGTGTCACGCCGCTTGTGTGAACTGCCGCTGGTTAATGAAGAGGTTCGCAGTGCCTGCCTGACCGCAATGGCCCGCGTGCAGTTGGCTGATATTGATGATCCGCAAGCCAATCGCTTCTTCTGCTCCGAATTTGTACTGGCGGGCTATCGCCACGCAGGTATTGAACTGTTGCAGGGACAAGCTAATTGGGTGAGCCCGGCGGATTTGCTGCATTTACGTGACGGTGATGTCTCTGCCTGGCAGGCGCAGCAAAATATGCAGTATGTCGGCCATTTAAAACGCTGGGATTTGAAAGAGATCCTCAGCCTGCGATCGGCGAATCGGCAAGCGCGCTAAAAAGCGTTTACAATCATGCCAATCTTGATTGCAGGAGCGGATGATGAGCCAACGCGGACTGGAAGCGCTGTTACGACCTAAATCAATCGCGGTAATCGGTGCGTCAATTACACCGGGGCGCGCCGGCTACTTTATGATGCGTAACCTGCTGGCCGGTGGATTTAGTGGTCCGGTATTGCCGGTGACGCCGAAATATAAAGCGGTGAGCGGCGTGCTGGCCTGGCCGGATATCGCCAGCCTGCCCTTTGCGCCCGATCTCGCCATCATCTGTACCCACGCCAAACGTAATCTCGAACTGCTGCAACAACTGGGCGAAAAAGGCTGTAAGGCCTGCATTATTCTCTCGGCGCCGTCCAGCCAGTTGGAAGAGCTGAAAGCCTGCGCCAGTCAGTGGCAAATTCGCCTGCTTGGTCCTAACAGCTTAGGTTTGCTGGCGCCGTGGCAAGGGTTGAATGCCAGCTTCTCGCCGGTGCCGATTGCTAAAGGTCGCATTGCTTTTATTTCGCAATCCGCTGCGGTCTCTAACACCATTCTCGACTGGGCGCAGCAGCGTAACCTCGGCTTCTCCTGGTTTATCGCCTTGGGTGATAGCCTGGATATCGACGTTGATGATCTGCTGGATTTCCTCGCGCGCGACGGTAAAACCAGCGCCATTCTGCTCTACCTCGAACACCTCAGCGATGCGCGTCGCTTTGTTTCCGCTTCACGCAGCGCCTCACGCAATAAACCGATACTGGTGATAAAAAGTGGTCGCAGCCATCAGGCGCAGGCGATGATCGGTACCCACAGCGGATTGGATGCTGCCTGGGATGCGGCGATTCAGCGCGCCGGTTTACTGCGCGTACAGGATACGCACGAGCTGTTTACGGCGGTTGAGTCACTGAGCCATATGCGCCCCTTACGCGGCGATCGACTGATGATCATCAGCAACGGCGCGGCCCCGGCGGCGCTGGCCCTGGATGAACTGTATGCGCGCAACGGTAAGCTGGCGACGCTAAGTGACGAGACGTTGCAAGCGCTGGCCACACTGCTGCCGGAAGGCGTTGGTCGCGGCAATCCGCTGGATTTGAAAGATGACGCGACTCCAGCGCGCTATGTCGCCTGCATTGAACGGCTGCTGGATAGCCATGAACTCGATGCACTGATGATCATTCATGCGCCAAGCGCCGTTTCACCTTCGAGCGAAACCGCCGAGCAGATTATCGCTGCGGTTGCCAAACATCCGCGTGGCAAGCAGGTCACGCTGCTGACGAACTGGTGTGGCGAATACTCCTCGCAGAGCGCGCGGCGCGCGTTTACTCAGGCTGGCATTCCTACCTGGCGCACGCCGGAAGGCACCGTTACCGCCTTCATGCATCAGGTGGAATATCGCCGCAACCAGAAACAGCTGCGTGAGACGCCCGCGCTGCCGATCGGTTTGACGCAGAACAGCGCGCAGGCGCATCAGCTAATTCAGCAAGCGCTGGATAAAGGCATCACCACGCTGGATACCCATGAAGTGCAGCCGGTGTTGCAGGCTTACGGCCTGGCGACGCTGCCCACCTGGATTGCCAGCGACAGCGCCGCGGCTGCCAGCATCGCCGATCAGATTGGTTATCCGGTCGCACTCAAGCTGCGTTCGCCGGATATTCCGCACAAGTCCGAGGTACAAGGCGTAATGTTGTATCTGCGCAGCGCCGCAGAAGTAGAACAAGCGGCCGAAGCCATTTTCGATCGCGTGCGCGAAACCCATCCACAGGCGCATATTGATGGCTTGCTGGTACAGAGTATGGCGAATCGCGCCGGAGCGCAGGAGCTGCGTGTGGTGGTCGAACAGGATCCGCTGTTTGGTCCCATTATTCTTCTGGGCGAAGGCGGCGTGGAGTGGCAGCCTGACAAGCAAGCCGCCGTGGCTTTGCCGCCGCTGAATATGACGCTGGCGCGCTATCTGGTGATTCAGGCGATGAAGAGCGGCAAAGTGCGCAGCCGAAGCGCGTTGCGACCGCTGGATATCACAGGGCTTAGCCAGCTTTTAGTGCAGGTTTCAAACCTGGTGGTCGATTGTCCGGAGATTCAGCGCCTGGATATTCATCCGCTGCTGGCATCGGCCGATGAATTCACGCTGCTGGATGTCACGCTGCAGTTAGCGCCTTTCAACGGTGATAATGAAACACGGCTGGCGATTCGCCCTTATCCGCATCACCTTGAAGAGCAGGTGCAGCTGAAAGATGGGCAATATTGCCTGTTCCGCCCGATCCTGCCTGAAGATGAACCGCAGCTGCGCGCCTTTATCGCCCAGGTAACGAAAGAAGATCTCTACTATCGTTACTTCAGTGAAATCAATGAATTTACTCATGAAGATTTGGCGAATATGACGCAAATCGATTATGACCGCGAAATGGCGATTGTTGCTGTGCGCCAGCACAGCGGCGTCGACGAGATCATTGGCGTAACGCGTGCGATCTCCGATGCCGATAATATCGATGCTGAATTCTCCGTGCTGGTGCGATCTGACCTGAAAGGCTTGGGCATGGGCAGGCGCTTGCTGGAGAAGATGATTCGCTATACGCGCGATCATGGCCTGCAACAATTGAACGGTATCACCATGCCAAACAATAGCGGCATGATTACGCTGGCGCGAAAACTTAATTTTCGCGTGAATATTCAACTGGATGATGGCATTGTCAGCCTGAATTTGCCGCTCGGTGATGTCATCAGCTAACCTGTACAGAAAGGTAAAATTCCTCCTCTACAGGCCGGTTGATGGTATTATTTACCGTTAGGATCATGATTTGATGGCAAAAGGCCATGCAATGAACAGAGAAGAAGTGCACTGTGATGTTGTCTAAATTTAAACGTAATAAACACCAACAACACCTCGCACAGCTGCCTAAACTGTCACAATCCGTGTCGGATCTGACGACGCTTTACTCGCCTGCCGAGTTTCGCGAAACCCTGCTGACGAAAATTGCCGCAGCAGAAAAGCGTATCTGTATCACCGCGCTGTATCTGGAGAATGATGACGGCGGTCGGGGAATAATGCAGGCGCTGTACGCAGCGCGTCAGGCACGTCCGGAGCTGGATGTCTGTATTCTGGTTGACTGGCATCGTGCGCAGCGTGGTCGCATTGGCGCCGCCCGCGGCGTGACCAATGCTGACTGGTATTGCGAAATGGCTGCTCAGCATCCGGATATCGCTATTCCGGTTTACGGCATTCCGGTTAACACCCGCGAAGCACTCGGCGTGCTGCATCTGAAAGGGTTTATCATTGATGATACGCTGCTCTACAGCGGCGCGAGCCTGAACGATGTCTATCTGCATCAGCATGATAAATACCGTTATGACCGCTATCAGCTGATCCGCAATCCACAGCTTACCGATACCATGTATGCGTGGATCTGCGAAAATCTCAAGGATTCCGATGCGGTTAACCGCCTCGATAAAACTGAGCGCCCTTCCAGCCCGGAAATCAAAAACGAAACGCGTCAGTTCCGTCAGGAGCTGCGCAGCTTTAACTATCAGTTTACCGGCAATGCAGATAATGAATCCCTTGCCGTCACGCCGCTGGTTGGCCTGGGCAAACGCAGCCTGCTGAACAAAACCATTTTCCATTTGATGCCCTGCGCCGAGCGCAAGCTGACGCTGTGTACACCCTATTTCAACCTGCCTGCCATTCTGGTGCGTAACCTGATTCATTTACTGCGTCAGGGTAAAGAGGTTGAAATCATCATTGGCGACAAAACGGCCAATGATTTCTACATCCCGCCAGAACAGCCGTTTAAGATTATCGGGGCGCTGCCTTATCTCTATGAGATTAACCTGCGTCGCTTCCTCAGCCGTTTGCAGTATTACGTGAATAACGGTCAGCTGACGGTGCGCTTGTGGAAAGATGGCGAGAACAGTTATCACCTGAAAGGCATTTGGGTGGATGACGAATGGATGATGATTACCGGTAATAACCTCAATCCTCGCGCGTGGCGACTGGATCTGGAAAATGCGGTGCTGATTCACGATCCGCTCAATCAATTGGCCGAGCAGCGCGAAAAAGAGCTGGCGCTGATTCGTGAGCATACTTCCGTGGTGCAGCATTATCGCGAGCTGGAAAGTATCTCCGATTATCCGGCGAAGGTTCGTAAGCTGATTCGTCGCCTGCGCCGTATTCGTATCGATCGCTTGATTAGCCGTCTGCTCTAGCCGATGCGTGCGCCTATCCTCTGCGTGGTTTTGCTGTGTAGTGGATGTGCGCATGTCGCCGATGATAAATGGACCGGCAAAGACAAAGCGCAACACTACTTCTCTTCTGCTGTTCTGGCTGCCGCAGGTAGCGAGATATCTCAGCATCAAAATCACAGCCGCGGGCAGAATTTGCGTTTCGGCTTTCTTTTCTCGTTGAGTTTTGGTGTGGGGAAAGAGTTATATGACAGCCGCTCAGCGGGGAGCGGCTGGAGTTGGAAAGATCTTAGCTGGGATGTCGCCGGTGCCGCCAGCGGTATCGCACTGTGGAATCTCAGTCAGTAACTACAGCGCAATCCCCTTCCCTTTGCGATGCAGCAACAGCGATACCAGGAATGCTAAAGCGCCCATCGCCGAAACATACCAGAAGAAGCTGGTTTCAATACCTTCCCTTTTCAGCAGCAAGGCTACGTATTCTGCCGAACCACCAAAAATAGCATTCGCCACCGCATAGGAAAGCCCAACGCCCAGCGCACGGACTTCCGGCGGGAACATCTCTGCTTTCAGGATGCCACTGATAGCGGTGTAGAAACTGGTGATGATCAGCGCCAGCATGATCAAGGCAAATGCCAGCCAACTGCTTTGCACATTTTGCAGCAGCAGCAGAATCGGAACCGTACAGATTGCTGCCCCGGCGCCAAAAATCATCATTGAAGCGCGACGACCAATTTTATCTGACAGTGCGCCAACTATCGGCTGAATCAACATGAATACCAATAAGCAACCGGTCATTAATCCACTGGCACTGCGCGCATCCATCCCGGCAGTATTCACCAGATATTTTTGCATGTAGGTGGTGAAGGTATAGAAGCTTAGCGAACCGCCAGCGGTAAAGCCCAGCACCATCAGAAATGCACGGGTGTGATTACGCAGTAATCCAGTAATGCTGCCGGCGTCACGATGTTCACGGTGTTTTTTCTCTGAGGTTTCGTTGAGTGAATGACGCAACCACAATGCCACCACAGCCAGCACCGCCCCGAGGAAGAACGGGATACGCCATCCCCAGCTGCGAAGTTCTTCATCACTGAGGATTTGCTGCAAGACTACAACGGTCAGCACCGCTAATAGTTGGCCGCCGATGAGCGTCACATACTGGAAAGAGGCATAAAATCCTTTTCGTCCTTCCAGTGCCACTTCGCTCATATAGGTGGCGCTGGTACCGTATTCCCCACCAACCGATAATCCCTGAAACATACGCGCCAGCAGAAGAATGACAGGCGCGGCCAGGCCAATTTCGCTGTAGCCAGGGAGGCAAGCGATCACTAATGATCCCAGACACATCATGCACACTGAGATCAACATAGAGGCTTTGCGGCCGTGACGATCGGCAATGTAGCCAAATAACCATCCACCGATCGGACGCATCAGAAAACCAGCTGCGAAGACGCCAGCTGTTTGCAGCAATTGGGTGGTGGTATCACCGCTTGGGAAGAATACGTGGGCAAAATAGAGTGAGAAGAAGGAGTAGACGTAGAAATCGAACCATTCGACTAAGTTGCCGGATGATGCCCCGACAATCGCCCAGATGCGCTTTTTACTGTCGGCTGCCGTTTCCGATAGTGCTACTTTTTGTTGTTGTGAGTCAGTCATGCTTACCTCTTTTCCTTGCGAAGAATTAGCGCCAAAGGATTCAGTAAAGCATCTATTAAGTGGTTGCGGGAATTGTCTCTATTCCTGGAGTACAAAATGTGACTGCCGCGGAGTTTTTAGTGCAATTTCTTGCTGATTTTCATGTAAATTCAGCCATCTACTGGCTTCAATCCGCTATGTGCAGACGTAAAAAAGCCCCGAACTTTCGTTCGGGGCTTCTTCACTTATTTAATGCCTGGCAGTTCCCTACTC
>NZ_JACAPA010000133.1:0-346 GCF_013385945.1 Pantoea sp. B9002
GGCACAGGCGCCGATAGGCCGCGGGGAACTGTGTCGAGGTGTCGGCCTTGGCCTTGCCGCGTTCCAGCTGTTCGAGCAGGTGAGCGAACTGTTGCCACTCGGGCTGATGGCGGCTTTCGAAGAGGCTCTGTTTCATGTTGGGCCTAACAGACCACGGGCGATGCCGTTCAGTTCGGTCACGGCCAGGGAGGGCGGGACCCGCAGCGCCGGGGCAAGGAGGCCGGCCAGTTCATCGACGCGCTCGGCGGACAGTTCGCCCTGGCGCTCGGCAAAACTCAAGAGGGCCCGTTGTTCATTCAGGCGCAGGGCGAACACCGGGGTTCTCGGCACCGCTTCGGGTAGGGTC
>NZ_JACAPA010000134.1:0-564 GCF_013385945.1 Pantoea sp. B9002
CAGATGCAGGTGGTCTTCCAGGATCCGTTCGGCAGCCTCAGCCCGCGCATGTCGGTGGCGCAGATCATCAGCGAAGGCATCGAGGTGCACTGCGCCAGTACCGCCGCCGAGTGCGATATCCAGGTGATCCGTGCCCTGCAGGAAGTCGGCCTCGACCCGCAAAGCCGCCATCGCTACCCCCATGAGTTCTCCGGCGGCCAGCGCCAGCGCATCGCCATTGCCCGGGCCCTGGTGCTGAAGCCGGCGCTGATCCTGCTCGACGAGCCGACTTCGGCCCTCGACCGCACGGTGCAGAAGCAGGTGGTCGCCCTGCTCCGCGACCTCCAGGAAAAACATGGCCTGACCTACCTGTTCATCAGCCATGACTTGTCGGTGGTGCGGGCCCTGGCCCACGACCTGATCGTGATCAAGGACGGCCAGGTGGTCGAGCGCGGAAGCACCTGCAAGGTCTTCGACGACCCGCAGCATCCGTACACCCGCGAACTGCTGGCGGCGACCCTGCCGGTCTCCGCCCCATCGTGCACCCCTTGAGCGAAACGCCCATGAACGACCGCGAAAGTCTCA
>NZ_JACAPA010000135.1:0-358 GCF_013385945.1 Pantoea sp. B9002
GCCAACCGTGGCCAGCGCAACAAGGTTGCGTGTCCGGGCGGGTGGTCGAAGGAAACCGGGTAATGGCAGGCGAGCTAATACAGCGATGTCGTGCTCGGTGGTCACGACGCAATGACAGGCTCATGCCCTTCTTGTTGTATCGGGTGCTCCCCGAGTGGCGATTTTTTAGCATGAGCGCCGATACAATCCGGCAGGTTTGTATCAATAGTGACTATTGATACGGGTGATAAGCGATCATCGAATGACAGTGGTACTGTTCTCAGCGATGGCAAAGTTATGCCTCAATTATTCTCCGGTGCGTTGCTGGAACAGTGATTGGGCCATACTCTTCTTCATCATCCTTTGGTTAAGACTTTAG
>NZ_JACAPA010000136.1:0-391 GCF_013385945.1 Pantoea sp. B9002
ATGTAGCCACCCTCATGGACGAAGAGTTTACCACCCCTTCAACCCAATCAAATGATAAAAAGCTGGAGACTCTTAGGAAAGCCTATTTTTCGGCTCTAGATGGTATCTCCCCCCCTCCGTCGACCCCAATCGCAAGAATGCTATTCCACAACCTTGAATATATTAAAGAGTCATTGAATTCAAGACCACAAGTTCAAAAACGCCTTTTAAACGCAATTCGCAACCAAATAAACAGCCTCGCCAAACCCATCGTCCGCAATATCGACGTTCTTCCGTATGATCGATACATGGAATTACGCCGCATTGATGTCTTCGGCGAGTGGACAGCCACACTGACCGAGTATGCAATTGATGTTGACATGACAGAACACCTGGAAAACAGCAGTTCCCT
>NZ_JACAPA010000137.1:0-335 GCF_013385945.1 Pantoea sp. B9002
AAGAGGCCAAGGGGACGGCGACGCCGCAAGTGGAAGGGCAGACCGACAAGCTGTGGGTGCGCTTCGACAACTGGTTCACCGCCTTGCTGCCGGGCGTGGCCAAGGGCAACTACTGGGTGTTGTATGTCAGTGATGACTACCACACCGCGATTGTCGGTGATCCGAGCCGGCGTTACCTGTGGCTGCTGTCGCGCAGCACCAAGGTCAATGCGGACGTTCGCGAGGATCTGCTGAGCCGGGCGCGCCAGCAAGGCTACGACACCACACGGCTGATCTGGCGTACGCCGGACTCGAAGATGCCTAACTGATTCGGACCAATGCGATCCCTTGTAGGA
>NZ_JACAPA010000138.1:0-385 GCF_013385945.1 Pantoea sp. B9002
CAGTCGGACCTCGACGACCAGGACGAGCGCTGGGTCAAGGCCCTGCGTGAAGACGTGCTGGACGTGGCGGTACCGCTCAGCGCCACGGTGGCGCGTCGTCAACTGCGCCTGCGGGACATCCTGCACATGCAGCCGGGCGACGTGATTCCGGTGGAGTTGCCCGAGGACATGGTCATGCGCGCCAACGGCGTGCCGTCGTTCAAGGTCAAGCTCGGTTCCCACAAGGGCAACCTGGCATTGCAAGTGATTGAGCCGATCGAACGCCGTTGAGCGGGTCGATCAAGGAATGAGCTGTGTTAACTGATTTTCTGCCCGCCGAGGACAACTGATGGCTGACGAACACGATATGACTGACGACCAGGCCCTGGCTGACGAGTGGGCGGCT
>NZ_JACAPA010000015.1:0-61767 GCF_013385945.1 Pantoea sp. B9002
ATTCAGTGTGCCACTACAGCTCACTAAAGTAATTAATACAAAACCTGAAGAGTAATAAATTACTTTATGATTGAGTACAAGCTACAGCGCCAGCTGAATCGCCTGCACCTCATCCTCCTGTTGCGCCGGCCGCGCGCAGCAGATCAGCACTTCATCATCCGCCACTTGCGCGCTTGGTGGCGTTGGGTAAGTCACCGCGCCTTGCAGCAGTTTGGTTTTACAGCTGCCGCAATGTCCGGCACGACAGCTATACGCCGGGCTCAGGCCACGCGCTTCCGCCAGCTCCAGCAGCGAACCGGCATCCGGCGTCCAGCGCGCCTCTTTCAGTGAATCCATAAACCTCACCGGCACCGATTGGGTTGCTACGGGCAACAGCGGTTTTTCTTCTTTAACAATATCATTGGTGCGCTGCAGTGACGACGGCCCAAAGGCTTCGGCGTGAATGCGAGCGTCGGCGATATTCAAGGCGCGCAGCCCGTCGTACAGCGCCTGGGTAAATTGCGGCGGACCGCACAGATAGAAGTCGTAATCGTTAAACGGCAGCACCTGCGAGAGCAGCGGCATATCGATGCGGCCGGCGAAGTCGTAATCAACATCCGGTTCTGCGTCCGCCGTCTGGCTCAGCACGCGCACCAGCTTCACCGCGCCGTGCGCCGCCGCCAGCAACTGGTCGAGTTCGCGCACGAAAGGGCGCTCGGCTTTGCTGCGCGCCGACTGGAACAGGAACGTGGGGCGCAGGCGCTGTTTTCGCTCTCCTTCGTAAATCAGATGGCGCAGCATCGCCAACATCGGCGTGATGCCCACGCCAGCGGCAAGCAGCACTGCCGGACGTGGTTCGCTGGCGTCGATAGTAAAATCACCCGCCGGCGCACGCGCTTCCAGCGTATCTCCGGTGTGGAGATGATCGTGCAGGTAACGCGAAACCACGCCATCGCGCTTGACGCTGATGCGGTAAAAATTCTCCGACGGCGCGACCGAAAGCGTATAGGCGCGCATCAACGGCTTATCGCTACCGGGCAAGTGCAGACGAATCGGCAGATGTTGACCGGCCAGATGCGGCAATAAACCCGCGCCATCATCCGGCATTAAATGAAACGAGCGGATCGTGGCGCTTTCATCCACCACCTTAACCACCTTGAACGGACGCCAGCGCGATGCCAGATCCGCTGCACGCAGGCGTTCGTCGGCGGCTTGCCAGTCGCCGGTCATCAGCGAACTGGGTGCGACGCCATCCGGCGGCGTTAACCAGCGCAAGGCGAGGGCGGCACGACGACGCACAATACGGCGCGGGCGAAACGTCCACAGCCGCTCGGCACCCTGAAAGGCGGCGATCTCGGGCGAGTCGAGAATCACTTCGGCATCGCCGCTCAGTTGCAGCGTGTCGCCGCTGGCGTAATCGACAAACAGCAATCCCGCTTTGCCATTCTGGTGAATGTTGCCGAGCGTGGAGAAAAACAGATTGCCGTTAAAGTCGGGAATGGTCAGCAGGCCATCTTCGCTGACGCGCACGAAACCCGGTTTACCGCCGCGATGCGAGGCATCAACCTGGCGTTCGGCATAGGTGGCGACGTAGAAGGTATCCGCCACGGCGATGGTGGCGCGGGCGGCATCATCCAGCGCGCTCAGGGTTTCCACCTCACCGCGATAAGGTTCGGCGGGATGGTGCGCAAAGTGAAAGTCGCGCAGCTGGATATAGCGCGGGCAGTTGCCAAAACTCTGTTCCACCTGCACGCGAAAACCACCGCCAATCGCCTGCAGCACGCCGTTCATGCGGTTACGTCGCCGCGTGTGCAGTTCGATGCCGAGCAGCCCAACCGGCGCGCGATCCTGCATGCCCGCCGCCGCTGGATCGCTTGCGTGCGGACGCGCCTCGATATCCAGCGTGGTGGCATTGGGCGAGAAGATAAAACCGGGTTGGCCTTCCAGCAGCGTCGCCCACGCATCGCCGTGCGCATCCACGCTGCCCGCCACAATAAACGGCAGCTGCGCGTAGAAGTCGCGATGTTGATCGGGCATGTGATCGCGGATCACGCGCTGGCCGACGTCCGCCATGCGCTCCGCCACGCCCGCCTGTTGCTGAAGCGCAATTTCACCCTGATGCCAAACCGGCAGTTTCTTGCTCATGATGGTGGACTCAGGCGATGCTGCGCAGGCCAGCCGCAGTTTGAGGGAAGGGCACAAAGCCCGGCAGCGCTTCGATGCGACGCAGCAGCGCGTTCACCGCCGGATAGCCAGAGAGATCGACATTGCCTTCTGGCGCACCCACGATATAGCTGTACTGCGCGACGTCGGCGATTGTCGGGTGATCGCCAACCAGCCACTCGCGGCCTTCGAGATGCTCTTCAATGCGTGACAGCACCAGATGCGCGCGGGCAATCACCTCTTCTGGATTGAACGGGCGGCCAAACACGGTAATCAAACGCGCCGCGGCTGGACCAAAGGCGATATCACCGGCTGCCACGGTGAGCCAGCGCTGTACCGCCGCCGCGCCCTGCGCATCTTCCGGCAGCCATTCGCTGCGACCGGTTTTCTTCGCCAGATAGACCAGAATGGCATTGGAATCGGCAATAAACACGCCGTCATCTTCCAGCACCGGCACCTGACCAAACGGATTCATGGCGAGGAATTCCGGCGTTTTGTTTTCGCCAGATTTGAGATCGACATCGATGACTTCATGCGGTAAATCCAGCAGCGACAGGAACAGACGTGCGCGGTGAGCATGACCAGAAAGCGGGAAGTGATAGAGTTTCATATTGCGGTTCCTTAGGTGTTGCTCGGGATAATCCCGAGCCTTGCCATAAGGTTCGCACAGACAATTTAGCGGCAGAATAGCCGGGTTAGCGAAGTCATTGTTGCGAAAAATGGAAGAATCGTGCAGGAGTTACTTCTTGGCTTCAACGCCCGGCGTAGCGGAGCGAATCAGATACTGTTCGGTCACGTCAGGCAAATGCGTCAAGGTCCAGTCGGCCATGGCGATTTCCTGCTCGCGGATACGCGAGAAGATATCGGCACTTTCGTGATCGTTGAGATGCTGCGCCGCCGCAATCAGTGAGGTGTAGCTGGCAATCTCAAGGTGCTCAAACACGTTGCCACTGATCGCGCCTTTCACCACTTCATCTTCCACCATCACGCCGCCAATCGACTGACCGAAAGCGGAGATTTTGCCGGCGAGATCTTTCAATACCGATTGGGAAGTGGAGTAGCGATCAATCACGCTCTGCACCAGCGTCTGATGTTCACGGGTCTCAACAATATGCTGTTCAATACGCAGCTTAAGGTCGGGATAGTGTTCAAGGCGCGAGGCCATTTTTTCCAGCATGCTTTCAGCCTGTTTTTCCATGGCATGGGCATCTTTTACCCAATCGAGAAAGTGCTCTTCGCTGTTGTGGCTCATAATATTTTCCTGACAAATAAATAAAAGGATACTGCGGCTGTTGCCGAATTACCGGCCAGCCGCAATAACGTTATGCGGGAGATTTATCGACGACTCGACGGCTTTTTTTACCGCCTTTTCGTCCCGCTTCAATCGCACGTTCTGGATTATTGCGAAAATTGCCGCCGCTTAATTGGCCGCCTTTTTTACCCGCTTCGCGGGCTCTTTCCGGGTCCATGGCAAAATTGCCAGAGCCGCCACGTGGTGTTGTCATAATGAATACCTCAGATAAAGGGTGTTAACGCATATTTCACTTACTACTTAAGGTTAGTCGTTAAAGCCTAACGCACAACAAGCGCTAATTAGGAGTTATCTCATCACCCTTGATATTGTTAAGGAATTTTTCTATCGGGAAGGGGGTGAATGAGGAGTGATAATAATTATCTTTGCATGATTTTCTATTTGATGAAAATATATTGCCGCTTCGTCTTTATAATATTTCTCTTTCAATGTGATGAAATGAATCAGCATTCCTGATGTTTCTGTTTTTACATAAGGTTGATTAACTATTGTGTTATTAGCCATTATCTTAAAAGGGGTTTGAAAAATATAATTGCTTATGTGAAAGTGATTATTTTTAAGCGAAGCGCACTATTTACCCTTTTTAACGGTAAATAGTGCGTTGGGATTATTTTACCAGCACCTGCGCACCGGCATTTTTCTCCAGTCGCGTTACGTCAAATAGCGACAGCAGCACCAACAATGCCACGCCGGCGAAGGCGATATGAATATCGCTTTGCGCAATTTCGCTATGCTCCTGCCACAACATGGATGCGCGCAGGAACAGCGCCGCCAGCGCGATACCCGCGCTCATGCTGAACTGGAAGAAGATGCTGAACACCACCGAGGCATCGCTCATCTTGTTTTGCGGCACATCGGCGAAGCCCAAACTGTTGTAGCAGCTGAACTGCAATGAGCGCGACAGCCCGCCAATAAACAGAATCGTGGCAATCGCGAAGTAGCCCAGCGACGGCGTGAGCAGCAAGCAGCCGAGCATTGCCGCGAGGCTGATCACGCCGTTGATCATCAACACACGACGAAAGCCCCAGCGCTTCATTAACCAGGTTGTCGCTGGCTTCATCGCCAGATTTCCGGCAAATACCCACAGCACCATCGCACCGGCCTGCGCCGCGCTCCAGCCAAAACCCAGCTGAAACAGCAGCGGCAGCAAATAGGGCACCGCGTTGATCGAGGCGCGGAAGAACGAGCCGCCAATCACCGCATTACGGAAGGTGGCAATTTTCATCGCGCTAAACGGCAGCAGCGGCTGCGCATGGCGGAAGCTGTGACGATACGCCAGCCAGCTGCACAGCACGCCCAGCAGCAGCAACGGAATGCCAACATTGAGATGCATCTGCCCGAGCGCTTCGAGCGCGATAATTAATGAGGTGCAGGCGGTGGCGGTAAGCACAAAGCCGCGCACATCAAACGGCCGCAGCTGTTCGCTTTTGAACTGCGGCACCAGATAAGCGGTGGCGATAATGGCGAGGATGCCGAGCGGAATATTGAGCCAGAAAATCCACGGCCAATGCCCGTAGGTGACAATCAAACCGCCCAGCGGCGGGCCGAGCACCGGCGCAATCAAACCCGGCCAGGTAATAAAGGCGATGGTTTTCACCATCTCCTTTTTTTCGGTGACGCGCAGTACCACCATGCGACCCACCGGCACCATCATCGCGCCGCCAATGCCTTGCAGAATGCGGCTCAGCGTGAACATGGCGAGCGTGTCGCTTAAGCCACACAGGATTGAGGCGAGGGTGAAAATCAGGATCGCGCTAGCGAATACCGTACGTGCGCCAACGCGCTCCGCCAGCCAGCCGCTCATCGGAATGAACACTGCGACCGCCAGTAAATAGGCGCTGACGCCAATGTTCAGCGCCACCGGGCTGGAAGCGAAGTCGCGCGCCATCTGCGGAATCGCGGTGGTGATCACCGTGGCATCGAGGTTTTCCATAAAGAAGGTCACGGCGACCAACAACGCTAACAGCATGGTGCGATAGGAATTCGGTCTGGCTTCTCTGCCTGAGTCGATCATGCGAGGTCCTGCGAAAACAGAAGGATGCAAAGACTTTTAATGAAAAGCGCAGCAGGTGCAAATCAAAATCACAGAATGCATGAGTCGTAGCGGCGCAATTCATTGCGCGATAAATCGCGCCGCTACGGAATGTGCGATGACAGGATACGCACTGGATAAAATCAGATGGCTTCTGCCACGGTAGCTTTCGCCTCAATAAACTCCACCACCGCACGCGTTACCTCAGCGGTATTCGCTGTGCCGCCCACATCCGGTGTCAAAATGCCCTGAGCGCAGACATATTCAATGCCTTGCATAATCAGCGCCGCTGCGTCGTGTTCGCCGAGATGCTCCAGCATCTGCACCGCTGTCCAGAACGTGGCTATCGGATTGGCGATGCCTTTGCCGGTGATATCAAACGCTGAGCCGTGAATCGGTTCGAACATCGACGGGAAGCGACGTTCAGGATCGATATTGGCGGTGGGCGCCACGCCTAAACTGCCCGCCAGCGCTCCGGCCAGATCCGACAGAATATCGGCATGCAGGTTAGTGGCGACAATGGTGTCGAGGCTCTGCGGATGCAGCGTCATGCGATGCGTCATCGCATCCACCAGCATTTTGTCCCACTGCACGTCCGGGAACTCCTGCGCCACTTCGGCGGCAATCTCATCCCACATCACCATGCCGTGACGCTGGGCGTTGGATTTGGTGACCACCGTCAGCAGCTTGCGTGGACGCGACTGCGCCAGTTTGAAGGCATAACGCATAATGCGCGTCACGCCAACGCGGGTGAAGATCGCCACTTCGGTACCGACTTCTTCCGGCAAACCACGATGCGCGCGGCCGCCGTTACCGGAATATTCGCCTTCTGAGTTTTCCCGCACAATCACCCAATCGAGATCGCCCGGGCCGCGATTGCGCAGCGGTGAAGTGACGCCCGGCAGAATTTTGGTCGGACGCACGTTGGCGTACTGGTCAAAGCCCTGACAAATCGGCAAACGCAAACCCCACAGCGTGATGTGATCCGGCACGTCTGGCGCGCCGACCGCACCAAAATAAATCGCATCAAACGTCTTCAGCGTTTGCAGGCCATCTTCCGGCATCATCACGCCGTGTTGCTTGTAGTAATCCGAGCCCCAGTCAAAGGTTTGCACCGCAAATTTCAGTTGCGGATCGTGGCGCGTCAGCGCATGCAGCACTTCCACGCCAGCAGAGATCACTTCCGGGCCAATACCGTCTGCGGGAATGGCGGCAATCGAGTAGTTACGCATGGTGTTTCTCCAGTTAGATCAATGTGTATGAGGATGAGCAAGTTCTGCGGGGTGCGGTGTTTTGCCGCGGGCAGAGAGAATCAGAACCACAATCGCCGATAGCACCAGCAGCCCGGCAACAAAATAGAGGCCCCACGTATAGCTGCCGGTTTGTTGGCGGATCACGCCAATCATCATCGGGCCGACAAAACCGCCAAGGTTGCCGATCGAGTTGATGGTGGCGATGCCCGCCGCCGCTGCGGGACCGCTCAGGAACAACGTCGGCATGCTCCACAGCGGCGGTTTTGAGGCGCTGATGCCAACGGTGACCAGTGTCAGGGCGATAATCACGCTAAACAGCGTGCTGACATTACCGGCATAAATCAGTCCGGCCGCTGCCAGTAAACAGGCGGCAATTACATGCCAGCTGCGCTCTTTGGTGCGGTCGGAGTGGCGTGCCCACAGGATCATGCCGATCACGCCAATCACCGCCGGGAAGGCATTAAGGAAACCAATCTCCATCGAGGATGCGCCAAAGCTGCGGATGATCTGTGGCGACCAGATGCCGAGCGTGTACAAACCTGCCGACGTACCGAAATAGACCAGCGCCAGCGCTAACACCCGTTTATCCATCAGTCCGCGCCATGCGCTGCTGTGGCTATTTTTCACGGCGCGCGCCTGCTCTTCGGCCTGCATGGTGGTTTCCAGCCATGCGCGCTCCTCATCAGTAAGCCATTTGGCTTTTGCCGGGCGATCGGTGAGGTAAAACAGCACCACGATGCCGAACAGCAGCGCCGGAATCGCCTCCAGCACGAACATCCACTGCCAACCGGCAAAGCCCAGCAGGCCGTGCATCTCCAGCAAGGCGGCGGAGATGGGCGATCCCAGCGCGGTGGAGAGCGGCGCGGCAGCCATAAAGATGGCGGTGACCTGCGCACGTTTCGCCGCCGGGAACCAGTAGCTGAGATAGAGGATGATGCCGGGGAAGAAACCGGCTTCCGCTACGCCAAGCAGAAAGCGCAGCAGATAGAAGCTGGTGGTGCCCTGCACAAATGCCATGCAGCCGGAAACCAATCCCCATGTGATCATGACGCGCGCAATCCAGATGCGGGCGCCGACTTTATGCAGAATTAAATTCGACGGCACTTCAAACAGAAAATAACCGAGGAAAAAGATCCCGGCACCAAAGCCAAATACCGTGGGCGAGAAACCTAAATCCTGATTCATGGTTAATGCAGCAAAACCAATATTGACGCGATCGAGAAAAGCGATGAAGTAGAGCAGCATGATGAAGGGCACAATGCGTAACGTCACTTTACGCATCACCCTTTTTTCGAGGTGAGAGTTCATATTAAAGTGCTCCAGATTGTGTAGGGTGGTGTTATTTTTTTGTAATCGAGTTCAGTATGCAGTTTTGCTTTGGCTTATCATCAGATGTGGATTATATAAACTATTTGCATAATCAACGGGTGAGGGGAATGTGGATATAAATCAATTGCGTTGCTTTGTTGCGGTAGGTAAAGAACTGCATTTTGGCCGCGCCGCACAAAAGATGGAAATGATGCCTGCGTCACTTTCTCGCTTCATTCGTTTACTGGAAGAGGACCTCGGCGTGCGTCTGTTAAATCGATCGACGCGTAATGTTTCATTAACTGCCGAAGGCGCGCTCTTTTTTGACGACGCCAGCAAATTAATCGATCAATTTGATGCGCTGGCGAAACGTTTTAAAGTGGGATTAAAAGATGAACGTCGCACATTACGTATTGGCGCAATTGATAGTGCCGCGCGTGGATTAGTTCCGGCGTTACTTAATTTATTTGTTCCACTGCATCCGCACAGCGATATTCATATTATTGAAGACAAAACCATTAATTTAATCCCGAAATTAAAGTCGGGCTGGCTGGATATGATTTTTATTCGCGAGCCGCAAAGTATTGATGCGTCATTAGCGGTGCGCTTTATCACCCGCGAAAGCTGCGTGCTGGCGGTGCCGATTCAGCATGCGCTGGCGGAGCGTGAACGGGTGGCGGTGGCTGATTTTCAACACGAAGCGATGATCATTCCAGACCGGCGCACACGCCCGCACAGTCACGATCTCACCATGAGCCTGTTTAAACTGGCGGGATTCACACCGCACATCGCGCAGTTTGCCGAAGAGAAACAAACCATTCTGAGCCTGGTTGCTGCCGGTTTAGGATTGGCGGTGGTGCCGGCTTCGTATCGCACCATGAACAGCGACAGCGTGCGCTATATCGCGCTGGATCTGCCGGAGCAGATTAAAGGTTTGCCATTGAGCATTGCCTGGCAGAAGGGCAACGAAGATCGGTTTCTGCGCGAGATGCTGCGCCTGTTGCGTGAGCATCAGCGTGAGCTGACGGAGAAGTTGTGATTTCCCTCACCCTAACCCTCTCCCGCCTGCGGGAGAGGGTTAGGGTGAGGGGCAAAGCGCACTTTCCACCCTGTGGCTAATTCCCACGACTCTCTCTATGATGAAAACTTTCCCGCGCCAATGTCGGGAACGATCAATGAGTTAGGGAAAAATCGCGCGATGACCATTTTAAACGACCTGGATTTGCGGCAGCTGGAAGCCTTCTCGGCGGTGATCTCTGCCGGTAGCGTCACGGCGGCGGCGAAGGCGCTCAATCGCTCGCAGCCGGCGGTGTCGCGTTTGATTCAGGAGCTGGAACAATCGCTGGGTTATCCGCTTTTTATCCGCAACGGGCCGCGCATTCATCCTTCGGAAGAGGCGCTGCAGCTGCATCAATACGTGCAGAAAGCGCTGCTCTCGCTGCAGCAGATTCGCCTGCGCGCGCAGGAGATCGCCCATCAGCAGCATCGTCCGCTGAGCATCGCCGCCACGCCGGCATTGGCGGCGGGTTTGCTGCCGCAGGCGCTGGCCGCCTTGAACCTGCAGAACAAAGTGCAGATCATCAGCGAATCGGCGGTGCAGACGGCGCATGCGGTGATCACCGCCGAAGCCGATCTCGGTTTATGCAGTCTGCCGCTGGAGCATCACGCGGTGGAGTTGCACTGGATTGGGCAATCACAGTGCGTGGTGGCGCTGCCGGAGAATGACGAGCTGGCGGCGCACTCTCAGCTGTCGTTGAGCAGCCTGGCGGGACGCCGTTTGATTGCGCCGTGGAGCCCGCAGCGACTGCGCGGACGCTACGAAAAAGCGCTGAAAAAAGTCAAAACGCCGCTGCACGAAACCATCGAAACCAACTCTTCCGCCAATATTCTTGGCTGCGTGCGCGCCGGGCTGGGCGTGGCAATCCTCGAACCGGTCACCGGTTGGGGCATGCCGCTAGCCGGTGTGGCGATCCGTCCAATCGAGGAGGATATTCCTTATTATTTTGGCGTGATTACGCCGCAGGGAAGACAGATTTCCACTGCCGCGCAGGCGCTGGTGGAGGCGTTAGCCAGCGCTGCCGCCGATTTGCTGCCGGGATTTGAGCGTCTGCCCGCCAGCGAACATCCGCGTATTATGCGGTTGATTAATCAGGATTAAACATCTTTCTCAAATCGTATTTTGTAGCGGCGCAATTTATTGCGCGATAAATCGCGCCGCTACGGAATGTGCGTGATCTAAGTCATCAGCCAGCGTATGAAAAATCTTCTCTTAAAAGCCTTATAACATTTCCGGCATAAGATATAAGAAATCCATTGGTCAAAAGCTGAGCGCGATTATTGACTCTGTTTTAGGGCAAGAGGATTATGCGAAGCCTTAGCTCTTACTATGTGATTTAGTGATTATTAACCATTAACTATGTGTTATCAGGATAATGGAAATGCTTAGTCACTAACGCGCTTTGGTGGTTTCGTCCGCACTCTGGCCGCCGCTTATTTCTGGGAAAACGTGTATGACTTATGCCGCCGATGGCCTTGCCGCGCTGGAAGCTCAGCTTCAGCAGGATCTGGAATATCTTGAACTGCCCGCGAAATCCTGGGTGCCCGAGCGCACGCAGGATGGCGCACCCGTGCGTGATGTGGTGGTGATCGGCGCGGGCATGTGCGGGCTGGCGGCGGTGGCGAAATTGCAGTTCAGCGGCATCAGCAATGTGGTGGCGTATGACGCCGCACCCGCCGGGCTGGAAGGTCCGTGGGTGACCTTTGCGCGCATGGAAACGCTGCGTTCACCGAAATCCCTGCACGGCCCGGCGCTCGGCATGGCGCAACTGACGTTCCGCGCGTGGTTCACCGCGCAGTGGGGCAAAGAAGCCTGGCAAGCGCTGGATAAAATTCCCAAAGCGCAGTGGATGGATTACCTGATTTGGTATCGCAAGGTGCTGAATCTGCCGGTGCGCAACAATGTGCGCGTCACCCATATTGGCTTTGCTGGCGATCTGATTGCGCTCGATGTTAGCGGTGCCGAAACCGGCCGCATTTACACTCGCCGTTTGGTGCTGGCCACCGGACGTTCTGGTCTTGGCGGCTTCGCCGTGCCGGATTTCCTGCAAGGTATCGACCGCCAGTTCTGGGCGCACTCCGCCGACGACATTGATTTCTCAGCCCTAAAAGGCAAACGCATCGCGGTGATTGGCGCGGGCGCATCGTCGATGGATAACGCCGCCACCGCACTGGAAAACGGCGCGGGCGCGGTGGATCTTTTGATTCGTCGTAAGCAGATGCCGCGCATCAACAAAATGACCGGCATCGGCAGTCAGGGCGTGGTGCACGGCATGCATCAGTTGCCGGACGCGTGGAAGTGGAAGTTTGTCGATTACACCGCCACCACGCAAACGCCGCCGCCGCGCTCCTCGACGCTGCGCGTATCGCGTCATGCCAATGCTCGCTTCTTGCTTGATTGCGGCATCAAAGCGGTTAAGCAAGAGGCCGATGGCCTGCTGATCGAAACCACGCAAGGCGCGCTGTGCTACGACTACCTCATTGCGGCCACCGGCTTTAGCAACGATTTCCACGGCCGCCCGGAGTTTGCCGCGCTGGCACCGCATATCCGCAGCTGGCGCGACGGACGTTATCAGCCGCAAATGGGCGCGCCGCGTGCCAATCTGCTGGAAGCGCCGGATCTCGGCCCCGCCTTTGAATTCCGCGAACTGACGCCAGGCGCATGTCCGCTGTTGGCGCACATTCACTGCTTTAACGATGCCGCGATGCTGACGCACGGCAAAGTCTCCGGCGATATTCCGGCGGTGAGCGCCGGTGCCGATCGTCTGGTGCGCGGTATCACCGCTTCGCTGTTTGCCGAAGACGTCGAGCAGCATTACGCCAACTTACAGGCTTTTGACACCCCTGAATTGCAGGGCGATGAATGGGTGGATTCCACGCCCTTACTCAACCAGGAGAACGCGCAGTGAGTGACGCAATTGATCGCGCAGTCGGCTTAAACGCTGAAGATGCGCTGTACGGCACGCGCCGCCTGCGCCCGGAATTTGTTGACGGCGCGGAACAGTGCCGCCTCTCGGTGCTGGCACCGCAGGACGATCAGGGCTTAGCGGCGGATGTACGTTTTGCGCTGGCGCAGCGCATGGCGCAGCTGAATAACGATGCCGCGCTGCAACAGGATTATCAGACGCAGCTGGCGGCGTTGCAGCCGTCAGAGGCGCTGCTGGCGCTGGCGGCAGGCGCACGCGATCTGCCAGAACCGCTGGCAGCCCTTGCGCGCCACGCCGATCTTGTTACCCAGCAGCCGATGAACGCCACCGAGCAGCACATTCGCCTGCTGGAGCAGGCCGGAATGAGCAATCCGCAGATTGTGGCGCTCTCCGAGCTGATCGCTTTTGTTAACTTCCAAACGCGCGTCGCGGCCGGATTACGTTTGTTGAGGTCTGCATGATTCCGTCGGTTAATCTCAAGCCGCTGCACTGGCATCCGTATATCGCGCCGGTTGAGGTGGCAGAGGCCACGCCCGCGCAGCTCGATGCGATGAAAGTGACGCCATCGAATAAGAAGATTTCCGAATATGTGCGCACGTTAGCGCACGATCCCGACAGCTACGTGGCGCGTACCGTACTGTTCAACGCCATTATGTATGTCGATGGCGGGCTGGATCGCGCGGATCGTGAACTCGGCGCGCTGGGCGCGTCGATCGTCAACGGCTGCAAATATTGCGCGGTGGTGCATGCGCGTCGCCATGCGCAGCTGGCCGAAAGTGATGCGGTGGTGAGCGCCATCTATTTTGATCGTGCGGATGTGCTCGGCGAGCGTGATGCGGCGATCTACCGTTTTGCCCGGCGCCTGTCGGTGACGCCGTCAAAAGCCAGCGCCGAAGATATGGCAGCACTGCGCGCGGTCGGCATGAACGATCAGGAGATTATCGATCTGATCCACGCCATCGCCATTTTTGGCTGGGCCAACCGTCTGATGCATGTGCTTGGCCATGCTGATCTGAACAAATAAGGGCTGCTGCATGTTAGAACTCAACGATATTAAGCTCTCTTACGGCAGCACGCCGATCCTGAAAGGTGTCGATCTGTCGGTGAAACGCGGCGATGTGGTGTCGATCATCGGGCCAAGCGGCACCGGCAAAACCACGCTGCTGCGCTGCATTAACTATCTGGCGAAACCGGCGTCGGGCACCATTCAGCTCGATCAGATCCGCATGGATTATCAGTCACCGGATAAAGCGGCGATCCAGGCGATCCGCCTGCGCACCGCGATGGTGTTCCAGCAGTTCAACGTGTTCAAAAACATGACGGTGCTGGAAAACGTGATGGATCCGCTGATCGTCATTCAACGCAAAAGCAAACAGCAAGCGCGCGATATCGCCGTGCAGGAGCTGGAGCGCGTCGGATTGGGCGCCAAACTCGATCACTATCCGTCGCAGCTTTCCGGCGGTCAGCTGCAGCGTACCGGCATCGCCCGCGCGCTGGCGGTGCGCCCTGATGTGATGTTGTTTGATGAACCGACTTCATCGCTCGATCCGGAGTTGGTGGGCGAGGTGCTGAAAGTGATTAAAGATGTGGCGTCTTCCGGCATTACCTCGCTGCTGGTGACGCACGAAATGCAGTTCGCCAAAAGTATCTCGAACCGCATCGTCTTTATGGATCAGGGCGTGGTGGCCGCGCAGGGCAGCCCGACTGAGATGTTTGATAATCCAACCCTGCCGCGACTCGCTCAGTTCCTCAATTCAGAACGCGTATTCTAATAATTAAAGGAATCAACGACATGCCTGCAATCAAAACCACCTTACGTCGCCTGGCCGCGCCTGGCATCATCGCGCTGGCGCTCATCAGCGGTAACAGCTTCGCCGACGCGGTCCGCACCATCAAAATTGCTACCGCAGCGGAATCTAAACCGCTGTCGTGGGGCGCGATTGGTCACGAGCCGCAGGGCTACGAGCCGGACGTGCTGAAAGCCATCAACGCCAAACTGCCGCAGTACAAATTCGTGATGGAAGGTGCGGCGGATATCGCCCAGGAAACCGGCCTCGCCACCGGCAAATATGACATGGCGACCGGCGGTTATTACAAAGCGCCAACGCGCAGCAAACAGTTCCTGATCCCGGATGCACCGATCGGTGCCAGCCTGATGAAGATCTACAGCCGCAGCGATAGCACCATTAACGGCATGAAAGATCTGGTCGGCAAGAACATCGTGCCGGTTACCGCGGGCGGCGGCGTGTACAAATTCGTGACGCAGTGGCAGCAGGAAAATCCGAACGACAAAGTTGAGATCAAAGCCTCAAGCGCTGGCGTGCCTTATCCGGATCGTCTGAAAGAGGTGCAGCGTGGCAAATATGATGCGCTGATCCTGCCTTCGAACCTCGGCGAGCAAACGGTGATCGACAACCAGAAACTGGCGATCAAAGCCAGCGAGCCGGTTGCCATCAACAACACTTACGTGCTGATTCACCGTTCTGCTGAGAACCAGGCGCTGAACGATGACATCAACAAAACGCTGCAGCAGCTGAAAGCGGACGGCACGCTGGATAAGCTGGCGCAGAAGTGGTTTGGCGAAGACGTCACGAAGTACATGAAGTAAGAGATTCACCGTGCTCGATGATGCGTTGAAAAGGGCGGGCCGAAGGCCGCCCTTACGCCGCATTCACCGGCTCTTTTTTAGCAGGAGTGTTTCACCGTGAATCTGACTTCGATGATTCCCGAGCTGCTCTCGGCGCTGCCGTTGACGCTTGGCATAATGTTTGTCGCGATGATCGTCGGGTTCTTCCTGGCGCTGATCGCCACCGTATTCCGCGTGCGCCGCATCCCGGTCATCAGCCAGTTTGTGGATTTATATGTCTCGTACGCGCGCAGCGTGCCGGTGGTGCTGCAGCTGTTTGTCGCGTTTTATGGCTTGCCGCTGGTGGCCGAGCAGTTTGGTTTCAGCGATTTTGTCACCGCCAACATCGCGGCGATGATTGGCCTGAGCCTGTATCACGGCGGGTATCTGTCGGAAGTGATGCGTCCGGCGTTTCTCGCCGTGGAGAGCGGCCAGCACGACGCCGCCGACAGCATGGGCTACAGCTTCCGCCAGAAAATGCTGCGTATTGTCGGTCCGCAAGCGGTGCACTATGCGCTGCCGGGTTACGGCAATGCGATTATCTATCTGATTCATAACGTGGCGCTGGTGATGTACATCGGTGCGGCGGATGTGATGGCGACTGCGCATCTGATCATGGAACGCGACTACAACCAATATCAGTTCGGTACCTATCTGGTGCTGGCGGTGCTCTATTCGCTGCTGTGCGGCGTGGCGTGGTTGATTATCCGTTTCTTCGAACAACGTCACGCGAAGTACAGCTCGAAAACCGCTGCACGCGTCAAATTCACCAGCGTCTGATAAGGGAGAGAAACCATGTTTGATCTTGAGGTTTTGCTGCCGGACTTCTGGAGCATTCTCGATGCGGTGCCGGTGACGCTGCTGATGGCGGTGACGGTGTTTATCTGCTCAACGCTGCTCGGCGGGCTGTTTGCCTTTATTGAACATCGCCGCATTCCGGTGCTGCGCCAGTTGGTGATCGCTTACAAGATTGCCTTTAAAGGCGTACCGATGGTGGTGGTGATTTTCCTCGCCTATTACGGTTTGCCACCGGCGCTGGACTTCGTCGCCACGCTGTTTGGCGTGAAAGTGAATGCGCACTCGCTGCCGAACTGGGTGATCATCATCGTCGCCCTGAGCGCCTGCGTCGCGGCGTTTCAGGCGGAAGTGTGGAAGGGCGCGCTCAACTCATTTGATAGTGGACAATCGGATGCAGCGCTGTCGCTCGGTTACAGCGGCGGCCAGCTGTTCCGCCGCGTAATGTTCCCGCAGATTATCGTGGCGGCGATTCCCGATTTGGCTAACGCCTTTATGGTGATCATGAAAGCGCTGTCGCTGGCGTTTGCCATCGAAGTGGTGGATATCTTTGCCCAGGCGCAGTTGACGGCGGCGCTGAATTTCTACTACCTCGAAGCCTTCCTGGTGGCGGTGGTGTTCTACATGGTGATTGCGTATGTGGTGACTAAGATCGCCGACAAGATTGAGGCGGCGTTGCGGGTACGGACCTGACCAAATCCGCGCGATAAATCGCGCCGCTACGATCAAGTGCGCCCAACCGTAGCGGCGCAATTTATTGCGCAAAGAAACCACCGTCAAGTCACTTTCATTCTGCAAGTTACTTGCAAAATGAAAGTCACTCTGCAACAGTATCCGCCATCAAACCGATGTGGGATAGCCAACCTTGAAAAACCAACCGCTCTACAACATGCCTTGTCCTATCGCGCGTAGCCTTGGGCGCATTGGCGATGGCTGGAGCATAATGATCATGCGCGATGCGCTGGCCGGTTTTACCCGCTTCGATGAGTTCCAGAAAAGCAGCGGCGTGGCGCCCAACATTTTGTCGCGGCGGCTGAAAGAGCTGGTGGACGATGGCTTGCTGGAGAAGGTGTGTTACAGCACCAGCCCGGCGCGCTTCGAATATCACCTGACGGCTGTCGGTCGCGATTTTCGCGGCGTGATTCTGGCGCTCACCGAGTGGGGCAGCACCCATTTCTCGCCGGAAGGCCGCCAGATGCAACTGGTGGAAAGCGCCACGCAGCGTCCGGTGAAGATGCAGCTGGTCGATAGCGAAAACGGCCAGCCGCTGACGCTGGATAAATATCAGATGGTGCCCGGCCCGGCAGCGGAGCCGATGATGCACTATCGCCATGATTATCTGCAGAAAAAACGCGCTGGAGATAACACCCAGCGATTTGCGCCGCCGCCGCTAAACCAGCCGCAATCATAACGTCGACGCGCGAATATCTGCAGATTAAGGAGTGAAAAATGAAACGAATTGTCATTACCGGCATGGGGCTGGTATCGCCGCTTGGCTGTGGCACGGAAGCGGTTTGGCAGTCGCTGCTGGCGGGAAAATCGGGCATCAGCGCCTTGCCGCCGGAGATGGTGCAGGATATCGCCTGCAAAGTCGCGGGACAGGTGCCGACGCTGGAGCAGGATCCCCAGCACGGTTTTAATCCCGACGGCATTATCGCCGCCAAAGATCGCAAGAAAATGGATCGCTTTATTGAGTTCGCGCTGGTGGCGGCGCATGAAGCGCTGACGCAGGCCAACTGGTTCCCGCAGGACAGCGCACCGCAGCAGCGCACCGCCACGGTGATCGCCACCGGCATCGGCGGCTTTAACGAAATCGCCAATGCGGTTGAAACCACCGCCGAGCGTGGGCCACGTCGCTTGTCGCCATTTACCATTCCTTCGTTCCTCGCCAATCTGGCCGCCGGACACGTTTCGATTGCGCACGGTTTTCGTGGGCCGATTGGCGCGCCAGTGACGGCTTGCGCGGCGGGTGCACAGGCGATTGGCGATGCGGCACGGCTGATTCGCAGCGGCGAAGCGGATATTGCGCTGTGCGGCGGCACCGAAGCGGCGATCCATCGCGTGAGCCTGGCCGGATTTGCCGCAGCGAAAGCGATGTCGGGCGGCTTTAACGATCGTCCCGAGCAGGCTTCACGTCCGTTTGACCGCGATCGCGACGGTTTTGTGATGGGCGAGGGCGCGGGATTGCTGGTGATTGAGTCGCTGGAACATGCGCAGGCGCGCGGCGCGATACCGCTGGCGGAGTTGGTGGGTTACGGTACCAGCGCTGACGCTTACCATCTCACCGCCGGCCCGGAAAATGGTGAAGGGGCACGCCGGGCGATGGAAACCGCGCTGGCACAGGCGGGCATTATCGCGAGCGAGGTGCAGCATATCAATGCGCATGCTACGTCGACGCCGGTCGGCGACAAGGGCGAACTGGCAGCAATTAGCTCGCTGTTTGCTGGCAGCGAGGTGGCGATCACCTCCACCAAATCGGCCACCGGACATCTGCTCGGTGCGGCGGGTGGCGTAGAAGCGATCTTCTCGATTCTGGCGCTGCGCGATCAGGTTGCTCCGCCGACGCTCAATCTGCAGCATCCGGATGAAGCGGCCGTTGGGCTGAATCTGGTGGCGCTGAAACCACAGCCGACGGCGATGACCTATGCGCTATCCAACGGTTTTGGCTTTGGCGGCGTGAATGCCAGTTTGTTGTTTAAAGCCTGGCAATAGGTTTCCTGATGCCCGTCAGTTAGACGTAAAACGGTCGCCATGAATGGCGACCCTACTGTTGTTTGGAAAGGTTTTCGTAGGGTGCGCATTCATGCGCACCTTCATATAATGCAACAACGATAGCGCGCAGGAATCGCCCCTTTGAGCACTGAAATTGCAACCCAGCAGCTGGCGGAAGAGCTCCGTCAGCTGGTTAGCCACTTGGTGCGTAACGTGCGCGTCAGCACCGCGACCGTGCGCACCTCGCAATATGAAACCTTAGATCTGCTCGATAGCCACGACGCGCTCTCCATCGCCGATCTCGCGCGGCTGCGCGGCGTGAAACATCAAAGTATGCGTTTGGTGGTAAATGAGCTGGAGGCGCAAGGTTTGGTGCTGCGGCAAAAAAGCGCGCAGGACGCACGGGCGCAGGTGATTGTGCTGAGCGATCAAGCACGCGCTGCGTTGGCGGCGGCGCGTCAACAGCGTACCGACTGGATTGCGGCGCGCATCAGCGAAACACTTGACCAGCAGGATCGCGACGATCTGCAAAAAGGGCTGGCTGCGTTACGCAAACTGCTTTAGCTGCGTCATCACTGCCGCCAGCGTGTTCATGCCCCAATGTTCCGCGTATTTTCCCTCTTCAATTCGCACCATATCGATCACCGCGATCGTCACAGCTAAACCGGTGGGCGCGATGCCCATCAGCGATCCGCTGTGGACGCCGCTAATGGTTTTGCGCGTTGTAACCCAATCGCGCTCGGCGATTTGATCTTCAATGTGCACCTGCAGATGGGAGAAAGCGGGGCGCAGGATCTGATCGAAGGTGTGCCAGAGACTTTCGCGATCGCTGGGCGCGCCGGCTGGCGCTGAGCGGTTAATGAAGTTTTCGCCGACGAGTTGATCGAAAGCCTGGCGATCGCCTTCGGTAATCACCTGCTGATTGAAGTGACGTACAACGGCTTTGTTTTGTTCTGACATGGTGAGTCTCCGCTGAATATGTACAGTTTAACTGTATATATTTAACGGCAAGTGGGGAAAGAGAGTTTGCCAGGTTGTGCGGTGAGATTAATGTGAAAAGGTCGCCATGAATGGCGACCCTACAAAGGATTGGCGCGTTTTTCGTAGGGTGCGCATTTATGCGCACCGCGTAAAACTCAGCGCTTACCCAACGCTTCCCACAATCCCAGCAGATACGTGGTGCCCAGCGCGCGGTCGTACAAACCGTAGCCCGGACGGCCGGTTTCGCCCCAGATAAAGCGGCCGTGATCTGAACGGATGTAGCCATCGAAGCCGTTGTCATACATCGATTGCAGCACTTTATACATATCCAGCGAACCGTATTCGGTTGGGTGCGCGCACTCGTAGAAATCTTTATCCTGAATAATCTTGATGTTACGCACATGCGCGAACGGAATGCGTTTGCGGCGCGAGAACTCGGCCAGAATGCCGTACACATCATTATTCGGATCTTCGGCAATCGATCCGGTACACAGCGTGATGCCGTTAGCTTCGGAATCGACCACGTTACAGATCCAGTCGAGATCGTCGCGGTTCTTCACCACGCGCGGCAGGCCGAAGATCGAATACGGTGGATCGTCCGGGTGGATCGCCATCTTGACGCCCACTTCTTCACACACCGGTATCACCGCTTTCAGGAAGTAAGCGAGGTTTTCACGCAGCTTAGCGTCATCAACATCTTTGTATTGGGCAAACAGATCCTGCACTTTCGCCAGACGTTCCGGTTCCCAGCCCGGCAGGGCAAAACCGTTGGAGTTGCCCAGCACTTCCTGCACCACCTCGTCGAGGCTCTTATCGATGCCTTTCTTCTCAAACGCCATGGTGAGCGAGCCGTCTGGCAGCACGTAGTTCATGTCGGTTTTCATCCAGTCGAACACCGGCATGAAGTTGTAGCAAATCACCTTCACGCCGACCTCGGCCAGGTTACGGATGCTTTGCTTGTAGTTTTCGATATAGCGATCGCGGCTCGGCAGACCGATTTTGATGTCGTCGTGGATATTGACGCTTTCAATCACTTCCACGGTCAGCCCGGCGGCATGCACCTGCTCAACCAGCGCGTTAATCTTCTCTTTCGGCCAGGTTTCGCCCACCGGCACGTCGTACAGCGCGCCTACAACGCCGCGCACGCCCGGCACCTGACGAATATATTCCAGCGAAACTTTATCTTCTTTCGGACCAAACCAACGCATTGTCAGTTGCATAATGTCATCCACCGTTATCGTGTCTGTGATAACTGATAAACTACCATTCTAGTAAACATCATGACAGCGCGGTGCGGCGAATAAGCCTTGATCCGCGTCACAGAACACAATTTATCCGCATTGGGTTGGATCAAAGATGAACCGCCAGCTCGCTGAAATGCTCTTTGTATTTGAACAATTCCAGATCGGATCGCAGCCCCAGTTTGCGCAGTGCGGTCTGCTTTTGCCCGCTGATGGTTTTGCGGCTGCGCGCGTATTTACCGGCGATCTGCGTGACGCTTAAGCCATCCAGGTAGCAGCGAATTACTTCCAGCTCGCGCGGGCTCAGTTCACGCAGTAGCACAGCAATGTCATCGCCGAGTTCACGCGGCAGCAAGTAATCATGCATCTCACGATCGTGTTCCTCGAACTTATCCATCTCTAACAGCATCTCGGCACTGAGAAAATGCTTGTTACGGCACACTTCATGTAGCGCTTTGATCAACACTTCCTGATCCTGGCTTTTACCGACAAATCCATGCACGCCGGCTTTAAGCAGCAGCTTGACGATCGCCGGTTTCTCCACCGATGAAGAGACTAAAATTTTCAGCTGTGGATACTGCACGCGCAGCTGTTTCACCATTTGCAGACCGTCAATTTCGTCCTCGCCCAGCAGGTAATCCAGTACCAGTACGTCGACGCTATTCGTGCGTAAAAATGTCATCAGTTGCTGGCGCTGACTGAAGCTGCCCGCGAGATCCAAATCCGCTTCCTGCGACAAGCGATACTGAATGGCTTTACTGATCAGCGGATGATCGTCTAATACGGCAATTTGCCAAATGGCGTCTTCTTTCATCTTCTCACCTCATTTTCAGGATTATTTTCCAGTGCGCGCTGGAAGATCGCTTCCAGCTCTTGTATCGCCGTGACGATGGCTGGCAGCTGCTGTTGCAGCAAGGCCGCGTCTTCGCGCTCTGCGGCTTGCTCGGCGGCAAGACAGCATTGTTGTAATTCTTCGGCATACAGCAATTTGGCACTGCCGAGCAGCCGATGGGCGGCGTGGCGCGCGCCGTCGAAATTGGTTTCTTCAATGGCTTGCTGAAGCTGGGCCAGATCGCGCGCATTTTGTTGCTGTGCGGTGGTCACCAGATCGCGCCAGGCTTGTGGATCGTTAGCTGCCAGATTTTCCAGCGTGAGTAAGGTGTCGGGACGTGTCTGGCTGGTTGTTACACCCGTCACCACTTTCAGCAGCTGCGTGCGCTCCAGCGGTTTAAACAGGCAACCATCCATGCCAGCCTGCGCCGCCAGTTGCGCGACGCGCTCTTCCGCCATCGCCGTCAGGCCGTAAATCGGTACCGCACGGCGGTTCAGCAGTTTTTCTTCGATACGCAGTTGGCGGGTAAATTCGAAGCCATCCATGCCGGGCATATTGCAGTCGGTGATCACGCGCTCAACTTCATGTTCACGCCACAGCGCCAGCGCCGCTTCGCCGCCATCCGCCACCAGCACATGATGTCCGGCGTAACGCAGCTGTTGCGCCAGTAGCTGTCGATTGGTGGCGTTGTCATCCACAATCAGCATTCTCAGTGACACTTGCTCACTTTCATCAACTGGCTCAACTTGCGCTTCAATCAGCGTGGCGGGCTGGGCGACAAAGCGCAGCATAAACACGCTGCCCTCATCGGGTTCGCTCTCAACGTGCAGTTCCGTTCCCAGCATGCCGGCCAGACGGCGACAAATATTGAGCCCAAGTCCGGTGCCGCTCACGCGATTGGTACTTTGCTCGACCTGAATAAAGGGTTCAAAAATCGCCTGTTGCTGCGCCGGCGTTAAGCCAATCCCGCTATCACACACTTCCAAAACATATTCCGGTTTGCTGTTATCAGCCTGATACAACGCCACTTCGACTTCGCCCTGAGCGGTGAACTTGATGGCGTTACTCACTAAATTGGCGAGGATTTGCTTCAGCGCCACCGGATCAAACAGCACGCAATCCTGATCGATTTCTATCATCACATTGAGCGACAGCCCTTTGTTATGCGCCACCTGACGGAACAGCGCTTCGGTGTCGTGCACCACATCGCTCAGCGACATCGGTTGATGACGAATGCTGAAATGGCCGGATTCGATTTTCGCCAGGTCGAGAATATCGCCGACCAGCGAGAGCAGCGAACGTGAGGATTCCCACGCCAGATCGATATTCTTTTGCCGCTGCGATTCGTCGCTCTGACCCAAGTGTTCGATCTCCAGCAGGCCAATCAGCGCCGCCAGCGGCGTGCGGATTTCATGGCTCATATGCGAGAGGAAGGTACTTTTCGCCTCGCTGGAGCGCAGCGCGGCACGTTTTGCTTTGTGTACATCCTCCAGCAGCGTTTCGATGGTGTGCAGCTGGTTGCTGATTTCGCGCTCGTGCTGGCGCTGCTTCGCCAGCGACGATTTCAGCAGATGGTTACGCCACAGGAAAAACAGCAGGCAAATACCGGCCACCGCAGCAATGCGCAGCACGTAACTGCGATAGCTCTGCCACGAGGTGCTGGTGGCGGGCGGCGTGTATTTGATCCAGCGCTCCATCAGCGACTGCATGGTTGGCTGCGGAATATCGGACAGCGCTTTATTCAGGATTGAATTCAGATGTTCATCCGCGACGTTGGTGGCCATCGCCATGCGAAACATCGGCAACGGCGCTACAAACGCCACTTTGAAGCGATCGTTGAAGTGGTTATTCAGCAAATATTGCGCCGATTCGTAGGGCACGATAAAGCCGTCAACCTGCTTGTCCTGCAGCTGCCCGAGAGAGTCGAGCGATACGGCATTTTCATTAAAATCGATGGTTGGCCAGCGGCGACGCAGATCAAAACGATAGTAAGAACGTTCGTAGATGCCGATGCGTTTGCCTGCCATCTCATCAAAGCTGCGCCAGTGACTGTCGCTACGGGTCATCACCACCCAAGGCGAATAGACGTAAGAACGCGTGTATTGAATATGCGGACTCTGCTTTGACGCGCCGTCACTCACCACGATCAGTGAATCGCGTTGATTAACCAGCGCATCGCGCATGGTGCTTAATCCATGCATCTCGTTGTAATGAAAACGGATCCCGGTGCGCTGCGAGATGAGGTTCAGCAGATCGACGCTCAGTCCGGCGACGCGCTGCTTGCCATCCAAAAAGGTGAAAGGCAGATGGGTAGGATCGTAATTCACCGTGATATCGCGGTGCTGCTCCAGCCAGCGCGCTTCCGCTTCGCTCAGATCGAGCGGATGGTTCTTCACCACCGACTGATAATCCAATCCCCAGGCTTCGGCGATTTGTACCGCGTTGCGCAGCGGGATATTTTTGAGGATTTCATTGATGGAATTGATCAGCGATTGATTGTCTGCGCGGGCAGCAAAGCGCGCATCGACATCATTCACGTAAGGCGTGTTATGTCCTTCAATGGTGTTTTGCAGGCCGCGCTGCGACAAATAGCGGTGAGTAGCGGAGTTACTCCAGAACACGGTGTTTTCAGTTAACGCGGTATCGGTATAAGCCCAGAGCGGCGGTGAGGCGGGCGCTAAGGTCGCTTCGGGATAGCGTTTATGCAGCAGCGCTTTGAGTTCGTCGTCACCGTAGTACATCAGGCGATAGCGGCTGTCATTCAGCTGACGATCAAATTTTGCCTGACGGCGGCTGATCAACACGCTTTGCGCCAGCGAATAGGGAATACTCAGCGCCAATTTAGTCTCGTGATTCGCGGCTTGCGGGTAGTAAGGAATTAAATCGACTTGTTTGTTATTGAGCGCGTTAACCAGATCGATACGGGTGTTATAGCGTTTAACTTCGACCGGGCGGTTCAGCGTTTTCGCGATGATGGCCAGATAGTCGGCGGACAGACCTTCAAAGGTATCCTCTTCAAATTCAACCGAATAGGGCGGTAACGTGTGGCTCCATACGCCGACGCGCAGCACCGGATGACGTTTTAGCCACTGCTGGCTCTCTGCATTCAGCGTCACTTCAGGGGAAACCAGACCATAACGCGGCGTGAATTTTAACGTGGTAGCGCTCCAGGCCGACAGGCAAAAGCCCAACAGAAAAATCATGCTTAAAATGCGTTTGCCCACGAATTGATTCTCAGTCTTCTATCGCTGCGTCAGGCACTGCCGTGCGGCGGTGCGGCCCTCTGGCTACGCTTTAATGCGCCAGTGACTCCCTACAGCGGCACGAAACTAAACGGTTATTAAATGGAATTTGAGAAAATTCTTAGATGGCGCTTTAGTCCTTACTAAAGACTGGCACTTAAGTAAGTTTAGTCAGCTGTTTTGACTGGAAACTTTCGACGTTACTCCTGAAGTTTCTCCAATTTGCCGCTGCTAATCGGCTTTTCATTTGTTTTATTTACAGAAACTTCCCGGCAGGCAAAATAGCGCTTATTTCCTCTCCTTCAGCCAACCATGTCAGAAGAAGCGCTACGTCAGCAGATTCAGAACCTGAAAAAGCATAATGCGCGATTAAAGCGTATAGCGCATGACGCGCGTAACAAGCTGAGTGCAGCGCTGGATGGAACCGGTTTATGTTTGTGGCAGCTGGATATTCCCAGCGGCAAGCTGGTGATTTTTAACCGGCGCTGGGGCGCGATGCTCGGTTTCCAGCCTAAAGAGACCAAAGCGCAGTTCGATGTGTGGCGCGATCGCCTGCATCCGGATGACGCCGATGAAGTGCTGAAAGCCTTTTACGATCACATCGAAGGGCGCGCGCCTTACTACGAAGCGCTGCACCGCATGCTGGGTAAAAACGACAAGATAAAATGGGTGCTTGATCGCGGGCGGGTCACCGAATGGGACGCTGCGGGCAATCCGATCAAAGTCACCGGCACGCACATCGATATGACCAAAGAGAAGCAGTATGAAGCGCAGCTCTCATCGCTGGCGCATCACGATCCGCTTACCGGGCTGACCAATCGCCATGCGCTGCATACGCAGTTCAGCAAGATGAAAGCGCTGGGGCCGCTGTGCGTGGCGTTTATCGATCTCGATAACTTCAAACACGTCAACGATACGCTGGGACATCGCAGCGGTGATGAAGTGTTGATTCAGCTGAGCCAGCGCATTATCGACGTGGTGCCGCCAAACGTGGTGATTGGCCGACTCGGCGGCGATGAATTTGTGCTGCTGATGCCGTTCCTGATCGACTATCCGAAAGTGCGCATTATGATGCAGGCGGTGCTGGATGCCGCGTTGACGCCGTTTGATATTGATAACGGGCACGCGCAGATTGGTGCGTCGATCGGTATTGCGCAAGTGCAGGAGCGCGACAGCTTCGATGAGGCGCTGACGCGGGCCGATGAAGCGATGTATCAGATTAAGAAGAATGGTAAGCAGGGGTTTGGGTTGGCGGGGTAAACCGTAGGGTCGCCATTCATGGCGACCGCTTCACATATTGCGCATTGGGTCGCCATAAATGGCGACCCTACAGTGCGCATTAATCAATCCGCCAGCAAATGCCCATACATGGTCATCAACCTGCGGGTCACGCCGTTGGTCCAGCCGAAACCGTCCTGCAGCGGATACTCACCGCCGCCACCCGGACGGGCGCGATCGCCGCTGATGTCATACTTCTCCACCAGCTTATGATGCAGTGAGTAGAAATTATTCACGGTATTCAGCCAGTTAACGGCAATTTCTGTCGCCAGCGTCTCTTCACCGTAGTGATTCAAACCGACCACCGCCATCCACTGCAGCGGAGCCCAGGCATTGGGTTTATCCCACTGCTCACCGCTCTCCACCATCGAGGTTAACAAGCCGCCTTGCGTCAATAACAGATGGCGCAGCGCCACGGCCTGCAAGTGCGCCTGTTCAGGCGAGGCGAGGCCAAGGAACAGCGGCACCACCGCAGCAGCGGTAAAGGCGCCAAAGCGCTCGCGGCGCCAGTCGTAATCGCGGTACACACCGGCGGTGTTATCCCACAGATAGCGATGAATCGCCTGCTTACGCGCATCGGCTTTTTTCTGCCACGCCAACGCCGTCAGCTCTTCACCTTTGGCGTGCGACAGCGTCGAAATCATCAGCTCCAGCTTGTAGAGGAACGCGTTGAGATCGATCGGAATAAATTGCGTGGTGCGAATACTCGCCAAACGCTGCGGATCGCGCAGCCAGCGTGAAGAGTAATCCCAGCCCGATGCAGCACCGGCACGCAAATCGCGATAAACCTCATTGGCCGGACGCCCCGATTTCTTCGCAGTTTCAATATCTTCCAGCCACGACTCATCGCGCGGCGTGTCGCGATCGTCCCAGTAACGGTTCAGCAGCGAACCATCTGGCATGCGCACCACATGGCGATAGGCCTGATGCGGCATCAGCTCGCCCGCGCCGTCCATCCAGAACTGGTACTCTTTCATCAGCTGATCGAGATAGCGTTTCGCACCGCGAATGCCATCCTCTTCGAATAGTTCAACCATCAGCGCAAACACCGGCGGCTGCGAGCGGCTGAGATAATAAGTACGGTTGCCGTTCGGCACGTGACCATAGTTATCAATCAGCCAGGCGAAGTTATCCGCCATGTGACGCAGCAGATCGTCGCGGCCCGCATCGGCGAGGCCGAGCATGCTGAAGTAGGAGTCCCAGTAATAGGTTTCTCCAAATCGGCCGCCGGGCACCACATACGGTTTCGGCAACGGCAGCAGCGATGAGTGCGCTAAATGTTGCTGCGGCATTTTGGTTAACACCGGCCACAGATCGTCAATATGTTCGGTTAAGGTTTTATCTGGATTAGAAACATAAAAACTCTCATTCACCTGAGGTGAATAAAAATGTTCGTGCACGAATGCTTCCAGATCAAAATCCGCTGCGCGTTTACGACGACGAAAACGGATTAAAATATCCAGCGGATCGAATTTTGGTGCGCAGTCCGGAAACGTTTTGCTGTCGGCAAATATGTGCGATGTCTGCACCTGCTCAAACAGTTCCATGTAGCGATCGGCAGGCGTCAGCGCATCCGGCGCGGGCAAACCTTCAATCAGCTCGGGTTCCGGCTCCGAATCCTGCATACCTTCGCGAACGAACTCGTGAGGATTATATTGATACTCCAGTTCAGCATCAGCGCGTCGATCCTCGAAAGCGTTATATTGCTGTTGGTTAGTATTAATAGCAGCCTCCTGGTAAATTCTTGAATGCGTAAAGAACAAATTATAGAGCTCTGAACGGGCGAAACAACAATGCGATTTATCTATGAACGTAATAAATCATGTCGATGGATCCGGTGTTTTTATGATTTTTCAGCGATTACAACGGACTATATTTCAGGAAATGAAAGCGGCTTTTAGGATGGATGTTTAAATAGGGACGCAGAATTATCTGTATTTAAGAAAATCGCTAAAATTTGCGCGAAAAAGCGCGGGGTGGCTTGATCAATTTATGGCAAACGCAGCGGTGATTGACCAGGTTGGCATGAATGCCAACCCTACAAAATGGCGTAGAGTCGGCATTCATGCCGACCTGGTTAACCTTACTTCTGCAACGCCGCCTTGATCACGTCCGCGTACGGCGTGGTTGGGCGGCCAATCAGTTTGCTCAGCGTATGGCTATCATCAAACAAGCCGCCTTTTTCGGCACCGGCATCGGAATCCGCCAGCATCTCAGACAAGCCATCTGGCAAACCGGCACCTTTCAGCGCGGCGGCAAATTCGGCTTGTGGCAGATTGATGTAATCCACTTGCTCGCCAGACTGTTTGGCAATCTCGGCGCTGAACTGCGCCAGCGTGTAACTGTCATCGCCAGCCAGTTCATACACTTTGCCCGCCTGATCGTCACGGCTGATCACTTCGGCCGCCGCCGCCGCATAATCAACGCGCGCCGCGGAAGCGATGCGACCTTCGCCCACCGCCCCAATAAAGGCATGATGCGCCAGCGCCGGCGCAATACTCGCCGCGTAGTTTTCGGTGTACCAGCCGTTACGCAGCAGCGCGAACGGAATGCCGGAGGCTTTTAGCTGCGCTTCAGTCGCACGATGCTCAACGCCTAAACCTAATGGTGAAGTATCGGCGTGCAGCAAGCTGGTGTAGGCGATAAAGCCAACGCCGGCGGCTTTTGCCGCATCGATCACCGCCTTGTGCTGCGCTTCGCGCTGGCCGACTTCACTGGAGGAGATCAGCAGCAGCTTATCGACCCCGGCAAATGCGCTTTGCAGCGTTTCCGCTTTGCTGTAATCCGCCGCACGCAGCGTTACGCCCAGCGCTTGCAGATCGGCCGCTTTCTCCGGTGAACGCACCGCCGCAATGATTTCGCTAGCCGGCACTTTTTTCAATAACTCGTTAATCACCAGACGGCCCAGTTGGCCCGTGGCACCTGTAATCGCAATCATGTTGTTCTCCTTTTGAACTGGTATGAAAACAGCCTAAGCGATAAACTAACTTTTAGTAAGTACTTACAGATTTGTTAGTTTGGGGAAGGTAAGTTAAATGTCTGAAAAGATGAGTGAAAAATTTACGCGCGGTGAGTTGCTGAACGTGAATTGCCCGTCGCGCGAAGTGCTGAAGCGCATTACCAGCCGCTGGAGCGTACTGATTTTGCTGGCGCTGCGCGAAGAAACCCTGCGCTTTAGCGAGCTGCGTCGCAAGATTGGCGGCGTCAGCGAACGCATGTTGGCGCAGACGCTGCGCTATATGGAAGAGGATGGTTTTGTTGAGCGCATTGCCTATGAAGTGGTGCCGCCGCACGTTGAGTATCGTCTAACGTCGTTAGGCCGCGAAGTAGAAGGGCAGGTGACCGGGCTGGCGGATTGGCTGGAGAGCAATGTGCATCGGATATTGAAGGCGCATTGAGGAGGTCGCCATAAATGGCGACCTTACAACGGCTCTGAGGTGGTCGCCATAAATGGCGACCCTACAACGGCATCACGCGCGTAAATACTTCTCAAACCAACCCAACGTGCGGCTCCAGGCTAATTCGGCGGCGGCTTTGTCATAACGCGGCGTCGAATCGTTGTGGAAACCATGATTCACGCCCGGATAAACATAGCCTTCGTAGATTTTGTGATTGGCCTTCAGCGCCTCTTCATAGGCTGGCCAGCCTTCGTTGATGCCTTTATCCAGCGCGGCGTAGTGCAGCAACAGCGGCGCTTTGATGCGCGGCACATCTTCTGCTTTAGGCTGACGGCCATAAAAGGGTACCGCGCAGGCCAAATCAGGAAACGCGACCGCCGCCGCATTGGCTACGCCGCCGCCGTAGCAGAAGCCGGTAATGCCCACTTTGCCGGTGCCTTCCTGGTGATGCATCAGGAAATCAATCGCGGCGAAAAAGTCATTCATCAACTTAGCGGGATCGACTTTGGCCTGCATCACTTTACCTTCGTCATCGTTGCCCGGATAACCGCCCAGCGAGCTCAAACCATCTGGTGCCAGCGCGATGTAACCGGCTTTCGCTACGCGGCGCGCCACATCTTCGATATAGGGATTAAGGCCACGATTCTCGTGTACCACCACCACCGCAGGCACTTTGCCGGATGCATTGGCCGGTCGCACCAGATATCCGCGTACCTCACCGTGACCTTGCGGTGACGGATAGTGAATGTACTCCGGTTTGATCGCCGGGTCGGTAAATTCCACCTGCTGCGCCAGCGCATAGTTGGGGCTCATGGCGCTGAGCAGCGTGGCGCCCGTCATACCGGCGATGGTAAATTTCGCTGCCATCGAGATAAATTCGCGTTTGCTGATTTTGCCATGGGCGTAGTAATCGTAAAGCTCGAGCAGTTCCTGAGGGAAATCCTGTGCAGTAAGACGGGCCATAACCTCTCCTTCGCTGTTTAACTGGTTGATTACTGCTCTAAAAAAGCACAGCTTGTCGCCGCTGGCAAATGCCATGCCGTAGCGGGTTAATGCCGCATCGTTTACATCACGTCACTAATAAGCAGCAGGAATTACGCTTTTCGTATTAAATTAATTATCTTTTAATTAACAATTCTGATCATCTCGCGCTGTCCGGAAATATTTACATGCTTCGATGAGTTGCTATAAATAACGCTTTTTTTCTTCGCACTAAAAAATAAATAAATGAAGTGGTTACCTGATAAGCACAGCGGGAATAAGCGAAAAATAATAACAATATTGTCACAATGAATGAGGGTGATTAACCTTAACGTGGTGATTTTAAAGTATTAGTTTCTACTGAAAACAATGATCGAAATCAAAAAACACTGTTATAGTTTTACCGACTTCCCCTGTATCTTTTCGTTCGCACCACTTCCTTTTACATTGGCGCGACATTTCTTTAAGCACGGCGAAATAACCGCTGCGCTCTGCTTGTTAATTATAAGTAAAAATTCGGTGTAATTTGTGGCAATGAGGTAAGCAATGTTTGGATTAGACGCCTTTCATCTGGCTAGGATTCAGTTCGCATTTACTGTTTCCTTCCATATTATCTTTCCAGCCATCACCATCGGTCTCGCCAGTTTCCTGGCGGTGCTTGAAGGGATGTGGCTGAAAACCCGTAACGAGACCTATCGCGATCTCTACCATTTCTGGTCGAAAGCTTTTGCCGTTAACTTCGGCATGGGCGTGGTATCCGGATTGGTGATGGCGTACCAGTTTGGTACTAACTGGAGTGGTTTCTCACAGTTTGCTGGCAGTATCACCGGCCCGCTGCTCACCTATGAAGTGTTAACCGCCTTCTTCCTTGAAGCGGGCTTCCTTGGCGTGATGCTGTTTGGCTGGAACCGCGTCGGTCCAGGCTTGCACTTCTTTGCAACCTGCATGGTCGCGCTCGGCACCATCTTCTCCACCTTCTGGATTCTGGCGTCGAACAGTTGGATGCATACGCCGCAGGGCTACATCATCCAGAACGGCATCGTGGTGCCGGAAGATTGGCTGAAAATCATCTTCAACCCATCGTTCCCTTATCGCTTGTTCCACATGTCGGTCGGTGCCTTCCTGGCCAGCGCCTTCTTTGTTGGCGCGTCGGGCGCATGGCATTTGCTGCGCGGTAACGACAATCCAGCGATTCGTAAAATGTTCTCGATGGCGCTGTGGATGGCGCTGATCGTCGCGCCGATTCAGGCGATGATCGGTGATGCGCACGGCCTGAACACCCTTGAGCATCAGCCAGCGAAAATCGCGGCAATCGAAGGACATTGGGAAAACAAGCCAGGTGAAGCCTCGCCGCTGATTCTGTTCGGTGTGCCGGATATGGAGCAGGAGCGCACCAAGTACGCGCTGGAAATTCCGTACCTCGGCAGCCTGATTCTGACGCACAGCCTGGAGAAGCAGATTCCTGCGCTGAAGAGCTTCCCGAAAGAGGACCGTCCGAACTCCACCATTATCTTCTGGTCATTCCGCGTGATGGTGGCGCTGGGCCTGCTGATGATTACGCTCGGCGTAGTTTCTTTGTGGCTGCGTTTCAAAGGCCGTTTGTATCACTCGCGTCCGTTCCTGTGGTTCACGCTGCTGATGGGCCCATCGGGTTTGATCGCCATTCTGGCCGGTTGGTTTACTACCGAGATTGGGCGTCAGCCTTGGGTGGTATATGGCGTGCAGCGCACCATTGATGCGGTCTCGGCGCATGGCGATATGCACATGAGCATCAGCCTGCTGGCGTTCATTCTGGTCTACTCGTCGGTGTTTGGTGTCGGTTACCTCTACATGATGCGTCTGATCAAAGAGGGTCCGGTGACCGGCGAAGGTAAAGAGGTTGATCACGGTGGTCCGGGTCAGCATCACACGCCAGCGCGTCCGTTGTCGGCGGCCAAAACCCATAGCGAAAAGAGTGGGGAGCACTAAGATGATCGACTTTTCAATTATCTGGTTTGCCATCATCGTCTTTGGCACCTTGATGTACATCGTGATGGATGGCTTTGATCTCGGCATTGGCTTGCTGCTGCCGTTCAACAAAGATCCTATCGAACGCGACATGATGGTTAACACCGTTGCCCCGGTTTGGGATGGCAACGAAACCTGGCTGGTGCTGGGCGGCGCGGCGCTGTATGGCGCGTTCCCGCTGGCCTACTCGGTGCTACTGGATGCGCTGTCGATTCCTTTGACGGCGATGCTGATTGGCCTGATCTTCCGTGGCGTAGCCTTTGAGTTCCGCTTTAAAGCCACGGTAGAACACCGTCCGTTCTGGGATAAGTCGTTCATTGCCGGTTCACTGCTGGCCACCTTCAGTCAGGGCGTGGCGGTTGGCGCCATCCTGAATGGTTTCCCGGTGGTTGGCCGTGAATATGCGGGTTCAGCGATGAGCTGGTTAGCGCCGTTCCCGCTGTTCTGCGGCGTTGGTCTGGTGATTGCCTATGCGCTGCTGGGTTGTACCTGGCTGATCATGAAAACCGAACACGATCTGCACCGTAAGATGTCTGCGCTGGCGACGCCGCTGACGCTGACGCTGCTGCTGGTGGTGGGCATTATCAGTATCTGGACGCCGCTGACGCATGCGGATATTGCGCAGCGCTGGTTCTCGCGTCCGAACCTGTTCTGGTTCCTGCCGGTTCCGGTGCTGGTGGTGCTGTGTTCGTGGGGGATTGTGCGTGCCATCAAACGTGAAGCGCATTACTCGCCGTTCATCCTGACGTTGGCGCTGATTTTCCTTGGCTTCTCGGGCCTCGGTATCAGCATCTGGCCGAACATCATTCCACCGTCAATCACCATCTGGCAGGCGGCGTCTCCGGCGAGCAGCCAGGCGTTTATGCTGGTGGGCGGCTTGCTGATTATTCCGGTCATTCTGGGTTACACCTTCTGGAGTTACTACGTGTTCCGCGGAAAAATCAAAGCCGACGAAGGATACCATTGATATGAAAACCGAGGTCAGCAACATGAAAACTCACTCTGAAACGAAGATTCCGTGGTGGAAGCAGATGATGTGGCTGATAATCATTTACGGCGCAAGCGTGCTGGCACTCGGTGTGGTGGCATCACTGTTTCGTATGATGATGACGGCAGCGGGCATGCGTTCGCACTGAGTTCCGGCATTGACAGAATCCGCTGATATCCCCGTAGGGTCGCCATTCATGGCGACCTTTTTTATTTTTACTATCCAAAAAACGTTAGTAACCTAAGCAATTAATGCTTTTCCCGCTTCGGTACGTTTACTCTTCCTTACGTTAGTAATACGTTTTTGTTATATTTATGTGACGAATAACGCAAATTCATTACGTTAACCACCTCATTCGACCATCAAAATCATGCTCAGCCTGAATGTAAAAAAACAGTACATCAACGATCTGGTGGACTGGATAGAAGCGAACCTGACCGACGAGCTCAACATCGATCTGATTACCCTGAAATCCGGTTACTCCAAATGGCACATGCAGCGCATGTTCAAAGAGATGACCGGGCAAACGCTGGCGTCCTACACGCGCAAACGTCGTCTGACCATGGCGGCGATGGCGCTGCGTCTGACCAGCATGCCGCTGATCGATATTGCGGTGCGCTTCGGTTTTGATAATCAGCAGAATTTTACCCGCGTGTTTAAAAGTCACTTCTCAATGACGCCGGGTGCTTATCGTCGCATTCCGGAAATGCTGATGAAGGATTTCCACAGCCGCATCTCCACGCAGCGCGAGTGGGTCAATGCGCGTCTGGCGCAGAAGCCGGAGATTCAGCTGTGTGGCGAAGTGATTGAGTGGGAATGCCGCTTCGGGGAATACATCGATCACCATAATCATGTGGTGGCGCAGCATACGCGCGACTTCATCGCCTTTGCCGGCCAGCATGTGAACCGCGGCTGGCTGGGCTTCCAGTTCAGTCCGGGCGTACATTCTGCCGATCAGCAGCACATCAGCCTGTTCCAGGCGCTGGAGAGTCAGTACGCCGATGTGCTGCCGCGCAACGTGCAGAACTGGACCGGCGAGAGTGGTTTGTATGCGGAGATTGACTGGCACGGCGCGCCGGAAGAGATCAACGCATTTACCGCAGAGATTTACTACAACCACTTGCCAGCGCTGGGCGTGGCACGCCGTGCGGGCAAAGATTTGCTCAAGCTGGATCTGAAATACAGTACGCCCGATCTGCTGCAAGGCACCTTCTATATTCCGGTGGCGGATAAGTAATGCATAATTCGTGCGGTAAACCGTGACAAACCGCACGATTTTATAAACTCACTGGCGTAATAGGCGTAAAATTCTTCATCGAAACCTGATTGGCCGCGTAAATCACCAGCCGCCACACATCAGGCTGGATAATCACCTGCATTTCTGGTCCATTCCGGGCCGCTATAGTGAACAGACAAAAAATTATGCGACTTCTACCGTTGTTCCTCATGACAGCGCTTGTAGCGTTTTCTTCGCTGGCAAGCGCGCAGATGGCTGAACCTTTTTCACCGCCGGGCGGACTGCATCCGCATCAACCGCATTGTGCGCAGCATGAAATTCTGGGCGACAATGTGCTGCCAAACCATACCCAGGATGATGGCAGTTTCGTTACCTGCGGCAATCACCAGGCGTAATCTCGTTTTAAATTCCGCACCAGACCGTAGCAATTTCTGCACGGTCTCGGCAGTAATACCCATTTATTCTTTGCGCAATAAATTGCGCCGCTACAATTCCTGCCTGTAATTTGCACCTAATCCCTGACTGCACTTCATCGTAGCGGCGCGATTTATCGCGCTGTTTTGACATGCCAATTTTCCAATAGCATTTTTCGGCATTGCATCGAAGATATATCATAACTATTCTCTCCCCATCAGATGAGAATGACTTTCACTATCTTTTAGGGAGACACCACTTGCAAACCAACCCTTCCGAACGCGCACCACGTCGTGTGCGCAATGAACTGCGTTTCCGCCACATCACCGTGGTCAGCAAAACGCTGATTGCCGGTGAATTCTGGCGCATTGTTTTCAACGGCAGCGATCTGGCCGGCTTCAATTCGCCATCGTTTGACGATCACATCAAAGTGTTCTTCCCGGAACACGCCGGTGCTGAGCTGGCGCTGCCGCAGATCACCGATGAAGGCATCGTTTGGCCGAATGGCGTGCGTCCTGCCGCGCGTGATTACACGCCGCTGGAATTTAACGGCGTCGATTCCCTGACCATCGATTTCTACATCCACGATGGCGGCGTTGCCAGCAGCTGGGCAAACGAAGCCAAAGTGGGCGATCAAATCGCGATGGGCGGCCCGCGCGGTTCATTGGTGATCCCGGCGGATTATGCCTGCCAGATTTACGTCTGTGATGAGACCGGTCTGCCCGCCTTTAAACGTCGTTACACCGAAATCCAGGCGCAGGAAATTCACCTGCTGGCCTATGCCGATGAAGCCACCGGCCGCGATTATCTCGGTGATCTGCCGAATGTGCAGGTGAGCTGGTTGGGCAGCGGCACCATGCAGGCCGATAACCTGGCACCGATAACGGCGCAGCTGGATAGGATTACGCTGCCCGCCACTAAATACTTCATCTGGCTGACGGGCGAGGGCGAAGCGGTGAAACTGTTGAGCGATTACTTCACCCAGGGACGTGGTGCAGATAGCGATTACGTGCGCGCCGTAGCCTATTGGCATCAGAAATAACGCCAACGCCGCGCGCGCTGCCGCCTGTGTTGAATTTTGCCAGGCGGCAGACTACTATCAACCTCCCTTAATTAGCGCTCAGGAAGGCAATGAAACAGCAGCGGGATTTTCCATGGCAGTCCGATCACGCACAGCGTACCGTCTGTGCAGGCGCACGTAAAAAGCGTCGGGAGCGGATGCTGGATGCCAGCGATATCCGCCTGTTAATGCTGCACTTTCTCGCCATCAGCTCTGCGCACGGTTATGAGCTGATCAAATCGGTTGAAGAGCTCTCCAAAGGTGAATACTCACCAAGCCCCGGCATTATCTATCCCAACCTGACGCTGCTCGAAGAGATGGATGCGATTCGCGTGGTCGATGCGCAGGCATCGCGTAAAGCTTATGCGCTGAATGAGAGCGGCGTGGCGCTGCTGGCGGAGAATCGTGACAATGTTGAGGCGATTATCGAGCGCTTAACCTCGCTGGCGATTCTGGTGAATAACCGCAGCATTCCGCAGGTTGAGCAGGCGATTCATCTGATTAAACACACTCTGAATCATCGTCTGGCGCAGGAAGATATTTCGCATGAGGCGCTGGAGATAGTGATCAGCGCGCTGCATGAAGCGGCGGAAAAGATCGCTAAAAGTTAGAAGGTCGAACGTAGGGTCGCCATTCATGGCGACCGTCCAGAAAACCGCACCAACCCTAAATCAACTCTTCTTATTATCCACATGCCCCAACGCGCGATCCGGCCAGCAAACATCGCGCACGCGCTGCTTCAGCGCTGCCGCATCCGGGAATCCGCCTTCCTGCTTACGCTCCCAAATCACCTGACCATCAATCGTAATCTCAAACACGCCGCCGGTTCCCGGCTGGAGCGTTACCGCGCTTAAATCCTCGGCAAAGGTATGCAGCAACTCCTGCGCCATCCAGGCGGAACGCAGCAGCCAGTTACATTGTGTGCAGTAATGAATGTTAATAGCCGGTTTTTGTGACATGACGTGTCTCTTTTAGCTCGATAAGTTAACAAAATGTGCGGTCCAAGATACATCTTAGCTTACTGCTAGTTGATAATGATTACCACTTGCATTACATTCCTGTCGACATCATTTATTACATAAAATAAGTCCATAATTTTTACGGTCTTTTAACCAAAGCCCGTACTTTCCGGCAGCAAGCAAGTGAGCGAATACTAACAATTAACCAGGTATTTCGCGCATGTCTTCACTCTTTCAGGGAACGGCCCAGCAACGTCTTTTCAAAGTTGCCATCTTATCTTCAGCCATTCATGCCGCTTGCAGCTTTGCCGCCAGCGACAGCACCAGCAATGAACCGGTTCTCACCGTCACCGCGCCAAAACAGCAGGCCGGCAATAAAACCACCATCACGGCACAAGAGCTGCAAAAACGCGGCGCGAACGATTTCGGCTCGATCATGCGTTATGAGCCGCTGATCAGCGCCACCGGTTCCAGCGGCGGATCCTCTGCCGGCAAAAGCGGTTTCGATCGCGCAGGTTACACCGGTTACAACATTCGTGGTCTGGAGAGTAACCGCGTCGGCATGGATATCGATGGCATTCCGATTCCGGATGCCACCGGCCGCCCTTACGTCAGCCGCACCGGCAACAACACCTTTGGTATTGGCCGCGATTACATCGATCCCTACATGTTCGGCAGCGTTGATATTGAGAAGGGCGCCACGGCGGTGGATCAGCCGAATACCTCGATTGGCGGTAACGTCTCGTTCCACAACAAAACCGCTGACGATTACCTTAGCAGCGACAAAAATAGTTACTTCGGTTACCAGAGCGATTACGACTCATCGAATCGCAGCTGGCACAACGGCATCACCGCCGCCGCTGGCGATGATGAGCTGCGCGGCCTGTTTGTTTACAGCCGTCGCGACGGTCAGGAAACCCGCAACAACAGCGAGGTGAAACAGGCTTATCCGGCCAACTGGCACTCTGACGCCTTTATGACGTCCGGCATCTGGCAGCCGAACGATCAGCACAAGCTGAGCGCTACTTTCGATTACTATCACAAAACCAATCACAGCCATTACGATACCTGGGACACCAGCGGCAACACCGTTTGGGGCACCGCGCAGCAGCAGAGTGACACGCGTCGCTGGGGCATCAATCTGGCGGATGAGTGGACGCCGTACAACGACGTCATCGATACGCTAACTACACGCCTTTACTGGCAGCAAACTGAAGCGCACGACAATACCTATCTGCCGACCAGCGCCAGCCAGTACGGCTTTGTCTATTCCGATTTCAACGTCGATACCTACGGCTTCGATACGCGCGGCACCAAAACGCTGGGCCGTCATGAGTTGAGTGCCGGTGTCAACGCGCGCCTGGATAACAGCGAACGTCCGTTCCGTCAGGAGCCAGCGCCGAGTACCTTCAGCGCCATCACGCAGCCGCAGTCTGACAGCCGCACCTTCGCGGTGGCGGGTTATCTGCAAGATAAGATCAATTTCGATCTTGATAGCCACAATTTCGCAGTTATTCCCGGCGTGCGCGTGATGTATCAAAGCACCAAGCCGAAAAATCTCGGCGATCTCACCACCGGCAGCACGGTGCTGACCGAAGAGCAGGTTGATGCGCTATACGGCAAAACCAATTCCGATACGCAGGTGCTGCCATCGCTGACCTTCCAGTACGACTTAACGCCAGCGCTGACCACCTATCTGCAATACAAACGCGGCGTGCAGTTCCCCACCACCAGCCAGCTGTATGGCTCATGGAACCTGGGTTCCAGCTATGCGGGTAGCGCGCAGTATGCGCTGATTGGTAACACCGATCTGAAAACCGAAACCAGCAACAACTTCGAGTGGGGCCTGAAAGGCCAGGCGACTGAGGGCGTAACGGTCAACACCTCGGTGTTCTACAACCAGTACAAAAACTTCATTGCCTACACGCGCTATCGCCGCGCCACCAATCCGGAGATGTTCGTCAACGTACCGAGCAACATCTACACCAGCTATCAGGCTGAAAACCGCGATAAGGCCTACATTTATGGTGCTGAGATCTCCACCAAAGTAAATTACGGCACCTGGTTCCCGCAGGTCGATGGCCTGAGCAGCACCTTTGCGCTGGGCTATAACGAAGGTAAATCCAAGTCCAGCTACGCCGGTGACAAGTACATCGATCTCGATAGCGTCGCGCCGCTGAAAGCGATTGTTGGCCTGGCGTGGGATGACAAAGCGCGCGGCTACGGCGCAGCGCTGACCGCCACCTTCGTGAAAGGCAAGCAGGCCACGGCGACCAACCGCGAAAGCTACACCAACACCGGCACGGCGATCACTGATTCCACCTCGGAATATATGCGCGTACCGGGTTACGGCATGGTGGATGCGACCGCTTACTGGCAGGCGACGAAAAACGTCAAGCTGAGCGGCGGCATCTATAACATTACCGATCGCAAATACTGGGATTACACCAGCAGCCGCACGCTGACCAGCAGCAATGCCCAGGAACGCAACGACATCAACCTGGCCGTGATGCCAGGCCGCACCTTCCAGTTGGGTGTGAACGTCGATTTCTAATCACTTTTCGCCCTGCGGCAGCGCAGGGCATTTTCATGGAGCAAGGCAATGAACCCACGTTACGATCACTATCTGGCGCTGAAAGGCGAGCATCCGAAAAAGTACGCGCGCGATCTCGCGGCGCTGATGGGCATTGGCGAAGCGCAGCTGTGTGAAGCGCGTGTCGGCCAGGATGCAAAGGCGTTAAAAGCCGATTTCCCTGCGCTGCTGGCAGCACTGGCGGCGGTGGGTGAAACCAAAAGCATCACCCGCAATGAATATGCGGTTCACGAGCAGGTGGGCAAATATGAAAACCTGCACCTCGGCGAACACGCCGGACTGATTCTCAACCCGCGCGCGCTCGATCAGCGTCTGTTCCCGCATCAGTGGCACAGCGCGTTCTTCCTGCGTGAGCAGAGCGCCCACGGTGAACGTCAAAGCATCCAGATTTTTGATCGCCACGCTGATGCGGTGCTGAAAATCTACACCACCGACAACACCGATTTCGCCGCGTGGGATGCGCTGATTGCGGCGTTTGTGCTGGAGAACGCGGCGGCGTTAGATCCGCAGCCCGCCAGCGCGCCGCAATACAGCAGTGCGGTTGATGCCAGCAAAGTAGAAGCCGAATGGCGCGCCATCACCGATGTGCATCAGTTTTTTGGCCTGCTGAAGCGCCACAACATTTCGCGCCCGCAGGCGTTCCGCGCGGTGGCGGACGATCTGGCGCGTCAGGTGAGCAATGACTCGCTGGCGCAGCTGCTGGATCTGGCGCAGCAGGACGGCAACGAAATCATGATTTTTATCGGCAACCGTGGCTGCACGCAGATCTTCACCGGCGCGGTGCAGAAGCTGATGCCGATGGATAACTGGATCAACATCTTCAATCCCACCTTCACGCTGCATTTAATGGCGGATCACATCAGCGAAAGCTGGGTGACGCGCAAACCGAGCGGCGACGGCTTCGTCACCAGCCTGGAACTGTTTGCCGCCGACGGCACGCAGATCGCGCAGCTGTATGGTCAGCGCAGCGAAGGCACGCCGGAGCAGGCGCGCTGGCGCGAGCAAGTGATGTCGCTGGAGGCATCAGCATGAGAAAACTTCTGTTGCTGCTGACTGCGCTGGCGCTGCCGGCTGTTGCGGCCGAGCGGGTGATTTCGATTGGCGGTGACGTCACGCAAATCATCTATGCATTGGATGCGCAGCAGGATCTGGTGGCGCGCGACAGCACCAGCCAGCATCCGGCGCAGGCCAACAAGCTGCCGGATGTCGGTTATATGCGTCAGCTGAATGCCGAAGGGATTCTGGCGCTGAAACCGACGCTGGTGCTAAGCAGCGAGCTGGCAAAACCGTCGCTGGTGCTGCAGCAAGTGGCGCAAGCTGGCGTAAAAGTGGTGGATGTCACCGGCAAAAACAGCCTCGACGCCATCGCGGAAAAAATCGCTACCATCGGCAAGGCGCTGCATCGTGAAGAGGAAGCCAACGCGCTGATCGAAAAGATCAACAAGCAGCGCGCGCAGATCCCACAAAAACCGTTGCCGATCAAAGTGCTGTTTATCATGGCGCACGGCGGCATGCGCACTCAGGCGGCGGGCGCGCAAACCGGCGCGGACGGCGCGATCCGCAGCGCGGGTCTGATCAATGCGATGGCGGCGGTGCCGCACTATCAGCAGCTGTCGCAGGAAGGCGTGGTCGCAGCCGCACCAGATTTGATCGTGGTGGGTGAAGATGGCCTGCGTACGCTGGGCGGCGAAGAGAAAGTGTGGGCCTTGCCCGGTTTGGCACTGACGCCAGCCGGTCAGCATCGCGCTTTGCTGGTGGTTGATGAGATGGCGCTGCTGAGCTTTGGTCTGGATACGCCGGGCGCGATTATCAAACTGCGCCACGCAGCCGAAGCGGCTTCCCCGTCATACTTCAAGCCGCAGGCGCGTTAGCTGCGTGTTCTCACCCCAGTCACTTACTTGTGTAAGCTCCTGGGGATTCGAACACTTGCTGCCTTCCTGCGCCTTGAATTATTAAGGGGGAAAAATATGGCGATTACATCCGTGATGCGCTGGCTCGGTTTGATGACCATCTGCATGCTGATAGTGATGCTGATGGCCGCCAACTTCGGTGCGATGCCGCTTTCAATGCGCACTTTGCTGCGTGCGCCGCTCAGCGATATGGCGTGGCAAATCTGGATCAACATCCGCCTGCCGCGCGTGCTGCTGGCGGTGCTGCTCGGCATGGCGCTGGCGGTGTCCGGCGCGGTGATGCAGGGATTGTTTCGCAATCCGCTGGCCGATCCCGGTTTGCTCGGCATCAGCAGCGGAGCCGGTTTGGCGGTGGCGATATCGATCGTTATCCCGCTCGGCTTGCCGCCGCTGCTGGCGCTGTGGCTGCCAACACTCGCCGCCTTTATAGGCAGTTTGGTGGTGACGCTGCTGATCTTCAGCTTTAGCCGTCTGGCGCTGGGCAATTTGTCGCGCTTGCTGCTGGTCGGTATCGCCATCAACGCCTTATGCGGCGCGGCGGTTGGCGTGCTGTCGTGGTTGAGTAATGATCAGCAGCTGCGTCAACTGGCGCTGTGGGGCATGGGCAGTTTGAGCGCGGCGCAGTGGCCGAGCCTGGCGGTATGCGCGGTGCTGATCCTGCCGGCGCTGATAGCGATTCAGCTGCGCGCGCGTCGTCTCAATTTGCTGCAACTCGGCGAAGAGGATGCGCATTACATGGGCATCGACGTTAAGCGCACGCAGCGTCAGCTGCTGGTGCTGAGCGCGTTGCTGGTGGGCACCGCCGTGGCGGTGAGCGGCATTATCGGCTTTGTCGGTTTAGTGGTGCCGCACCTGATGCGTTTCTGTCTCGGCAGCGACCATCGCTGGATGCTGCCCGGTTCGGCGCTGGCGGGCGCAATTTTGCTGCTGCTGGCCGATACGCTGGCGCGCACCGTGGTGGTGCCGGCGGAAATGCCGGTGGGCCTGTTAACCAGCCTGCTGGGCGGCCCGTGGTTTCTCTGGCTGATTCTGCGTGAGCAAAGGGGGATGAATGAGTGACTGCATGCAGGCGCGCGGGCTGCGTTTTAGCCACGGCTCACGTGCGTTGATCGACGACGTTTCCCTGACTTTGCCGCCTGGCGAAATGATCGCGCTGATCGGCCCCAACGGCGCGGGGAAATCCACGCTGCTGCGTTTGCTCACCGGCTTTCTCACGCCGCAAGCGGGCGAGTGCTGGCTTGGCGATCGGCCGCTAAATGATTGGCCGCGCGAACCGCTGGCGCAGCGCCGTGCGGTGATGCGTCAGCAAAATAGCGTGAGTTTTCCACTGCCTGCTGCCGATGTGGTGGCGATGGGCCGCGCGCCCTGGCCGCGCAGTCAATCCAAAGCGGTTATCGACGAGGTGATGCACATTACCGGCAGCCTTGAGCTGGCACAGCGCGATTATCGATCGCTTTCCGGTGGAGAACAGCAGCGCGTGCAACTGGCGCGCGTGCTGGCTCAGCTGTGGCACGATGACGGCCCGCGCGGGTGGCTGTTTCTCGACGAACCCACTTCCGCGCTGGATCTGTTCTGGCAGCAGCACAGTTTACGTTTGCTGCATCGTCTGACGCGCAATGGGCGTTTCAGCGTCTGCACCGTGCTGCACGATCTTAATCTCGCGTCGCTGTGGTCGGATCGCGTGCTGTTGCTGCATCAGGGCAAGCTGGTGGCGGAAGGCGCACCCAATGAGGTGATGACCGAACGCACGCTGACGCGCTGGTATCAGGCGGAGCTGGATGTGGTGATGCAAGATGAAAAGGGCAGACCGCAGATTCAGTTACGTGCATGAAACCGTAGCGGCGCGATTAATCGCGCTCTGTGAAAAGACGCGCAATAAATTGCGCCGCTACGTGATGTGCAATTATCTACAATCGATAATCAAACGTCCGCGTACTTTACCCGCCAGCAACTGCTCGGCACCTTCGCGCGCTTCGCTCAGCGGAATCACCTTGGTTAACTGCTGCAACAGGTCGCCATCCACCAGTTCCGCCAGGCGCTGCCACGCCTGCTGACGCAGCGGTTTTGCGCACATCACGCTATCCACACCCGCCAGCACCACGCCGCGCAGGATGAACGGCGCGACGCTGGTCGGCAGATCCAAACCTTGTGCCATGCCGCACGCCGCTACCACGCCATCGCGCTTGATGCCCGCTAACACATTGGCCAGCGTGTGGCTGCCGACGCTATCAATCGCCGCCGCCCAGCGCTCTTTCGCCAGCGGTTTGCCCGGCTCGCTCAGCTCTGCGCGATCGATAATCGACGCCGCACCCAGCGTGTTGATCAGGTAATCGCTATCGCTGGCGCGGCCGCTGGAAGCAATCACCTCATAGCCGAGACGTGCCAGCAAGCTGACGCTGAAGCTGCCAACGCCGCCGCTCGCGCCGGTGACTAAAACCGGGCCGTGCTGCGGCGTGATGCCCTGTTTTTCCAGCGCCAGCACGCACAACATGGCGGTGAAACCCGCGGTGCCAATCGCCATGGTTTGTAGCGGGCTGAGTGCGGCCGGCACTTTCACTAGCCAATCGCCCGAGACGCTGGCTTTCTGCGCCAGTCCGCCCCAATGTTTTTCGCCTACGCCCCAGCCGGTGAGCAGCGCCACGTCGTCCTGCTGCCATTCGGCATGGCGGCTGCTGATCACCCGGCCGACAAAATCGATGCCCGGCACCATCGGGAATTGCCGCACAATCGGGCCTTTATTGCAGATGGCGAGCGCGTCTTTGTAGTTGAGCGTGGAGTAGCTTACTTCGAGGGTGACATCCTGATCGGGCAGCTGTTTTTCTGACAGATCTTTCAGGGATGTGCGATATCCCTGTTCATCATTTTCAATGACCAATGCCTTGAACATGCAGCCTCCGGCTGGTTGAGGAAAGTGGGGTAATAGTACTCCTTTTTTGCCCTCACCCTAACCCTCTCCCACAGGTGGGAGAGGGAACCGATCCAGCTCACCTTTATACCGGCTCGGACGGCTCCCTCGCCCGCTTGCGGGAGAGGGCTGGGGTGAGGGGCCGCGCAGCGGTTGTTCCTGCGAAAAAAAGATGACATTATTGCGCCCCAGTTAGTGATCAACTCCCAGATTTACTTCGCCGAGGAAACCTCCTCATTGCTGTGCCATCGGCACCCACTCATCCTCTCTCAGGGATTTGTGTTATGAACCCATTGAAAATTGCTGCCAGCGTTGCTGTAGCGCCAACCCTTAGTCTCAACACTGCGCGCGACGTGGTGACGCTGGACAATACCGACTTTACCGATGTCGCTGCGGTCGTGATCACCTTGTCGGACACGCGCAGTGGCGTGCTGACGCTGTTGCGCAAGATCGGCTTTAACCTGCCGGTGTTTGTCGCCAATGCGTTCGATGAAGAAGTGCTGAAGCTGCCGGGCGTCACCGGCGAAATCAACGGCGCGCCAGAAGAGTGGGATGCGCTGGAGGACGCCGCGCAGGCGTATGAAGCCGAGTTGCTGCCGCCATTTTTCGAAACGCTCACGCGCTATGTCGATATGCAGAACAGCACGTTTGCCTGTCCGGGGCATCAGGGCGGTGCCTTCTTCCGCAAACATCCGGCGGGACGTCAGTTCTATGAGTTCTACGGCGAGAACGTCTTCCGTTCGGATATGTGCAACGCCGACGTTAAGCTCGGCGATCTGCTGATCCACGAAGGCTCAGCCAAAGATGCGCAGAAGTTCGCGGCGAAAGTGTTCAACGCCGACAAAACCTATTTCGTACTTAACGGCACGTCCAGCGCCAATAAAGTGGTCACCAACGCGCTGCTGACGCGCGGCGATCTGGTGCTGTTTGACCGCAACAATCATAAATCCAACCATCACGGCGCACTGATTCAGGCGGGCGCGACGCCGGTGTATCTGGAAGCGGCGCGTAATCCGTTCGGCTTTATCGGCGGCATTGATGCGCACTGTTTTGACGATACTTATCTGCGTGACCAAATCGCCAAAGTGGCGCCCGATCGTGCCAACGATCAACGCCCCTTCCGCCTGGCGATTATTCAGCTCGGCACCTACGACGGCACGGTATACAACGCGCGTCAGGTAGTCGATCGTATCGGCCATCTGTGCGATTACATCCTGTTTGATTCGGCGTGGGTGGGTTACGAGCAGTTTATTCCGCTGATGGCCGGCTGTTCGCCGCTGACGCTGGAGTTGAATGAGAACGATCCGGGCATTTTTGTCACGCAGTCGGTACACAAGCAGCTGGCCGGTTTCTCGCAGACGTCGCAAATTCACAAGAAAGACAATCACATCCGTGGGCAGAAGCGTTTCTGTCCGCACAAGCGCCTCAACAATGCGTTTATGCTGCACGCCTCAACCAGCCCGTTCTATCCGCTGTTTGCTGCGCTGGATATCAACGCGCGCATGCATAAAGGCGAGGCCGGACGCAGCATGTGGCACGAGTGCGTCACCATCGGCATTGATGCGCGTAAAGCGATTCTGGAACGTTGCGAGATGATCCAGCCGTTCCTGCCGGAGAAAGTGCACGGCAAGCTGTGGCAAGCGGCGGAAACGGAAGCCATCGCCGCCGATCCGGCATACTTTAGCCTTGAACCGGGCGCGAAGTGGCACGGTTTTGAAGGCTACGCGCAGCAACAGTATCTGGTTGATCCCTGCAAGCTGCTGCTCACCACCACCGGCATTGATGCTGCCAGCGGTGAGTACACCAGCTTCGGCATTCCAGCGACCATTTTGGCCAACTATCTGCGCGAGAATGGCATCGTGCCGGAGAAGTGCGACCTCAACTCGATTCTGTTCCTGCTGACGCCAGCGGAAACGCCGGAGAAGATGGCGCATCTGGTGGCGATGCTGGTGCAGTTTGAGCAGCACGTGCGCGAGGATGCGCTGCTGGCGGAAGTGCTGCCGAGCGTTTATCGCAAGAATATTGAGCGCTACAAAGGCTACACGCTGCGCCGCTTGTGTCAGGAGATGCACGATCTCTACGTCAGTTTTGACGTTAAGGATCTGCAGAAAGCGATGTTCCGCTCAGCCTGCTTCCCGCCGGTGAAAGTGAATCCGCAGGATGCGCATCAGGCCTATATTCGTGGTGAAGTGGAGCTGGTGCCGATTGCCAAAGCCGAAGGGCGCATTGCCGCAGAAGGCGCCTTGCCGTATCCGCCGGGCGTGTTGTGCGTGGTGCCAGGCGAAGTGTGGGGCGGCGCGGTGCAGCGCTATTTTCTCGCGCTGGAAGAGGGCATTAATTTATTGCCGGGCTTCTCGCCAGAGCTGCAAGGGGTTTACACCGAGGAAGATGAGAGCGGGCGTAAGCATCTGGTGGCGAATATGATGGTGAGCTGATTGCCCTCACCCTAACCCTCTCCCGCAAGCGGGAGAGGGAATGTTTAGAGGGCGCTCATTGTTACGTACATGCTGGATCGGCCCCTTCTCCCGCGTGCGGGAGAAGGTAGGGATGAGGGACAAACCGCACCATCTTAAAACCGACGATAACTCCGCTGCGCCTGGCTCACTTTATACAGATAACGCCGTGATTCTGCCGATGGATGGTTGGTGGTCAGCGTCTGATAAACTTCCGCTGGCGACATACCGTTAATCGACGAGAACGCGCGATCCTTATCGCTGGAGAACACGCGCAGCACGCTGCCCGCACCGCCGTTGTAGGCGGTAATTACCGCATAACGCCGTGAAGTCGGATCCTGAATCCCACCCAAATAACTTCTCTGCAGCAGCGACAAATACGCGGTGCCCGCATCAATATTATTCTCAGGATCAAGCAGATAGCTGCGGCTCGGTTTGCCACCTTTGCCCTTCATGCGGAACACATCGACACCGGCGGTATGCTGCACCACCTGCATTAGTCCCAGCGCATCAGCGTGGCTCACCGCATACGGGTTGAAGCTCGATTCAATCTGCATAATCGCCAGAATCAGTGACGCATCTACGCCATATTGCTCAGCGGCTTTACGCACCATCGGCAGATATTTGTGCGCACGTTTGTCGAGGTGGTTTGGCACCATCGGAATGGTAACCGACCAGATGACGTGCAATCCGGAGGTGCGTTTCTGCAGTTTGTTTTGAATCAGGTAATCAGCAAAGCTGCCGGCGCGGCCCTGCCAGCGAATCGGCTGGCCGGTATTATCCAGCACCTGGCCGTACAGCAGCGGCTCTTTACTGATTTGAATATCGTTGGCATCGGAGTAGAGATCGACATTGCCCGGATCTTCGCCAATCAATAGCGTGGTGATGATCGCCTGACGCAGGCTGGCCATTGGATCGGTGCCGGAGATGGTCTCAATGGTGATGCTACCGCTGTCAAAGTTGATGTGACTGCGGGTGTAATAGCCGTCGCTATATTTGACGTAATCTTTCGGTCCGGCGATCAGAACTTCATTGATTCCCCAAATGTTTTCAATATTGTGGGCAAACTGCCCCATCAAAATATCGAAACCGTTGGTGTCCTTGACCCACTCTTCATGAAACTGCGATTTTTTTTGTCCGGAGCAGGAGACCAAAAGTGGTGCAATCACCAATAGCGCTATCAGTTTTTTATTCATTGTTAATGCGTGCCTGAATCGAAAAAGAGGGCCTCAAAGGGAAGCCCTGAACGGTTATTTTTCTGGCGGGGTGTAACCTTCAATGTGCACATCTTTGCCTTCGAACAGGAAATTGATCATCTCCTTCTCCAGCACTTTGCGATCTTCCGGATTCATCATGCTCAATTTCTTCTCATTGATCAGCATGGTTTGCTTGGACATCCACTGCTGCCAGGCTTCTTTGGAGATCTCATTAAAGATGCGCTTACCCAGCTCGCCAGGATAGAGCTGAAAGTCCTGACCTTCAGCGTCGCGTTGCAGATAAGTACAAAAAATGGTGCGGCTCATTACTCTTCCTCTTCGGTCACGTCTGCTCGACGCGTAAGCTGCTGGGGATGGCGCAATTCATGCAGCAAGCGCTCAACCGGCGCCGCCAAACCCACTGACGGTGGTTGCGCTAAGTTATACCAGAGACCGCCCGCTTCATCCATCAGCGACCCAGCGGAAGGCCATGCTAGCCACATAGGCACAATGTCTAAGTGGAAATGGCTGAAGGTGTGACGGAATGCGGTGAGCTGCTGCGGTTTAGCATGAATGCCGCGCTCGGTTAGCCAGTCAGTTAGCGCTTGCTCACTTGTAAACTGCGGGAAGCAGAACAGTCCGCCCCACAGGCCAACCGGCGGACGCTGCTCTAACCACACGTCATCGCCATCCTGCATCATCAACATCCAGCCGCTGCGCTCTGGCAAGGTCTGCTTGGGTTTCTTACCGGGATACTCCGCCCAGCTGTTGTTGGCATAAGCGACGCAACCGCTGTTGAGCGGGCAGATTTCGCATTTAGGGCGTGAGCGAGTACATACTAACGCGCCAAGGTCCATCATCGCCTGATTGAACTGGCTGACGCCTTCCGCTGGCGTCACTTCTTCGCTGATCTGCCACAGCCGTTTTTCGACGTCCTTTTTACCCGGCCAACCGCCCACCGCGTAGCAGCGCGCCAGCACGCGTTTTACGTTGCCATCCAGAATCGGGAAGTGCAGCCCGAGCGACAGCGATAACACCGCGCCCGCGGTAGAACGGCCAATGCCCGGCAGCGCCGCGACATCGTCGAAGTTACGCGGGAACTCGCCGCCGTGTATCTCCACCACCTGTTTCGCGGCTTTGTGCAGGTTACGCGCACGCGCGTAATAGCCGAGTCCGGTCCACAGATGCAGCACTTCATCCAGCGGCGCAGCCGCCAGATCGGCCACCGTCGGGAAGCGCGCCATAAAGCGTTCAAAATAGGGAATGACGGTAGCAACCTGGGTTTGCTGCAGCATCACTTCAGAGAGCCATACCTTGTACGGCGTTTTCTCCTGCTGCCACGGCAGGGTTTTGCGACCAAAGCGCTGATACCAATCCAGCACTTGTTGCGCGAACGTCGGCGCTTGCATCATAAGAAGGAAATTTTCCGTGTTTACTCTACAATCAGGCAGGAATTCCAGCACAGAGACCTCAGGGTGTAAACCGGAACATTGCAAAGGCTTGCTTCTGCTTCCTAACTTTGCATAATGCCCGTTTCCCAGAACAGGCTAACCAGCAGGCTTCAACATGATTAATGACGTCATCACCCCAGAATTTGATGAGAACGGGCGGCCATTACGCCGTATCCGCAGTTTTGTGCGCCGTCAGGGGCGCTTAACGAAAGGACAGCAGCTCGCGCTCGATAATTTATGGCCGGAGATGGGCGTGGAGTTCCAGCAGGAGCCGCTGGATCTGGTGACGCTGTTTGGCCGCGACGCGCCGGTGGTGCTGGAGATTGGTTTCGGTATGGGCGCCTCACTGGTGACCATGGCGCAGAACAATCCGCATCAGAACTTCCTCGGTCTGGAAGTACACGCGCCTGGCGTGGGTGCTTGTCTGGCATCGGCGAAGGAAGCGGGCGTGGAGAACCTGCGCGTGATGTGTCACGACGCAGTAGAAGTGCTGCAGAAGATGATTCCGGATAACTCGCTGCGCATGGTGCAGCTGTTCTTCCCGGATCCGTGGCACAAAGCGCGCCATAACAAACGTCGCATCGTACAGGTGCCGTTTGCTGAGCTGGTGATGCGCAAATTGAAGCTGGGCGGCGTGTTCCATATGGCGACCGATTGGGAAGCCTACGCCGAACACATGTTAGAAGTGATGAGCAGCATCGACGGATATAAAAATCAGTCGGAAAGTAACAATTACGTGCCGCGTCCGGAAACGCGTCCGTTAACCAAGTTTGAGCAGCGCGGGCAGCGACTGGGCCATGGCGTATGGGATCTGATGTTTGAGAGGGTGAAATAATGGCCGTACAGCGTAGCCGTCGTTTGCGTAAAAAACTGCATATTGATGAGTTTCAGGAATTAGGCTTCTCCGTCGCCTGGCGTTTCGCCGAAGGCACCACCGAGGAGCAAATCGACGCCACTGTTGATCAGTTCATTAATGAAGTGATCGCGCCGAATGGTCTGGCGTATGACGGCAGCGGTTATCTGGTGTGGGAAGGTCTGGTGTGTCTGCAGGAAACCGGCAAATGCACCGATGAGCACCGCGAGCTGGTACGCAAGTGGCTGGAAGCTCATAACCTGACAGATGTGCAGGTAACTGAACTCTTCGACGTTTGGTGGGACTAAGGTTTAGTGGTTGATGCGGGAAGGTGGCCATAAATGGCCACCCTACGGATTCCGTTGCGGGACCGCCATAAATGGCCACCCTACGAATTCCGTTGCGGGATCGCCATTTATGGCCACCCAACCAAATCCGTTGTAGGGTCGCCATTTATGGCGACCTTTTTATTGCTCAGGAGATTTCATGGTTCGTAAGGCACTTATCGCCGCGCTGCTGCTGGCGGCAACTCAGGCTCAGGCTGCATACGAGTGCAGCGTCAAGCCACAGGATGATGTGATCATTAAACCGCAGAGCGTGCAGGTGGTGGGAACCAACGGCAACCTCGAAATCACTCCGCAGGGCGATGTGCAGTTTAATGGCCAGAAGGTCAGCGTTGATAATGCCGCGCGCCAGAAAGCCATTGACTACCAAACCGCGCTGCGTCGCGATTTGCCGTGGATCGATAGCGGCGCAACCTCGCGTCTGGAACGCAGCCGCGTGGCGCTGGACAAAGTGATTGTCGAAAAGCTCGGCGAGAACAGCAACGTGCGTAATCGTCTCACCAAGCTGGATGGTCAGCTCAAGCAGCAAATGAACCGCATTATCGAGCATCGTCCCGACGGCTTGACCTTCCATCATCAGGCTATCGATCAGGTGCGCGCGGAAGGCGAGAAGCTGGTACAGAGCACGCTCGGCGGCATCATGCAGGATAGCCTCAACGAAATGGGCAGCAGCCAGGCAGCAAGCGGCAGTAATCCACTGCAGGCGATTATGGGCAACCTTGGCGGCTTACAGCAGTCGGTACAGGCGGAATGGAACAAGCAGGAGCAGGATTTCCAGAACTTCGGCCACGAAGTGTGTAACCGCGTAACCGTGCTGGAAGAGCAGCGCAAAGGTTTGATGCAGGGCGTTAAAGGTTAAAAACAAAAAGGCCGGTTTCCCGGCCTTTTTTACTCATCTTCGCTTAAGAACAGCTCCAGCAGCGAATTCAGGAACAGCTTCCCTTTCTCAGTAATCTGCCAATTCTCCGTGGTTTCCACCACATATCCCGCACTTATCGCCGCATCAATTTGCGGGCGAATCACCTGCTCATCCATGCCGGTATAGCGGCGGAAATCGGCGCGCGGTGCGGCTTCCAGCAGACGGAAACGGTTCATAAAGAACTCGAACGGTTTGTCGTTTTCGGCCACGTCGTGCTGCTTATCGAGGTAATTGCCTTTCATAAAGCCGCGCGGATGACGGGTTTTCACCGTACGCACGATGCGACCATCGGCTTGCGTCAGCTTGCCGTGTGCGCCACAGCCAATGCCGAGGTAATCACCAAAGCGCCAATAGTTGAGATTGTGCTCGCAGCGATAACCCGGTTTGGCATACGCCGAGGTTTCATATTGCTGATAGCCCGCAGCGCTCAGCAGTTGATGACCTTGCTCAAAGATATCCCACAGCGCATCGTCATCCGGCAGTTTTGGCGGGCGTGAACCGAATAAGGTATTCGGCTCAATCGTCAGCTGATACCACGACAGATGCGGCGGATTGAGCGCAATCGCCTGGCGTAAATCATCCAGCGCTTCTTCCAGCGACTGATCCGGCAAGCCGTGCATCAGGTCGAGGTTAAAGCTGCGCAGGCCTAATCCTTCCGCCAGCTGTGCCGCGCGCACGGCTTCTTCCGGTCCGTGAATGCGACCTAAACGCTCCAGCTTCTGCGGACTGAAACTCTGCACGCCAATCGAAATACGGTTAATACCGGCTTTCTGGTAGGCGCTAAAGCGATCGGCTTCCACGGTGCCCGGATTGGCTTCCATGGTGATTTCTGCATCGGCCGCCAGCGGCAACCGCGCACGCACGCCGTCCATTAGCATCTGCATCGCATTGCTGCTTAACAGGCTTGGCGTGCCGCCGCCGATGAAAATAGTGCGCACTTCACGCCCGCTGGTCAGCGGCAAATCCTGTTCGAGATCGTTGAGCAGGTGCTGCACATACTCAATGTGCGGCACCTCGCCTTTTAACGCGTGAGAGTTGAAATCACAGTACGGACACTTCTGCACACACCACGGAATGTGGATGTACAGGCTTAAGGGAGGTAACTCAGGCATTGCGCATCGCTTCCAGCAGCAGCGTCAATGCTTTACCACGGTGAGAGACGGCGCGCTTTTCGTCTTTACTCAGCTCTGCCGCCGTTTTACCTAATTCAGGCACATAGAAGATGGGATCGTAACCGAAACCGCCTGCGCCCGCTGCTGCGCGGGTGATTTCCCCAGCCCAGCTACCGTGGAACACCAGCGGCGTTGGATCGGCAGCGTGGCGCACGTAAACCAGCACGCAGTGGAACTGCGCCTGACGTTCGCCATCCGGCACGTTTTCCAATGCTACCAGCAGCTTATCCAGATTTTGCTGGTCGCTGGCATCAACGCCCGCATAGCGCGCGGAGTAGATCCCCGGCGCGCCGCCCAGCGCATCGACTGCCAGGCCGGAATCATCGGCAATCGCCGGTAAACCGGTAATCTCAGCCGCATGACGCGCTTTCAGGATGGCGTTTTCGATGAAGGTCAGGCCGGTTTCTTCCGCCGACTCAACGCCGAGTTCGGTTTGCGCCACGATATCAAGTCCGAAGGCCGCTAACAGATCGGCCAGTTCACGAACTTTGCCGGGATTTCCGGTCGCGAGTACAACTTTTTGCATAACAGTTCCAGATAGACGAATTACAGCAAATACCAGAGACCTGGGAACAGGTCCATGCCGAGGAAATTCAGCGCGTACAGCACCAGAATCACAATCATGGCAGAAAAATCGATACCGCCCATCGCCGGCAGAATACGGCGAATTGGCGACATCAGCGGTTCAGTCAGCTGCAGCAAGACCTGATCTACCGGGCCGCGACCCTGGCTGATCCAGCTCATCAGCGAACGAATGATGATCACCCAGAACACCAGATAACCGGCGGATTTCACCAGCGACAGCAGGCCGACCAGCAGGTTGGTGGGATCAACCGAGAACACGCCGACCTGAATCAGCAGCAGGATCGGATATTTCAGCGTGGTCAGCACAAAGGCCAGCAGCAGCGAGGCGGTATCAATCGGGCCAATCGCCGGGATCACGCGGCGCAGCGGTTTGATAATCGGTTGGGTGATCTTCACGACAAACTGCGCCAGCGGGTTGTAGAAGTCACAGCGCGACCACTGCATCCAGATGCGCAGCAGCAGCACCATCACGTACAAATCGATCAGCGTTTTGACTAAAAACGTCAGTGTTAACATGAGGTTCCTCAATTATTGTTGTGAAGGTCGCGCATAATCCCGCGCGCCAAAAACGGCGGTGCCAATACGCACCATGGTGCTGCCCGCGGCGATTGCCGCGTCCATATCGTCGCTCATTCCCAGAGAAAGCGTATCGACGTCAGGATAGTCCTGTTTTAAGGCTTGAAACGCGGCGGCCATCTGCTGACACACCGCCAGTTGCCGCGCGTATTCTGACTCTGGCGCCGGAATCGCCATCAGCCCACGCAGGCGCAGCTGTGGCAGTGCGGCGATCTGCTGCGCCAGCTCCGGCAACGCCTCCAGCATGATGCCAGATTTGCTGTTCTCGTCACTGATATTTACCTGAATTAACACGTTGAGCGGCGGCAACGACGCCGGGCGCTGATCGTTCAGACGCTGCGCGATGCGCTGGCGGTCAACGGTGTGGCACCAGGCGAAGTTTTCCGCCACCAGACGGCTTTTATTGGATTGCAGCGGGCCGATAAAGTGCCATTGCAAATCAGGATGTGCGGCCAGCTCAGCCACTTTTTCAACCCCTTCCTGCACGTAATTTTCACCGAACGCTTGTTGTCCAGCGGCAATGGCTTCTGCGACCGCGCTCGCAGGTTTGGTTTTGCTCACTGCAAGCAGCGTAATTTCTTCTGGCGCGCGGCCGCAACGTGCGGCGGCAGCGGCGATACGCTCACGCACTTGCTGTAAGTTGTGCTCAATGGAAGTCATAGTCAGGAGAAGTTAAATGGAGTTGGATGAAATAGTGGCCCTTAGTGTAAAGCATAACGCCGCCGATCTGCACCTTTGCAGCGGACATTTGCCGCACTGGCGGCGACAAGGCGTGCTGGAGCCGATTCCGCAGCAGAGCGCGCTGGATGGCGGCTGGCTGGAAGCCTTTATGCAGCAGTGGCTCACGGCGTCGCAACAGGCCGAGCTGGAGGAGAACGGTCACGCTGACTTCGCCATCACCCTTGCCAGCGGCATACGGCTGCGCGCCAACCTGTTTATGCAGCGTCACGGTTTATCGCTGGCGCTGCGGCTGATTGCCAGCCAGGCGCCCGATCTCAGCAGCCTGCATTTGCCCGAGGTGGTGAGCCAGCTGTTACAGCTGGAAGAAGGGCTGATTTTAATTACCGGTGCCACCGGCAGCGGCAAATCCACCACGCTGGCGGCGATGGTGGATTGCCTGAACCGTCAGCAGGCGCGGCACATTCTGACGCTGGAAGATCCGATTGAGTTTGTGCATCGCAGCCAGCGATCGCTGATTCAGCAGCGCGAAGTGGGTGCGCACTGCGCCTCGTTTCAACACGGGCTGAAAGCCGCGCTGCGTGAAGATCCCGATGTGATTCTGCTCGGCGAACTGCGCGACAGCGAAACCATCCGCTTAGCGCTCACTGCAGCAGAAACCGGGCATCTGGTGCTGGCTACGCTCCATACGCGCGGCGCAACTCAGGCGGTCGATCGGCTGGTGGATGTGTTTCCCGCCGAGGAGAAAAACCTGGTACGCACCCAATTAGCGGGCAGCCTGAAAGCGGTGCTGGCGCAACGTTTAGTGCCAGCAAAAGCGGGCGGGCGTATTGGTTTGTTTGAAGTGTTGGTGGCGACGCCAGCGGTGGCGAACCTGATCCGCGAAGGCAAGATGCATCAGTTGCCTGGCGTGTTGCAAACCGGCGCGCAGGCGGGCATGCAAACCTTTGCCCAGAGCGAGCAGTCGCGGCAGTTAGCGGGGATGATTTAACGTGTTGTTATATCGGTCGCCATGAATGGCGACCCTACAAAATGAGCGTTTTAATGCGTATCAAACCAATCTTCGAGGATAATCACCGCGGATTGTGAATCGACCTGGCCTTTCTGCAACGCGCGAAAGCCGCCGCGTTCAAACAGATCGGCACGCGCCTCAACGGTGCTCAGGCGCTCGTCCTGCAGCTCGACGCGTACGCCAAAACGACCATGCAGGCGATTGGCGAACTTACGCGCGCGCGCGGTGAGTTCCTGTTCGGTGCCATCCATATTCAGCGGCAAACCCACCACCACATAATCGGGCTGCCACTCTTTCAGCAGCTTTTCGATCAGCTTCCAGTCCGGCGTGCCATCCTGCGCTTTTAGCGCCGTCAACGCGCGCGCGGTGCCCGTTAATTGCTGACCGACAGCAACGCCGATGCTTTTGGTGCCGAAATCGAAGCCCAGTAAGGTTTCACTGGCCATCAGGCGTGCCCTGCATCGGTGGCAATGTTGTGAATATCGACGCCCAAGCCGCGCGCCGCTTCACGCCAGCGCTCAGCGATGGGCGTCTGGAACAGAATATTGGTGTTAGCCGGCGAGGTGAGCCAGGCATTCTCCAGCAACTCATCTTCCAGCTGACCTTTCTCCCAGGCGCAATAACCCAGCGCGACCAGTACGTTATCGGGCTGTGAAGTGGTGCCGATCGCTTCCAGCACATCACGCGAAGTGGTAATCACCGTGGTGTCTGAAATACGAATGCTCGAGGAGTAAATGCGCTGCGCCGAGTGCAGGATGAAGCCACGATCTTCCGCCAGCGGACCGCCGGCAAACACCGGCTTGTCCAGTTTGATGGCAGGATCGCGTTCGGATGCGCTAATTTTAAGCTTTTTAAGAATGCCTTCGACCGTCAGGTTGTCCATTGGCTTATTGACGATCAAACCCATGGCGCCATCTTCATTGTGCTCGCAGATATAAACTACAGAGCGTTTGAACAGTGGGTCCTGCAGCGACGGCATCGCAATTAAAAAATGATGCTGTAAATTCATTATCACTCGTATACCAAAAATAACCGGCGCAGCCGCGGCAACGCCGGTTTTGGGTGTTCACGGAGTGGAGACTCCGACGGCATCAGCCCAGGCGTTTCTCAATGGCATCCATCAGCATGCCAGTGATCGATATCGGGAACGCGGCCTCGATTTCACGTACGCAGGTTGGGCTGGTCACGTTAACTTCAGTCAGTTTATCACCGATGATATCCAGGCCGACAAAAATCAGCCCTTTGGCTTTTAGCGTTGGACCAACGCGACGCGCAATTTCCCAGTCGCTGTCGCTCAGCGGACGCGCTTCACCACGGCCACCGGCCGCCAGATTGCCGCGCGTTTCGCCGCCTTGCGGAATACGCGCCAGGCAGTAAGGCACAGGTTCGCCATCCACCACTAACACGCGTTTGTCGCCGTCCTTGATCGCCGGCAGATAGTTCTGCGCCATGCAGAAGTTCTGGCCGTGATTGGTCAGGGTTTCAGTGATCACGCCGAAGTTGGGATCATCCTGCTTCACGCGGAAGATCGATGCGCCGCCCATGCCGTCCAGCGGCTTAAGGATCACGTCGCCATGCTCCTGCCAGAAGGCGCGCAGCTGCTCTTTATTACGCGTGACCAACGTATCGGGCGTCAGGTCGGCGAACCATGCGGTATACAGCTTTTCGTTGCAGTCGCGCAGGCTCTGCGGTTTGTTAACGATCAGCGTGCCTTGCTCTTCTGCGCGTTCCAGCAGGTAAGTGGCATAGATAAATTCGGTATCGAATGGCGGATCTTTACGCATCAGCACCACGTTAAGATCGGCCAGCGGGATATTCTGCTCGCTGCCAAACGTGTACCAGTTGTCGTAGTTCTGCTCAATGCTCAGCAGACGGGTGCGCGCATAGCTCACGCCACCGCGCAGGGAGAGATCGCTCATCTCCATGTAATGAATTTCGTAACCACGGCGCTGTGCTTCCAGCAACATGGCGAAGCTGGTGTCTTTTTTAATGTTGATGGACGAAATGGGGTCCATAACGATGCCAAGCTTAATCATTATTCTCTCCTGTACGGGGGAATCTGCCGCCCCGAAAGCAATGGTGCTGTGTGTTGAGCTGCAACCCGCAAGTATCGCTTAACCGAGGTCACCAAACCTCACCTGAAGTGCCGTAATGGCGGTGAGTGCGGTGGTTTCGGTGCGCAACACGCGTGGTCCAAGCAGAATATCGGTAAAACCCTGCTGCGCGGTCATGGCAATTTCATCGGCGGTTAAGCCACCTTCCGGCCCAATCAGTAAGCGCAGGCGCTCTACCGGCTGCGGCAGCGTGTTGATGCTGTGGCTGGCGCGCGGATGCAAATTGAGTTTCAAACCGTCTTCGGCTTCCGCGCACCAGGCTTGCAATGTCATCGGCTCGCGAATTTCCGGCACACGATTACGGCCGCACTGTTCACAGGCGGCAATCGCGATTTTCTGCCATTGCTGAATTTTTTTCGCCAGTCGCTCGGCATCCAGCTTTACGCCGCAGCGTTCAGAAAACAAGGGCGTAATCACATTCACGCCAAGTTCGATCGATTTCTGGATAGTGAATTCCATTTTTTCACCGCGCGACATCACCTGACCGAGGTGTAAATGCAGCGGGGATTCACGGTCATCAGCCTGACTGGCAAGGACCCTTACTTTTACACGCTTTTTATCAGCCTGGGTGATTTCGGCGCTAAAAGTCAGATTACTGCCATCAAACAGCTCAATTTGCTGGCCGGCCGTCATGCGCAGCACGCGTCCGACATGGTTAGCGGCATCTTCATCGAGGAAGACTTCACTGTTAACTTCGAGAGATTCGGGATGATAAATGCGAGGTATACGCATGCGGTTCCTGCCAGCGTTATGCCGTGTCAGCGGACACGGCGCAATCGAAAAAAAGCTAGTGTAGGGTAGCGCTTTTAGCGCTGGCAAGCCTGCTGTACGTAGGAATTATGATTTCCCTGCACTTTGGCGATGCGATTGTCACGCTCACACTCCCAGCTCGTCACCGGATATTGCTTATCCCACGCGGTAAACAGCTGGGTTTGCTGGCGCGACAGGCGCAGATGATATTGGTCGCGCATATAGAAGTAAGTGCGGGCAATGGCGCCACGCGCACGCTCCGGCGGCTGGGCCAGCTTCTGCTTAAAATCGACTTTCATGCTGCATTGACCGTACTGCTGTTCGCCGCCGTTCCATTGGCTGTACTGGAAATTATTGCGGTCGCCGTTCACTTCGCCAATCGCTGGCTGCAGGTTATGCAGATCGCTTTCGATGCGGCGGTAATCGGCATCTTTGCTGCAGCTCTTGCGGCCGCCGTTTTGCCAGCACTGGCGCTGATGGCCGAACTCCCACGCGGGCATCACATGTTCCCACTCAATACGTTCGGCGCGATTGGCGTTCTTACGCACGCTGTAGCCGCAGCTGCTTAGATCCGGTACGCCTTTTTTGCCGTGCCAGCTAATTTTGCAGCCGCAGTAGAAGTCCGCGGGCGCATCAGCGTTGATCTGCGCGGCATAGGCTTTGGCCTGACTAAAATTGTTTTGATGATAGTTAGTGAAACTGAGGCTGTAAGCGCTAAGCGGGGCAACTAATAAGGTAAGTAACAACAGCGTTTTGCGAGACATATTCCAAAAATTAACCTGGTCCTGAAAAAGGGCGGCAGGGTAACAGAATGAGGACGCACGGGATATGAGATTGGGCTATGTTGCTGAACTAGTTTGCTAAAAACTCACCGGGTTGCAGCAGGGATTTGCAGTGCACACAGCGATATTCGCTTTCTCCGCGCAGCACGCGGTTATGGCGCCGCACGGTGAGCTGATGCTGCTGACAGCGGCAGCGATAAGGGAAGGTGTTATTGCGCACCGAATCGATTTCAAACTGGTGGGTGCGACGCGCAGGCACGCCGAGCACGCTTTCCATCATCCATTTCCACTCTTTGCCGTGCGGCGGCACGCGGCCAAAGGTTTTCCACACCAGCAGATGCGCCAGTTCGTGCGGCACCACTTCATCAACGAATGCCTGCTGATTCTCCAGCAGCAGCACCGGATTGATGCGGATTTCCCACTTCTCCAGCCATGCGGTGCCCGCAGCGGTGCCGCGCTGCTGATAAACCAGCGAGGGCTCATCAAAGCGGCGTTCCAGCTTCTCGTTGGCCAGCTGTAAATAGTGGCGCAGCGAGCGCATAACGGCTTGTTGTAAGGCGATGGGAAGGCGCTGTGTTTTCATGTGGGGCAGCATAAAAGGTTGCAGGGAATGAAGCAACTGAGTGTGAAGCGGTCGCCCTAATTACCGAGAGCACACATTGTAGCGGCGCAATTCATTGCGCGATAAATCGCGCCGCTACGGAAGGTGCGGTGATTTTATACGGCGCTTAACTGATCGGCATTACGCCATTAGTGGCGAACCTACAAAAAAGGGCTGCCAATTGGCAGCCCTTGCATTCGCTCATCGGGATTACTTCTGACCGATATCGCGCAGTTTTTTGCCAGACATCAGGTTGCGCTCGATGTGCTCCAGCGAGACGTTTTTGGTCTCTGGAATCAGCGCCAGCGTCAGCAGAATGAAGAACACGTTCAGACCGGCGTAAACCCAGAAGGTTGGCGCGTTGCCCAGCGTGTTCAGCATGGTCAGGAAGGTAGCACCGACGATCATGTTGGCAATCCAGTTGGTCGCAGTGGAAACCGTGATACCGAAGTCGCGGCCTTTCAGCGGCTGAATCTCGGAACACAGTACCCAAATCAGCGGACCGGCAGACATCGCAAAACCAATGATGAACATCAGCAGCATCGCCACCGCAAAGTATTGCGCTTCTGGCGAGTGAATGCCGATGTGCAGCATGGTACCGAGAATGCCCATACCAATCGCCATTACCATGAAGCCCAGCACCAGCGTGGGTTTACGGCCCCAGCGATCCACCAGACCGATAGCAATAAAGGTTGCCAGCACGTTCACCAGACCGACAATCACCGTGCCCCACATTTGCTGCGTGGTATTGGCAAAGCCAGCGATTTCGAAGATTTTCGGTGCGTAGTACATGATGACGTTCATACCGGTGAACTGCTGCATCACCTGCAACAGTACGCCAAGGAACACCGCGCGGCGGAAGTTGCTGTTGCTCTGGAACAGCTGCCAGCCTGACTGTTTGATCTTCAGGCTTTCACGGATTTCATCCAGCTCGCGTTTTGCTTGTTCGCTGGTATCACGCAGACGCGATAACACCCGCTCAGCACTGCGGAAATCACCTTTAGCCGCCAGCCAGCGTGGGCTGTTGGGCAGGAAGAACACGCCAATCAGCAGCAGCACCGCAGGAATGGTGATGATGCCCAGCATCCAGCGCCATGCGCCAGCGTCGCTGAACGCGGTATCGGAGAGATACGCCGCCAGAATACCGATGGTGATCATCAGCTGATACAGTGAAATCATGCTGCCGCGAATCTTCTCTGGTGCGATTTCAGAGAGATACAGCGGCGCGGTGTAAGAGGCAACACCCACGGCCAGGCCAAGCACCACACGCGCGGCGATCAGCATTTCCGGGCTGGTTGCGCCCGCAGACCACAGCGAACCGATAACGAACAGAATCGCACCGGCCATCAGGCTCTTTTTACGACCCAGACGCGATGACATCCAGCCGCTACCGACCGCACCGACTGCCGCACCAAACATCATTGAGCTGACAATCCACTCTTGCTGGTGTGCAGTGACGTTAAAGTCTTTCGCGATGAAAGGCAGAGCACCGGCGATAACACCGATATCCAGACCAAACAGCAAGCCGGCCAGCGCCGCTAAAAAGCAGACAAACAAGGTCATGACCTTATTTGAAGTTCTGCTCTTATGATTATTACCAGGCATGAAGCCTCCAAAGTTTATCCATCGTTGTTGTTATCAATGTTATGAAACCTGTCGGCGGAAAAAAGTGAGTAAGATCACACTGGTGTAATCGGTTACACACGCTGAAACCCTGCAATCCAGCATTTTCCGCCCGAAATAGTTACGTAACCAGTAAGGTATAGCACCCTTTAAGTTTCTGACATCGCACTAAATACCGGCTATCAGACGACGCTGAAAATAACGCATTTTCAGAGTAATAACTACGCTGAAAAATCTCTAAATTGCCGATTGATAAAGGATTTCAAAATGTAATCGTTATCACTAAGTTGTAAGCGAGGTGCAAGAAGTGTAGACGGCGGGGAAAAAGTGACAAATCGGTGTTTGGAGTTGCTGGAGTTGCTGGAGTTGCTGGAGTTGCTGGAGTTGCTGGAGTTGCTGGAGTTGCTGGAGTTGCTGGAGTGGTTGGGGACCAGGTCGTCATCAATGACGACCCTACGGGCTGAGGGAT
>NZ_JACAPA010000139.1:0-342 GCF_013385945.1 Pantoea sp. B9002
GAGGCCATGGCGTTATTTGAAGCGAGCTAGGATGCTCGTCTAGTCCGACTGGCCGCCCCCGTATTCCGACCAGCCTTGCCGGAATGCAGGGGCGATGAACGGCCAGCGATTTTGACGCATTGAATCTGCGTCGTAGGGAAGGTAAGCAAGATGGTACAGGTGAGAGCACACCAGCCGATCAACACTGACGGCAGTATCAATCTCGAGGCATGGCTCGATCATACGGTCAGCGTCGACCTGGCGCTGGACCGTGAAGCCTTGAAGGAAGCCTGCGAGTACGCACGGCTTGCCGAACAACAGACCAACGCGGCCCAGAATCTGTGGCCCGAAGGGGGTTCCAGT
>NZ_JACAPA010000140.1:0-373 GCF_013385945.1 Pantoea sp. B9002
CACCGACCTGGAAACTCGACTGCGCCAGGCCGTAACGGCCGCCAGAGGCCAGTCGTGCCACGCGGGAAGCTTCCGGATGAAACGTCGAGGAACCCACACCGATCAGGGCCGATGCCAGGAGGATCAGCGGGAAACTGCCAACCTGGGACAACATCAGGATGCCGATCAGGGTGCAGATCATTCCCGCCGGTAACAGCAGCGGTTTCGGATGACGGTCGGTATAAAACCCCACCCACGGCTGCAACAGCGAGGCGGTGACCTGGAAAGTCAGGGTAATCAGCCCGACCTGGGTAAAGGTCAGTCCGTAGTTGGCCTTGAGCATCGGATAGATCGACGGCAGGACCGACTGGATCAGGTCGTTGATCAGGTGCGC
>NZ_JACAPA010000141.1:0-431 GCF_013385945.1 Pantoea sp. B9002
AAAACGCCAGCCTCGCCAGCATGCCACTGGAATAGGTTCTTACCGGCTGATCGAGAAAATCTCCGATATCGGCAAACGACTCGATATCTGAAAACCGGTTTTCTATTTCTTCTTTGCCCAAGCCGAGGATCGCGGCATTCAGGTAGACGTTTTCGCGCCCGGTAAACTCAGGATTGAAGCCGGAGCCGAGTTCAAGCAAAGCCGCAACCCGACCCCGCGTCTCTATCTCGCCACCGGTGGGGCTGAGTGTCCCGCAGATCATTTGCAGCAGCGTGGATTTCCCGCTGCCGTTACGACCTATCACACCGATGGTTTCACCACGCCTGATTTCAAAGGAAACATTCTGCAGCGCCCAGAACTCACTGAAATAGTTATGAGGGGCACCCTCCTGCCTGCGAAATTTGATACGGGGCAGGACAAACTGTCGCAAG
>NZ_JACAPA010000142.1:0-334 GCF_013385945.1 Pantoea sp. B9002
TCACCGCCCCCGGTGGGGGCCGCGACATCCTGCATGACTGTTCGCTGACCTTGCAGCCTGGAGAGATCGTCGCGCTGGTCGGCGCCACCGGCACCGGCAAGAGCTTGCTGGCCAGCCTGTTGCCACGCCTGAGCGATGTAACGGCCGGGCGCCTGTTGCTCGGCTCGGACAGCAGCGGCTGGCAGGACATCCGTGACCTGCAACTCGGTCCACTGCGCCAGCGCGTGCATGTCGCGCCGCAGGAAAGTTTCCTGTTCGCCGGTAGCCTGGCGGCCAATCTGCGCCTTGCCGCCCCGGAGGCCAGCGACGAACAACTGCGCGAGGCCCTGCACCT
>NZ_JACAPA010000143.1:0-332 GCF_013385945.1 Pantoea sp. B9002
GCCCGTCCCGGGTCAGGTATTGATCGCCGCAGTAGCTGATGACGTGATCGCCGATAAAGCTCTGGCCGACACTGTGGGTGACCACGTCGCGCAGGTCCTGCTCCAGCACCACGCCGTCGCTGAACAATTGCGCCGCATCAGGGCGCGCGAGGATGGCGTCGAACTCGTCGAGGCTGCGGATCACTTCCTGGCCGCGACCGGCGCAGGCATGCACGGGCTTGAGACGGATCGGCCCGGTGTACAGCAAATGGGTCGCCGCCGGCCGCGCATCTGCCAGGGCGTGCACACTCAACCCATCCAGCACCACATTGCGGATGCGCTCGGAAAACAGC
>NZ_JACAPA010000144.1:0-375 GCF_013385945.1 Pantoea sp. B9002
GAGCACCTTCCTGGCAACCATGAGCCATGAGATCCGCACCCCGATGAACGCGGTGATCGGCATGCTGGAACTGACCCTCAAGCGCGCGGACCAGGGACACCTGGACCGCCCCGCCATCGAGGTTGCCTACACTTCGGCCAAGGACCTGCTGGAGCTGATCGGCGACATCCTGGATATCGCCCGTATCGAATCCGGTCGCCTCAGCCTGTCCCCGGAACGGGTCAACCTGACCGAACTGGTGGACTCGGTCGCCCGTGTCTTCGATGGCCTGGCCCGGCAGAAAAGCCTGAGCCTGGTGCTGCTGCCAGCAACGCAACACCGCCCGTGCGACGTGCTGGTCGATCCGCTGCGTTTCAAACAGATACTGTCCAACCT
>NZ_JACAPA010000016.1:0-1099 GCF_013385945.1 Pantoea sp. B9002
ACTGAATTTGGCCACCTGAATAGAGGTGATATCATTACCTCATAGTCAAAACAGGTGACATTATGACCGGACGTAACAGACGCAATTTTAGCCCCGAATTTCGCCTCGAAGCTGCCCAGCTTGTACTCGATCAGCACTACACCGTTGCCGCCGCTGCCACTGCGATGAATGTCGGCAAATCCACGATGGACAAATGGGTTCGACAACTGAAAGAAGAGCGAGCGGGAAAATCACCCATAGCTTCACCCATGACACCTGAGCAGATTGAGATACGTGAGTTGAAGAAAAGACTTCAACGCGTTGAAATGGAAAGGGATATATTAAAAAAGGCTACCGCGCTCTTGATGTCAGACTCCCTGAACAGTTCTCATTAGTTGAGAAACTCAGGGCGCGGTTTCCTGTTGCCGTTGTGTGCAACGTGTTTGGGGTTCATCGCAGCAGTTATAAATACTGGCGGCAGCCCAGGAAGCCTGACGCCACGAGAGTGGCATTACTGAGCCTTGTGCGTGAAGTTTATCGCGAAAGTAACGGCTCAGCAGGAGCGCGAAGCATTGCCGCGATGGTCACCACCAAAGGTATAAAACTGAGCCGCTGGCGGGCAACAAAGCTGATGAAAGCACTCAATATTATCAGCTGTCAGCAACCTGGCCATCGTTATAAGAAGGCGTCTAAGGAGCACATTGAGATCCCTAATTATCTGGATCGCCAGTTTGCTGTTACCGAGCCTAATCAGGCCTGGTGCGGTGATGTGACTTATATCTGGACGGGAAAACGCTGGGCTTATCTGGCTGTTGTACTCGATTTGTTTTCCCGTAAACCGGTTGGCTGGGCTATGTCATTTTTCCCGGATTCTGCACTGACAGCTAAAGCGCTGTCCATGGCCTGGGAAGCGCGAGGAAAGCCGGCTAATTTACTGTATCACTCGGACCAAGGCAGCCACTATACCAGCAGGAATTTCAGGCAGTTACTGTGGAGATATCAGATAAAGCAAAGCCTGAGTCGCCGGGGAAATTGCTGGGATAACAGCCCAATGGAACGGTTCTTCAGAAGCCTGAAAACAGAGTGGGTACCGGATAATGGCTACGCGAATTTTAGCGAA
>NZ_JACAPA010000145.1:0-475 GCF_013385945.1 Pantoea sp. B9002
CATCCCCAGCACCGGGAACGCTTCGCCCTGTTCGATGTGTTCGCCCCGAGCTATGAGGTCGAGGAACTGACCAAGCGCCGCCTGCTGGGTGATGGCGAGCGGCGTTTCCGCTCGGTGCCCAACCCGCTGCATGCCCACAGGCCGCAGCCATGCTGAGAACCAACCGGCTCAAGCAAAAGCTCGCCACGGGCCAGGTGGTACATGGACTGATCAGTTCGATTCCGTCACCGGCGGCCATCGAACTGATCGCCGAGGCCGGTTTCGACTTCGTGATCATCGACATGGAACACGTGCTGATCAATCCGGAAACCGTCGAGCACATGATTCGCACGGCGGAAGCCTATGACCTGACACCGTTGGCGCGGGTCGCCGACCTCGATCCGAAGACCCTGTTGCGCCTGCTCGATGGCGGTGCCCAGGGTATCGTCCTGCCGATGGTCGAATGCCCGGTGCAACTGGCCGCGGCCATCGCCGC
>NZ_JACAPA010000146.1:0-384 GCF_013385945.1 Pantoea sp. B9002
CGACAGCTTCCTTGCGCCGGGAGCAGGCCTTGCTCGGCCAGCGCCTGGGCGAAAATCGTCAAGCCGTTGCCGCTGCGCTCGGCCAGGGTGCCGTCGGTATTGATGATCAGCAGATCGAAGGGGGCTGCGGACTGGAACGGCCCCACCAGCAGCCCATCGGAACGATGGTGCTTGCCACCTCGCCCGGGTGCCTGGTCGCCCCAGCCGCACAACGCCTCCACCGCCCCCGCGGTCCAGGTCAGCCGCTGCGAGGCCGCCTGCGCCGCGTCCAGCGGCACCTCGAAGCCCAGGCCACGCACTTCATCGGGGCTCGCCACGGCATAGATATTCCCGCGTGCGTCGTAAAACGTCGGCATACGCCCTCTCTGCAACCGTTCACTTGAG
>NZ_JACAPA010000147.1:0-382 GCF_013385945.1 Pantoea sp. B9002
CCAACGACCTGATCTGGAACTACTGGGTCAACAACTACCTGCTCGGCAACGAGCCGCCGGTGTTCGATATCCTCTTCTGGAACAACGACACCACCCGTCTGCCGGCCGCGTTCCACGGCGACCTGATCGAGATGTTCAAGAACAACCCGCTGATACGCGCCGATGCCCTGGAAGTGTGCGGCACGCCGATCGACCTGAAGAAAGTCACCGCCGACATCTTCTCCCTGGCCGGCACCAACGATCACATCACGCCCTGGAAGTCCTGCTACAAGTCGGCCCAACTGTTCGGCGGCAAGGTCGAGTTCGTGCTGTCGAGCAGCGGGCATATCCAGAGCATTCTCAACCCACCGGGCAATCCGAAGTCACGCTACATGACCGGTGA
>NZ_JACAPA010000148.1:0-356 GCF_013385945.1 Pantoea sp. B9002
CCCAGGACCAGGGCCACCAGCGCGACGAGAATAAAGACGGTTTTCTGGGTTCGAGTCATAGATTCAACAATAGGTAGTGATCGACGAGCAGCGCGATAAACAGCAGGAACAAGTAGTAGATAGAGTACTTGAAGGTGTTGATCGCCGCATGCGGCTGGATGCCACGGTACAGCACCCACGCCCATTGCAGGAAGCGCGCGCCGAGGCCCAGGGCGCAGAGCAGGTAGAGCACGCCGCTCATGTGGATCACGAACGGCAGCAGGCTGACCGCCAACAGGGCAAAGGTGTACAGCAGGATATGCACCTTGGTGTATTGCTCGCCGTGGGTCACCGGCAGCATCGGGATATCGGCCTTG
>NZ_JACAPA010000149.1:0-309 GCF_013385945.1 Pantoea sp. B9002
GCTGGCCTTCGCCACCGACGAGCAACCCCGCGCCGGCACCACCGCCGAGTCGCTGGGCAAGCTCAAGCCAGCCTTCAAGAAAGACGGTACGGTCACTGCCGGCAACGCCTCGTCGCTGAACGACGGTGCCGCCGCGGTGATCCTGATGAGCGCCGCCAAGGCCAAGACCCTCGGCCTGCCGGTACTGGCGAAGATCGCGGCCTACGCCAATGCCGGCGTCGACCCGGCGATCATGGGCATCGGCCCGGTGAGCGCCACCCGCCGTTGCCTGGACAAGGCCGGCTGGTCCCTAGAGCAACTCGACCTGAT
>NZ_JACAPA010000150.1:0-370 GCF_013385945.1 Pantoea sp. B9002
AAAGGCTCACGGCCGATTCGGCAGAGTCCGCCCGGGTCCCTGACCTGCACACCATCGAATCCAGTGACGATGGCGACACGCTGGAGCTGATCAGTTCGGACAGCTCGCCACGCCGGCAACTGGCACTGGCGAAAACCGGCGCGCTGGCCCGGCTCTCGGCACATATCCGTGGCACCGTCGACACGATCCACCGGTACTTCACGCTCCAGGACGGCCAGTTGCTGCCACGCCCGGACGTCACCCACCATGAGGTGGTCCATGGCCTGGCGCAGCTCGACGGCCTGAACAGCCTGAATACCGGCTTCGCGCTATTGCTGCTCAACAGCGGCAAGCACTACGCCTTGTCCGAGGAACTGGCCAGCGCGGTGCA
>NZ_JACAPA010000151.1:0-322 GCF_013385945.1 Pantoea sp. B9002
TTCTACCTGCGCCCCGAGGCCCGCTTCCATGACGGCCATCCGATGCGCGCCGACGACGTGGTGTTCAGTTTCCAGACCCTGATCAAGGATGGCGCCCCGCTCTACCGCGCCTACTACGCCGATGTCGACGAGGCGATCGCGGAAGATCCGCTGCGGGTGCTGTTCAAGTTCAAGCACACCAACAACCGCGAGCTGCCGCTGATCCTTGGCCAACTGCCGGTACTGCCCAAGCATTGGTGGGCCACCCGTGATTTCACCAAGGGCAACCTGGAGTTCCCCCTCGGCAGCGGCCCGTACAAGGTGGCCGAAGTCAAGGCCGGAC
>NZ_JACAPA010000152.1:0-322 GCF_013385945.1 Pantoea sp. B9002
ATCGCAGCTGTACCCTGAAAGATCCCTTCGGCCATGTCTGGTTCCTGGCCACCCACAAGGAGGACCTGACCCAGGCCGAGATCGAAACGCGGGCGGCGGAACTGTTCCGGCAAATGAAAGGCTGACAACGATCGTTCCCACGCTCTGAGCGTGGGAACGCCTCACCAGGCGCTCCGCGTCCGCTTCTCTCAACACACTTCATGAACAAGCGCACCACGTTTTGCGCCTTGCCCTTGGCGCTGTGAGTTTTAGGATGTCGGCAACAATCATAAGGAGTCACTCCATGTTCGCCGGATTCCAGAAAGACCAGCGCCACGTCAAC
>NZ_JACAPA010000017.1:0-118329 GCF_013385945.1 Pantoea sp. B9002
CGCCATTTATGGCGACCTGGATTGCAGGTGCGCATGAATGCGCACCCTACGGGAATTTACAGTTTTTCTGCCGCGAAATGCTGCGTCGGCTTGGCAATCGCATCCTGCGCGGCCACCAACTGCAATTCGTACTCGCCCATTTCGTGGGTTTTCAGCATCACCTCATACACCGCCGCGGTGATATGCTCGAGCGCATCCTGCAGCGACTTACCGTGCAGCAGATCGACCAGCAGCAGGCCGCTAGTGAGATCGCCCACGCCAACCGGCTGACGCACGCCAAAGTCCACCAGCGGGCGGCTGATGTGCCAGCACTCATCGGCGGTCACTAGCAGCATCTCAAAGCGATCGCTGCGACGTCCGGCACGCGCCAGATGTTTCACCAGCACCACTTTCGGGCCTTTGGTGATCAGTTCACGCGCCGCAACCACCGCTTGCTCCACGTTGGCCACTTCATGGCCGCTGAGCATCTCCAGCTCCAGCAGGTTCGGGGCGATGATGTCGCTGGCGGGCAACGCCATTTTGCAGTGAAACTCCGCCACGCCCGGCGCCACGATGCAGCCTTTTTCCGGATGGCCCATCACCGGATCGCAAAAGAACCAGGCGTTCGGGTTGGCTTCTTTCACCAGACGCACGATCTCCAGAATCTGTTCGCCCTGCTCCGCCGACCCCAGATAGCCACTCAACACCGCATCACAGGTTTTCAGGCGGTCAACCGCCGCTATGCCTTTAACGATGTCGGTCAAATGCGTGGCGGGCATCACGGTGCCGGTCCAGTGACCATACTGGGTGTGATTAGAAAATTGCACGGTATTCAGCGGCCAAACGTTTGCGCCCATGCGGCGCATCGGGAATTCGGCAGCGCTGTTACCGGCGTGTCCGTAAACAACGTGAGATTGAATTGCGAGAATATTTTTCATTTTGCCCTGTACTGCTGTCTTGCCATAAAAAAGGGCCGGAAGCCGGCCCTGAACGCTTACTGCCAGTTAATCAGGCAGTAATGTTTTTTACCGCGACGCAACAACGTGAAACGTCCAAACAGTTTATCGCTGTCGCTGAAACGGTACTCCGCATCTGACTGTTTTTCGCCATTCAGCGATACCGCGTTAGAACCGATCATGGTGCGTGCCTGGCCGCGTGATGGCACCAGCTCAGCCGCCACCAGCGCCTGCTGCAGATCGTCTTCTGCCGTCAGTGTGATGGTTGGCATGCCGTCCTGCGCCAGCTGCTCGAAGTCCGCTTCGGTCATCGCGCTCAGGCTGCCGGAGAACAGGCTCTCGGTGATGCGTTTTGCCGCGGTTAAGCCGCTTTCACCGTGCACCAGACGCGTCACCTGCTCAGCCAGCACGTATTGCGCGCGTGGCGCTGTGCCGCTGTTTTTGTCCTCTTCTTCCAGCGCATTGATCTCTTCAATGCTCATGAAGGTGAAGAACTTCAGGAAGCGATACACGTCGGCATCCGCGGTGTTGATCCAGAACTGGTAGAACTTGTAGGGACTGGTTTTCTTCGCATCCAGCCATACTGCGCCACCTTCGGTTTTACCGAACTTGGTGCCGTCAGATTTGGTGATCAGCGGCACGGTCAAGCCCCACGCCTGCTGCTGATGCAGACGACGCGTCAGGTCGATACCGGAGGTGATGTTGCCCCACTGATCGGAACCGCCAATCTGTAGCACCACATCGTGACGCTTGTTCAGCTCCGCAAAGTCATAACCTTGCAGCAGGTTGTAGGAGAACTCGGTGTAAGAGATGCCCTGTTCTTCGCGGTTCAGACGCTGTTTCACCGCTTCGCGGTTGATCATCTGGTTAACTGAGAAGTGCTTACCGATGTCGCGCAGGAAGGTCAGCACGTTCATACCGCCAAACCAGTCGTAGTTGTTCGCAGCAATTGCGCTGTTATCGCCGCAATCGAAGCTGAGGAAAGGCGCGACCTGGTTGCGGATCTTGTCGACCCACTCGCCAACGGTTTCAGCGGTGTTAAGTTTACGTTCTGCTGCTTTAAAGCTGGGATCGCCAATCAGACCGGTGGCACCACCCACCAGCGCGACCGGCTTGTGTCCGGCATCCTGAAAACGTTTCAGGCAGAGCAGCGGCACCAGATGGCCCAAATGCAAGCTATCAGCGGTAGGATCGAAGCCGCAATAGAGTGCAATTGGCCCTTGCGCCAGTCGCTCTGCTAACGCTTCTTCATCCGTTACCTGGGCGACTAAGCCCCTTTCTTGCAATTGTTGTATCAGGTTACTGCTGGTCATCACTGACTCCAAATTGATCAGACTGCACCTAGGCTGGTACACAGCTTTCCGCTGACGTGCGGAGACGAAAAAAAAGAGGGCTATAGCATAAAGCGCTGACGCCAACTGCGCCAGCGTTGAAAGGGGATAAAACGCAGTTTTACGGGGCTAAACGGTCAATCGACCAGCCATTGTCATTACGCTGGTAGAGGAAGCGATCGTGCAGGCGATGTTCGCCGCCCTGCCAGAACTCCACGGTGTGGAATTTGACGCGGTAGCCACCCCAGAAACTCGGCAGCGGCACGTCGCCCTGCTGGAATTTCTGTTTGAGTTCGAGGAACTTGCCTTCCAGCACGCCGCGCGCCGAGATGCGGCTCGACTGCTTCGACACCCACGCGCCAATCTGGCTATCACGCGGGCGGCTGCTGAAATATTTTAACACCTCCAGCGGCGACAGTTTTTCCACTTCGCCCAGCACCATCACCTGACGCTCAAGGAAGTGCCACGGAAAGTGCAGCGAGATACGCGGATTCTCTGCCAGCTGCAGCGCCTTGCGGCTGCCGAGGTTGGTGTAGAACACCATGCCTTGCTCGTCGTAATGCTTCAGCAGCACGATGCGCTGATAAGGCTGGCCGCTGCTGTCAACGGTGGCGACCGTCATCGCCGTCGGATCCGGCAGTTGAGCGGTGCAGGCCTGCTGCAGCCACTGCTCAAACAGCGCCAGAGGATTATCGGGCAGATCTTTACGTCGCAGCCCGCCGCGGGTGTATTCACGACGCAGATGGGCAATATTTTGCAAGCTGTCACTGTCGCTCATGCTGTTTCTCTTTCTCTCACGTTTACTGAACGGAGGTATCCGCGTTCTGCAATTCACAATCATTAATCACGATTTTGTTATTACGTTCAACAAAAGCGCCATTGCCTTTTGACCAGAAGACGTAAGTGCCGTCGCTGTAGCGCGCGCCAGAGGCCGAGATTGTTTGTGCCAGCGTCAATGGCTTACCGTCCAGAATAAAGCTCACCTGCTGCTTCGCGTTATCCTGAGTGACCGTCAGCGGCAAAGTCCCGCACTGATAGCGCAGCTGTTGCGGCGTCTCTTCCTGCTTATGCATAATGCCGCAGCCACTTAATAGCGCCACGCTGCTCAGTATCATCATTATTTTTTTCATCTTTACCTCTTAACGACCAGGTCGGGGATTGGCCGGATAAATTGCGCCCAATACGCTCATGTCCCGCGCGCCCGTTACCGCTGGCAGGTTGCCCGGTAACCCATTTACTGTGCGAAACGCCAGCCAGGCAAAGGCCAGCGCTTCCATATCATCACCGCTAATGCCCGCTTCGTCGGTGGTACCGACTTCAGTTCCCGACAAATGCGTGGCCAGCCGCGCCATCAGCAGCGGATTTCGGCTGCCTCCGCCGCAAACCAACAGACGATCGCAACCGTCGTTGAGCTGCACCTGCTGCGCGATGGTTAACGCCGTCAGCTCGGTCAGCGTGGCCTGTACATCCTGTGGCGCCAACGCCGGGAAACGCTGCAACTGCTGCTCGATCCAGCTGAGATTGAAATATTCGCGCCCGGTGCTTTTTGGCGGCGGTAGCGCAAACCATGGATCGCTTAACATCAACTCCAGTAGCGCCGGAACCACCTGACCGCTGCGCGCCCAGCCAGCGTCTTTGTCGAACGGTAAGCCTTTGTTGCGCCAAATCCACGCATCGATCAGCATATTCCCTGGACCAGTATCAAACCCGCGTACGGCCTGGCCCGGGATCAACAGTGACAGATTGGCGATGCCGCCGATGTTCAGCACCATGCGGCGCTCGACGCTGTCCATCAACAGCGCCTGATGGAAGGCCGGCACCAGCGGCGCGCCCTGGCCGCCAAGCGCCATATCGCGGCGACGAAAATCCCCGATCACTGTGACGCCGGTTGCCGCCGCGATCTGGTTGTTATCACCAATTTGCAGCGTATTCGGCGCATCACTTTGCGGCTCGTGCCACACCGTTTGCCCGTGGCAGCCAATCGCCATAATGTCGCTGGCCTCCAGCGACTGCTGGTGCATCAGGGTTAAAACCGCCTCGGCGAACAGCTTGCCCAGCCGCGTGTCCAGTTGCCCGAGCTGCGACAGCGTCAAAGTTTGTCCCTGACAAATGGCCAGCACCTGCTGGCGTAATTCCTGCGGGATGGGATGACAATAGCTGGCCTGCTGCGCCACCATTTGCCCATCAATGGCCGCCAGCACCACGTCCACGCCATCAAGGCTGGTGCCGGACATCACGCCAATATAGCGTCCTGATTTCATAGCGGTTCACTCCCTTAACATCGTCTGGCTTAAGCCTGGCAAATTACCGGGTCTAATTCTATGATAAAATTCCGCTTTTCAGCGTCACTGCGCAGTGCATTCCAGCTCAAAAATATTTTCGTCACGTAATTGAATTTTTGTTGAGGGACGATGGTCTATGCTTCGCCCCAGCCGCGTTTTATACGGACTTAGAGTCATTTGCCAGTTTTCTGTCTTATACTCTGTGCAGTACAGGATGAGAAACATGGCGTTTTTTTGCATTAAGGAGCGTTCTGATGATTAAGCGTTTTGTAGCCGTGGCGTTGACCGGCTTAACTCTGGCAGGTTGTGCCAACAACAGCACCCTTTCCGGTGACGTTTACAGCGCCAGCGAAGCTAAACAAGTACAAAGTGTTTCCTACGGCACGCTGGTTTCGGTTCGTCCGGTGAAAATCCAGGGCGGCGATGAAAACAACGTGATTGGCGCAATTGGCGGTGCGGTACTGGGCGGTTTCCTCGGTAACACCATCGGCGGCGGCAGCGGTCGCAGTCTGGCAACCGCGGGCGGTGCGGTACTCGGTGGCGTAGCCGGTCAGGGCGTTCAGGGTGCGGTCAACAAATCTGACGGTGTCGAGCTGGAAATCCGCAAGGATGATGGCAACACCATCATGGTGGTGCAGAAACAAGCTGCCACCCGTTACTCGGTTGGCCAGCGCGTCGTGATGGCGTCAAACGGCAGCCAGGTTACCGTTTCGCCACGTTAAGCGGACAGATAAAAAAAACCGACGCCTGGCGTCGGTTTTTTTATTTCTCGCGGTTATGAAACTCGAGAATGTTTTTTTCCAGCCGCGCAATCAGCGTCACCATCTGATTGATCTCTTCCAGGCTAATGCCGGAAAGGATGTCATCGCGCGTGGCATCAATCACATTCTCAACCTGCTCGATAATCGGCTCGGCCTGCTTGGTCAGCTTGATGCGCTTGGCGCGGCGATCGTTGGCGCAGGTGGCGCGGGTGATCAATCCCTTCTCTTCCAGCTGATCCAGCGTGCGCACCAGTGAAGGCTGCTCAATGCCAATCGCTTTTGCCAGCTGAATCTGTGACTGCTCTGGCGGGAGTTGATGAATATTGTGTAACGTCACCCAGTGTGTTTGTGTCAACTCAAGCGGTTTCAAGCGCTGATCGATTAACGCGCGCCAAATGCGCACCAGACGAGACAGATCGGTTCCCAAGGGCGTATCCATTGCATCTCCTTATAATTAGCTTGCTAGCTATTAAGCCAGATTTTACACTATTCTGCGAGTTTACCTGGCAAATTACAAATACCAGGCCTGCATATACGCTTGCCGTCTACGCTCTATTTAGATGATTCCCGGTCAAAAAGGATGATGACACGTGTCCCTAACCGCTTTTTCCCCCAGCGCCCCGCTTACCGACCTGGTGTTCGGTGCGTCGCTGTTTTTCCCGCCGCTGTTTAAAGCGGTGTTACTCGGTTTCTTTTTCTGGTTGTTGATTCACCCGCTGATACGCGGCTGGATCTACTCCGGCGATGTCTGGCATCCCACCTTAATGGACCTTTCCCTGTTTGTGCTGTGCGTCGCTGGCGCATTGTGGTTACTGAGCCTCGGATAAATCACTATGAAATTCAACCCTTTTAAGTATTTTTCAACTCTGGTGATCTTTGCGCTGGCCCTGCTTGCCGGATGGTGGATGTGGAATTACTACATGCAATCGCCGTGGACGCGTGACGGCAAAGTGCGCGCCGAGCTGGTGGATATCACGCCCGAAGTGTCCGGTCGCATCATCGCTCTGCAAGTGCGTGACAATCAGTTCGTGCATAAAGGCGACGTGCTGCTGAAGCTCGATCCGGTGCCGTGGCAAATTGCGCAAGCCAACGCCGAAGCGCAGCTGGCCAAAGCGCAGGCCGATCTGGCGAAAGCGCAACATGAAGCCAATCGTCGCGCCAGCCTGCCGCGCAACGTCATTTCAGCGGAAGATATGGATGCCGCGCGCTTAACCGCCAATGCCGCGGCATCAACGGCCAAAGCGGCGCAGGCCAGCCTTGATCAGGCCCGCTGGAATCTCGATCAAACCACCATCACCGCGCCCACCGATGGCTGGATCAGCAACCTGACGCTGCGCACCGGCAACTACGCCAGCGCCGGTACGCCGCTGTTTGCGCTGGTCGACAGCCACTCTTATTACGTGATGGGCTATTTCGAAGAGACCAAGCTGCGCCATATTCAGCCCGGCGCGGCCGCGCAAATTGTGTTGTACAGCAACGGCGCGCATTTGCAGGGCACGGTGGAGAGTATCGGACGCGCCATTTATGACCAAAGCGTCGCCAGCGATGGCGGGCTGGTGCCGGATATCAAGCCTAACGTGCCGTGGGTGCGTCTGGCGCAGCGCGTGCCGGTGCGTATTCGCTTAGATGCGCTGCCGGAAGGCGTGCCGCTGGTGGCGGGTACCACCTGCACCATCTCCATCGCTCACTGAGGTTGTGATGAATTTTCAGTGGCTGGCCTGGCAAAATTTGCCGTGGATAAAAGCGACTTGGGGCGAGTGGCGCTACGCGCTGCGTAATGGCATCGCGATGTGTCTCGCCTTGACCATTGCCTATGCGCTGCAACTCGATGAACCTTACTGGGCCATGACCTCGGCGGCGGTGGTGAGTTTTCCCACCGTCGGCGGTGCCATCAGTAAAAGTCTGGGGCGCATCGTCGGCAGTTTGCTCGGTGCCAGCGCCGCGCTGCTGATCGCCGGACACACGCTGAACGAACCCTGGCTGTTTGCCTTTTTCATGGCCGGTTGGCTGGCGTTTTGTACCTGGATCGCCAATCACTACCAAAACAACGTGGCCTACGCGTTTTCGCTGGCGGGATATACCGCCGCTATCATCGCCTTTAGCAGCGTCAACATCACCGATGTCACTCAGCTGTGGGATATCGCCCAGGCGCGCGTGTGCGAAGTGATTTCCGGCATCCTGTGCGCCGGATTGATGATGATGATTCTGCCCAGCACTTCGGATGGCAACGCGCTGATGAGTTCTCTGCGTCAGATGCATGCGCGTTTGCTGGATCATGCGGTGTTATTACTGCAGCAAGGCAGCACCGATAACGTGCGCACCGCCCATGAGAATGTCATCAGCCAGATTCTCACCATGAACCTGCTACGCATTCAGGCATTCTGGAGCCACTATCGCTTCCGCCGCCAAAACAACGTGCTCAACTATGTGCTGCACCAGCAGCTGCGCCTCACCAGCGTGCTCTCCAGCCTGCGCCGCATGTTGCTGAACTGGCCCGACGCGCCCCCCGAACTTTACGACGCCATTGCCAAACTGCTGCAGGAGCTGGCGCAGCCGCAGTGCGACAAATACCGTTTGGCGCTGATTCTGCGTGGCATCACGCCATCAGCAACCGGTGATTACCGCCAACGCGCCTTCGTCCAGCGACTGCGTTATTTCTGCTGGGTGTATCTCAATGTGAATCGCTGGATTCGCCTGATTGAGCGCGCCGATGCCGATACCCGTTTTCAGCCGCCGTATGCGCCCTCGCTGGCGCGCGAAAGCGACAGTGCTGAAGCCGGCTGGAGCGCGCTGCGCACCTTTAGCGTCATCATGCTGGGCTGCGCTTTTTGGATCACCACGCAGTGGGATTCTGGTGCCGCCGCCCTGACGCTCACCGCCATCGCCTGCGTGCTTTATTCGTCCGCGCCTTCGCCCAGTGGCAGCGTCTCGCTGTTGTTGAAAACCTTGCTGTGGCTGTCTCTGTTTAGTTTTGTGCTGCAGTTTGGTTTGATGGTGCAAATCAGCGCGCTGTGGCAGTTTTTGCTGGTGCTGTTTCCGCTGCTGCTCACCTTGCAGTTGTTCAAATTGCAGCAGAAGAAACGCGCGGGGATGTGGGGGCAATTTATTGTTTTCATGGGATCCTTTATCGCCGTCACCAATCCGCCGGACTGGGATTATCAAAGCTTCCTCAATGACAATATCGCCAAGGTGTGCGGCGTACTGCTGGCGTGGCTGGCGTTTCAGGTGCTGCGTCCCAGTTCCGATGCGCGTCGCAGTCGTCGGCATATTCGTGCCCTGCGCCATGCGTTTCTCGATCAGCTCCGCCGTCAGCCGCGTCTGAGCGAAAGCCACTTTGAATCGCAAATTTATCATCACATCAGTCAGCTCAGTAATAGCCGCGACGAGCAGGCGCGCGTCTGGCTGCTGCGCTGGGGCGTGGTGTTGCTCAACTGTTCCCACATCGTCTGGCAACTGCGCGAATGGCAGCCGACGTCGGCTACGCTCGGGCAAATGCGTGATAGCAGCCTGCAGGATCTGCAACGGATTATGAGTCTGCGCGGCGTGCATCACACGGCGTTGCAGGCCACGCTAGATGAGCTGGAAACCTTGATTGAGCAACTGCTGCAGCAAAAGGAGAGCGAAGCCAATACGCTGGCGGGCATTTTGTGGCGCCTGCGCTGCTCACTGGCCCAGTTAGCGCAGGCGGTGCCGGATTGATTACTGACAATATTGCGAGGTCTGGCGATTAAAATCGTCCTGCAACTGCTGCAGCGATTTTTGTACTTCGAAGCGGGTTTTATCCTGATCGGACATCGGTTCAATCACCAGCGCCTTCTCTTCTGAGGAGTAGATAAAGCGGCGATACAAAGTGGTGCCGGTGAAACTTTTGCCCTGAATGCCGCCGCACACCACCGTCATCGCATGACGATAAGTTTCGCTGTGGGTGAAGTTGGTTTCGGTGGCGCTGCGCAGGACATTTTCGCAGCCGTTGGCTTCAAGCCGATGAAGTGTGTGCTGTGTCAGCCATTCACGGCCGCGCGCAATCTTCTCACAGCCGATGCGCAGCGGATTGGTATCGATGGTGCGTTGCAGTTGTCGACTGGCATCTAAACGCAGCTGTGTGTCGTTGGGTTGATCGCATCCCACCAGCAATAAACATAACAACATCATCCCACGCGCTTTCATTCCTGCCCCTGAAGGTTTTATTCCTGAATCAATATCATAGGACGGAAAAACCGCGGAGAGTAGCAAGAAAATGGGTCAACTTTTTTCAGCGTGAGGAAATTGGGGCGACAAGCTGCTGCCGCCCAAAGCATTAGATTACGCCGCAGGCAAAACGCGCCCCGCCGCCGCCAAGCGGTTGCGGATGGTCGGCATGATTATCGCCGCCCACATGCACCATCAAGGCTTTACCTTTGATTTCACTCAGGGATTTGATGCGTGGCGCAACGACCGGATACGTCGCCTTGCCATCTTCGGTTACAAACAGCGCGGGTAAGTCGCCAAGGTGACCATCGGCATACGGACCAAGATGCTTGCCGGTTTTTTGCGGATCGAGATGTCCGCCCGCCGCACCAGCCGCCACCGTTTTACCGTCCGATTCGCCCGGTTCACAGCTGCCTTTAGCATGGACGTGGAAGCCATGAATGCCCGGCTTCAGGCCGCTTAACGCGGGGGTAAATTGCACACCGTACGGCGTTTCGCTGAGGGTGACGGTGCCAATCGCCGCCCCGATGCCTTGCGCCGTGGTTTCATGCAGCGTGACTTCTTCTGACGCCGCCTGCGCACCCGCGGCGCAGGCCAGAGCCAGCATAACAATGAGGGTTTTCTTCATAACGTCTCCTTACGGTTAGATTCCCTGTAAGCCTGGACTGCTTTCATCCAGGCTGCCGTAATTTGACGCAGCTTTACGCTTTAGGGCACATCGTAGCCGATGGCGGCTTTGCGGATGCGGAACCATTGCTGGCGATCAAGCGTTAACTGGCACGCGCCGACCGCTTCTTTCACACGTTCGATTTTGCCTGATCCAATAATTGGCAGCGGACGGCTTGGCAGCTTCATCACCCATGCATACACCACTTGCTCGATATTGCTGGCACCCATCTCCTGCTTGACCTGCTCCAGCTCATCGCGCAGCGGCTGATAATGCGGATCGTTAAACACGCGACCGCCGCCGAGGCACGACCACGCCATCGGGCGAATGCGATTTTGCTGGCATTGATCGAGTGAGCCATCCAGCAGCGACGTTTGCTCCAGCGGAGAGATCTCCAGTTGATTGGTGACCAGACTGAACGGCAAACGCGATTGCAGCAGCGTGAACTGCGACGCGGTGAAGTTGGAGACGCCGAAATGGCGCACTTTGCCGCTCTGATGCAGCGCCATAAAGGCTTCTGCGATTTCATCGGCGTCCATCAATGGATCCGGGCGATGAATCAACAGCAAATCGAGGTAATCGGTATTGAAATGGCGCAGCGAATTTTCGGCGCTGTGCAGAATATGGCTGGCTTCGGTGATGTAGTGACCAATGCGGTGTTCAGGCTTCGCGCGCGTCGCAATGCCACATTTGGTGACGATTTGCAGCTTTTCACGCAAACCCGGCGCAAGGCGCAGCGCGGCACCGAAGGCGGCTTCACATTGGTAATCGCCGTAGATGTCGGCGTGATCGACGGTGGTGATACCCAGCGCTAAATGGTGCTCAATAAACTGCACCACCTGCTGCGGCGTCATGCCCCACTCCATTAAACGCCAGTAACCGGCAATCAGCGGTGAAAACAGCGGTCCCTGCGGTGCAATAGCCTGCGGTTGTAACATGGTTAAACTCCCTTGAACACGGTTCCAGATGACGAAAGCGGGAGTATAACGGAAAGGCAGATCATCGTTTTCTTAAAACAGTTCCGGTTGTTGTGGATCATGATCTTCATCCACTTTTTGCTGCCGCTGCAGGCGCAAAAAGCGTTGCCGGCACAAGCGCAGCACATCGCGCTTTTGCGCATCGCTGAATTTCATCCAGTTAAAGCGCTCTTCCCGGCTGCGTAAACAGCCACGACAATAGCCACGCGCGTCACTTTGGCAAATGCCACGACACGGGCTGGGAACGGGGAAGAACTCTAGTTGCTCGGCCACATCCACTCCGCAATTAACATCTCATATCACATTGATAACAGCTTAATGACATTGTGCAAAGAGTAGACGCCGATTGCGCATAATCAAGCCATTATGGCGCCTGGTTACGCCTGTTTACCAAATAGCCAGCGTTTATCGGATTTGGATGGTTTATGTTTACTCGTGGTTAAGGTTTTCCTCAGCTTGTCTTCATACGATTGTCACACACCTTCTTACCGTTGAGTTTTCATGAGATTCCCGACCACCCTGCAGTGCGGCACCAGCGGATTTAACCTTATTGCTGCCCTGTTTTTCGCATTAGTCCTGAATGCCCTTTTCTTGCTGCGCGCCTGGGAAATGATCCCTTACGATCATCCCCACGATTATCTGTTCGCCGCCAGTATTCCACTGGTGCTGGCCTCGGCTTTCTATTTTATTTTCTCGCTTGCAGCCTGGCCGTATCTGCGCAAGCCGTTGCTGATCGTGCTGGTGTTCGTCAGCGCCGCCGCCAATTACTTCATGCACAGTTTTGGCACGGTGATCGACACCAATATGATGCAAAACGTCTTTGAGTCCGACCCGCAGGAAGCCTCAGCGTTGTTCAGCAGCCGCTATCTACTCTGGATGCTGTTGATGGGGATGGTGCCGGTGGCGCTGATTTGCAGCGTGCGTATTCGTCGTGGACCGCGCTGGTGGTGGAATCTGCTGCAACGCCTGACGGGCGCACTGGGCGCAATATTGGTGATACTGCTGATGGCGGCGCTGTTTTACAAAGATTACGCCTCGCTGATTCGCAATAATAAAAACCTGATCAAGATGATTACCCCGGCCAATATCGTCAGCGGTACCGGCCACTATGTCGATCAACGTTATCTGCAAGGTAGCCAGGCGCTGGTGAAAATCGGCGAAGATGCACATAAAGGTCCGTTCATCTCCGCAGCAACCCGTAAAACGCTGGTGGTGTTAGTGGTGGGCGAAACGGCGCGCGCCGAGAACTTCTCGTTGGGTGGTTACGCGCGAGAGACCAATCCAGAACTGAAAAAACAGCAGGTGATTTACTATCCCAACGCCAGTTCCTGTGGCACAGAAACCGCTATTTCCGTGCCCTGTATGTTCTCGAATATGCCCCGCGTGCATTACGACGCCAATCTGGCGCACCATCAGGAAGGCGTACTCGACATCCTTGCCCACGCGGGCGTGAGCGTACTGTGGCGCGAAAATGATGGCGGCTGCAAAGGCGCCTGTGACCGCGTGCCGCACACTGATATGACGCAGTGGAAACTGCCGCAATATTGTCATGATGGTTTTTGCCTGGATGATGTGTTGCCGCATCGTCTTGATAACTATGTCGCTAGCCTGCACAACGACGGCATTATCGTGCTGCATCAGATGGGCAGCCACGGCCCAGCCTATTATCAGCGCTATCCGGCTGAGTTCCGCCGTTTCACGCCCACCTGTGACAGCAAGCAGATCCAGGATTGCGATCATCAGGCGCTGGTGAATACTTACGATAATTCGCTGCTGTATACCGACGACATGCTAAGTCGCACCATCGATAAACTCAAAGGCCTGAGCGATCGCTTTAATGTGGCGCTGGTTTATCTCTCCGATCACGGCGAATCGCTTGGCGAGCGCGGGATGTATCTGCACGGCGCGCCTTACCTGTTTGCGCCTGCGCAGCAAACACATATTCCGCTGCTGATGTGGATGTCACCGGGATACGCGGCGGCGAACCACATCAATGAAGCCTGTTTACGCCAGCAAGCTGCCGACGCAAAGGTTTCACAAGATAATCTTTTCCATACGGTTTTAGGCATGTTCAATATCCAGACGCAGCAGTATCAGCCGCAGCTGGACATGATCAGATCGTGCCAAACTGCCGCCTGAGGGTTGCGTTAGACTGACTGGTCTAATAACCTGCGACCCATGAATAAGACTCTGCAACGCAACGATACCCGTGAACATCTGCTCGCTATTGGCGAGCAGGTTTGTTTACAGCGCGGCTTTACCGGCATGGGATTGATCGAGATGCTGGCGCTGGCGGAAGTCACCAAAGGCTCGTTCTACCACTATTTCGGTTCGAAAGAGGCCTTTGGCGTTGCGCTGATTGAGCGCTACTTCGCCCACTTCCAGCAGCAGATTGATCAGCAATTGAATCTGCCCGATTTAACGCCGACCGAGCGCCTGTTAGCGCATTTCCGCTATGGCGAACGGCTGTTTATCGAGCAAGGTCATATTGTTGGCTGTCTTGGCGTGAAGTTGTCAGCCGAAGTGTGCGATCTCTCCGAACCGATGCGCGATGCACTGCAACAGGGTGCCAACGCCATCATCGCTGCCTACACGCGCTGTTTGACTGAGGTGGCGGCTGAGCAGCCGCTGCCGTTTGGGCAAACGCCGCAGCAGCTGGCGCAGCGCTGCTACTTGCTGTGGCTCGGAGCCAGTTTGCAGAGCAAGATTTCCCGAGAGCCAGGCCCGATTAGCCTGGCGCTCAACACCATCGAACAGTGGCTGATAAGTCACTGATTTTTAAAAAGCGTCGTGACTAGACGACCGGTCTTCCTGGAGCAATCAATATGGCGAGTAAGCAGCTGTTCTCCCCACTCAAAGTGGGCGCGATTACCGTACCGAACCGCATTTTCATGGCCCCGTTGACGCGTCTGCGCAGCATTGAGCCGGGCGATATCCCTACGCCGCTGATGGCAGAATATTATCAACAGCGCGCCAGTGCCGGTTTGATCATCACCGAAGCCACTCAGATCTCTTTCCAGGCGAAAGGCTATGCCGGTGCGCCGGGTCTGCACACACAGCAGCAAATTGCCGCGTGGAAAGTGATTAACGAAGGCATTCATGCCGCCAACGGTCACAGCGCCGTGCAGCTGTGGCACACCGGACGCATTTCTCATCACAGCGTGCAGCCAGAAGGCAAAGCGCCGGTCGCGCCAACCGCGCTGGCGGCGGGTACGCGCACTTCGCTGCGCGCCGCGGATGGTTCTGTTTATCGTGAAGACACCTCCGTGCCGCGCGAGTTGTCAGTGGCTGAAATTCAGCAAATCGTAAAAGATTTTGGTCAGGCCGCTGCCAATGCGCGTGAAGCCGATTTCGACCTGCTGGAGCTGCACTCCGCGCACGGCTATCTGATGCACCAGTTCCTCGCGCCCGGCTCAAACCAGCGTAGCGATGAGTACGGCGGTTCGATTGAGAAGCGTGGCCGTTTCGCGCTGGAAGTGGTGGATGCGGCGATTGCCAACTGGTCTGCCGATCGCATCGGTATCCGCGTTTCGCCAATCGGTGCCTTCCAGAATCTGGAAAATGGCCCGGAAGAAGAAAAAGCGGCGCTGTGGTACATCGCCGAGTTAGGCAAACGCGGCATCGCCTATCTGCACCTTTCTGAGCCAGACTGGGCGGGCGGACAGCCTTACAGCGATGCATTCCGTGAAAAAGTGCGCGCCCTGTTCCCAGGCGTGATCATCGGTGCCGGTGCTTACACCGTTGAGAAAGCCGACGATCTGATTGCGCGCGGCCTGATTGATGCGGTGGCGTTTGGTCGCGACTTTATCGCCAACCCGGATCTGGTTGCCCGTCTGCAGCAGGATGCGCCACTCAATCCGCAGCGTCCTGAGAGCTTCTACGGCGGCGGCGCGGAAGGTTATACCGATTATCCAACCCTGTAAGAAAATAGCTGCCGCGGCGGATAGGCGGCAGCGTTGTTTCATCAGTGTGTATACTAAGTTGCTTGTCATGCACTGATGACGTTTTAAAAAAGAGGATGTTATGCGTTTACTTCACACCATGTTACGCGTTGGCGATTTGCAACGTTCTATCGATTTCTACACCCGCGTGCTCGGCATGCGCGTGCTGCGTCAAAGCGAAAACACCGAGTATAAATACACTCTGGCATTCGTTGGCTACACCGAAGAGAGCGAAGGCGCGGTGATTGAGCTGACTTACAACTGGGGCGTGGATAAATACGATCTCGGCAACGCTTACGGCCATATCGCGCTGGGCGTGGACAATGTGGCTGACACCTGCGAACGCATTCGCAGCGCGGGCGGCAACGTGACGCGTGAAGCGGGCCCGGTTAAAGGCGGTTCAACTATTATTGCGTTTGTTGAAGATCCAGACGGCTACAAAATCGAGCTGATTGAAAACAAACATGCCGGTCACGGCTTAGGCAACTAAGGTTGCTCGTCAGCCTGCTATTTGCAGGCTGACTTCCCTCTCCTGCTGCACCCTCCTGCGATTTTTGCCATAATGCGCGCTGCCCTATTTATTGCCATGAGATCCTGATGTCTGAATCGAACGCTTTAAACGCTCTCCACCAACGCTTCCGCGGTTTTTATCCTGTTGTGATCGACGTTGAAACCGCGGGTTTCAATGCACAAACCGATGCACTGCTGGAAATTGCAGCCACCACGCTGAAAATGGATGAAGACGGCTGGTTGCACCGCGATGAAACGCTGCACTTTCATGTGGAACCGTTTGAAGGCGCCATTCTGAATCCTGCGGCGCTGGCGTTTACCGGCATCGATCCCACCAATCCGCTGCGCGGTGCGGTAAGTGAATATGAAGCCCTGCATGCGATTTTTAAAATGGTGCGCAAAGGCACCAAAGATAGCGGCTGCAATCGCGCCATTATCGTGGCGCACAATGCCACTTTCGATCTCAACTTCGTGATGGCGGCCGCAGAGCGCGCCAGCCTGAAGCGCAATCCGTTCCACCCGTTTGCCACTTTTGATACCGCGGCATTGAGCGGTTTAGTGCTCGGGCAAACCGTGTTGGCGAAAGCCTGTAAAGCGGCGGGAATGGAGTTTGATAGCACGCAAGCGCATTCGGCGCTGTATGACACTGAGCAAACCGCGACGCTGTTCTGTGAGTTGGTGAACCGCTGGAAACGCCTGGGCGGCTGGCCGCTGGCTTTCAGTGAAGAATCCGCAGACGACGCGTCTGCCGAGTAACCAAAGAAAAGGCCGACATTTGTCGGCCTTCTGCATTATTCCGCTTCTTTATACTTCTCAGCGGTCTCTTTCAGCAGTGGCTGAAGTTCACCGCGCTGGAACATCTCAACGATGATGTCGCAGCCGCCGACCAGTTCACCATCGACCCACAGCTGCGGGAAGGTTGGCCAGTTAGCGTATTTTGGCATTTCAGCGCGAATGTCCGGGTTCTGCAGAATGTCCACATAAGCGAAACGCTCGCCACACGCAGAAAGCGCCTGCACGGCTTGCGCCGAGAAACCGCAGCTTGGCAGCTTCGGCGAACCTTTCATGTACAGCAGAATCGGGTTTTCTGCGATCTGACGCTGAATTTTTTCAACAGTACTCATTATTGCCTTCCTTAATCTTCTACTTCGTGTTTGTTTATTGTAGCGATTTCGCTCCCGTACTGAAAACGGGATTTTGCGTTTGCACTGGCTAATCGCCATGTTTGTTAAGTTAACGCATGACAAATAACATTTTCATATCATTAATTGGCATTAATAAATTAATAATTAGCAATAGTTTCGCTGTGTTAACCAGCTGAAATCGCTCATTTTTGCTACAGAATCAATCTGGTAACATATTAATGGAAAAAGGCCTTACCTTTTGCAAAAAAAGTGGATTAGAATTGCCTCGGCGCTGGTCACTTGATCAGATTTCTCTCACTTTTCCGCAGTCTGCTTTGATTCAGCCTGCTTAACCTGTAACCGGATTATGCGTCTACTAATTACGCTTTTCATACTGGCTTTAGCCCAACTGTTCTTTAATGTGGCCGCTGCATCTCCGCATGCGCCCGTTAACGCCAGTTCGCTTAAAGCAGAGAAAAAGAGCGCACGTGAAGACGAGCGCCGCAAACGACGTCCGGTGAAAACCACCACCAAAAAATCGCGCCTGACTGCTGTTCAAAAATTCAAACTCAAAAAACAGACCAAAACAGAAACCGCGCTGCACAAAACCACCAGCAAAAAATCCCCGCTGAAACTCTCTGCTAAGAAATACGGTCATCAACGGTTAGCGAAGAAAACGCCAGAGATCGCCGTCAATGATGAAGCGTTAGCACTGACCGGCATCAAAATGAGTAAAGCGCACCGCCAGCGTTACCAAAAAGCGCGTGAAACGGCGATGACCAAATTAATGGGTCAGCTCGGTAAACCTTATCAGTGGGGCGGCGCTTCGCCACACACCGGTTTCGACTGCAGCGGCTTAGTGTGGTACGCCTATAAAGATCTGGTTAAATTCAAACTCCCACGCACCGCTAATGAGATGTACCACCTGCGCGATGCGGCACCGATCAAGCGTGAAATGCTGGAGAAAGGCGATCTGGTGTTCTTCCGCATCAATAATCGCGGCACCGCCGACCATGTGGGCGTGTATCTCGGCGATGGTAAATTCATTCAGTCGCCGCGTACCGGCAAAGATATTCAGATTAGCGCATTGGGTGAGGATTACTGGCAGAAACACTATGTGGGCGCGCGTCGTATGATGACGCCAAAAACCATTCGCTAGTTGTTGCGCAACAAAGATAAAAAAGCCGGATGCTGTTCTCAGCTCCGGCTTTTTTGTTAATGCATGATCGCGGTAAAGCTAAAGGCGATAATCATCAACAGTGCGCCAACAGTGGTCATTAGCGCCAGCTTCAGGTCGGTATTCATCACAACTCCTTAGTCACACAATCATCAGGGTTAAGGCGATTTTCGCACAGCAATGGGCAAAAATCTCGTGTTATCCGCGCCAGCTTGCTAGAATCGCCGCCTTTCGTTGCGCAACAGATTTTGCGCATGCTGTATTTACAGCGTGATGAAGTGATTTCGCCTGCTAGAACCTACCGTTTTGCCCGCTTTTTTGGGCTGTAAAAGCATTAGCAGACGCAAACGTTTAACAATATACTTATCAGTAAGTTGCGATAAGCCCAGGAGTACCATTTTCATGGCAACAATTAAAGATGTCGCAAAACGCGCGGGTGTCTCAACCACCACGGTTTCGCATGTCATCAACAAAACGCGTTTCGTTGCGGAAGAGACGCGTAACGCCGTATGGGAAGCGATCAAAGAATTACACTACTCGCCGAGTGCCGTGGCGCGTAGTCTCAAAGTCAATCACACCAAAACCTTGGGTCTGCTGGCGACCTCTAGCGAAGCGCCCTACTTTGCTGAAATTATCGAAGCGGTGGAGAACCGGTGTTTCGAACGCGGCTATACGCTGATTCTCGGCAATGCGCACAACGATCTGCAAAAGCAGCGCGCTTACCTGTCGATGATGGCGCAAAAGCGCGTCGATGGATTGCTGGTGATGTGTTCGGAATATCCAGACGATTTGCTGCAGATGCTGGAAGAGAACCGCAATATCCCCATGGTGGTGATGGATTGGGGCGCGTCACGCGGTGATTTCACCGATACCGTGCAGGACAATGCGTTTCAGGGCGGTTATCTCGCCGGGCGTTATCTGATCGAACGCGGCCATCGCGATATCGGTGCCATTCCAGGCCAGATGGAGCGCAACACCGGCGGCGGACGTCATGCTGGCTTCCTGCAGGCAATGAACGAAGCGGGCATTACGGTGCGTCCGGAATGGGTGGTTCAGGGCGACTTTGAACCTGAATCGGGCTATCAGGCGATGCAGCAGATTTTAAATCAGAAACAGCGTCCAACCGCGGTGTTCTGCGGTGGCGATATCATGGCGATGGGCGCGATTTGCGCCGCTGATGAGATGGGTTTGCGCGTACCGCAGGATATCTCGGTGATTGGCTATGATAACGTGCGCAACGCGCGCTATTTCACCCCAGCGCTGACCACCGTGCACCAGCCGAAAGCCGAACTGGGTGAAAAAGCGCTGGAAATGCTGCTGGATCGCATTACCAGCAAGCGCGAAGATCCGCAAACAATCGAAGTCCAGCCAACGCTGATTGAACGCCGTTCGGTGGCGTACGGTCCGTTCCGCGACTATCGCCGCTAAGCCGACACTTCGCTGAGCCATTCGTGGTTCAGCGTTTCGGCATCCCCGAGATAAGCCAGTAACCACGCCAGCGCCGGTGACGCGCGCTGTTCGGACCAGCTTACGCAGCACGGACTGTCGGGAAACGCCTGCGGCAGCGCCAGTTCAACCAGTTTGTGGCTGTCCAGCAGCGGACGCGCCAAATGGCCCGGTACCATTCCGACGCACAATCCTGCCAGCAAACAATCCATCCCGGTTTCCCACTCTGGCACCACCAACCGCCGCTGATTATCCAGCGTCCATGTCATACGGCGCGGCAACGCACGCGAGGTATCTTCCAGCACCAGCGATGGCCACGCCCGCAAGGTTTCATCATCCAGCTCCTTGCTGTTTACCAGCGGATGATCGGGACTTACGACACAGCGCCAGTTCAGCGCGCCCATGTCCTGAAAGGCAAAACGTCCGCCCACCGGAATTGCCTGGGTTGCACCAATCGCCACATCCACCCGACCATCAGCCAACGCATCCCACACGCCGTTGAACACTTCGTAGCTGATAATCAGCTCCATATCGGGAAAATGGCGATAGAAGTCCTTCACTAACTGCCGCGTGCGCTGCGGTTTTACAATGCAGTCAACCGCGATGCTCAACTCGCCGCGCCAGCCATTTGCCAGTTGCTGACACTGTCGGCGAGTTGCCAGCATTTTTTTGATAACAGATCGGCCTTCACGCACAAAATGCTCGCCCGCCGGTGTCATCACCACTTCCCGATGCTGGCGCTCAAACAGCGGCACCGCCAGCCAGGTTTCCAGCTGACGCACGGTATAGCTGACGGCAGAAGGCACGCGATGCAGCTCCTGCGCTGCCGCGCTAAAACTACCGGTGCGCGCCACCGCATCCACTACTTCAAGCGCATATTCTGACCACATAATTTTGCCTTCAAAAAATTTAACAGCACTATGCAAATATTAGCGTTTCACAAAGCGCGCTGCATCCTTTTACACTCCCCGGCGTTCAACCTGCCCAAAAGAGAATCAACATGTTGTCGTCTAAAGCATTTATGCCTTATCTCGCCGTGCTCAGCATGCTCGGCTTTCTTGCCACGGATATGTATTTACCCGCCTTTGGCGATATGCAGCGTGATTTTGCTACCGCACCCGGCACCATCAGCGCCAGCCTGAGTCTGTTTCTCGGCGGTTTTGCCTGCGCCCAGGTTTTTTGGGGACCGTTGTCGGATCGTTACGGACGTAAGCCGATTTTGCTGGCGGGCTTAGCCATCTTCGCCCTCGGTTGTCTGGGGATGCTGTGGGTGACCGATGTCCGCCTGATGCTGGCGCTGCGTTTTGTGCAGGCGATTGGCGTTTGTGCCGCTGCCGTGAGCTGGCAGGCGCTGGTGGTGGATCACTATCCAAAAGCCAAAGCCAATAAAGTGTTTGCGACGATTATGCCGCTGGTTGCGCTGTCGCCGGCGCTGGCACCGCTGCTCGGTGCCTGGCTGATCGGCCACTTCCACTGGCGCAGCATCTTCATCACGCTGACGCTGGTTGCCGTGGTGTTGCTGATCGGTACGCTGCAGTTAACCTCGCCTAAGCGCGAGAAAGTTGCCACAGGCAAACAGCCCGGCTGGTTCACCTTGCTAGGCACCCGCGTTTACAGCGGTAACGTCTTGATCTATTCGGCATGTTCGGCGAGCTTTTTCGCCTGGCTGACGGGCTCACCTTTCATTCTCTCCGCTGCTGGCCTGACGCCGGGCGACATTGGCCTGAGTTATATTCCGCAGACCATTGCGTTTCTGATTGGCGGTTTTGGCTGTCGCACGTTGTTAAATCGTTATCAGGGCGCGCAACTGCTGCCGTGGTTGCTGGTGCTGTATAGCCTGAGTATTTTGAGTCTGTTTGTCATCGCTCTGATGCCTTCAGCGCCGCTGTTTGTGCTGCTGATGCCCTTTTGCGGCATGGCGCTGGCCAATGGCGCGATCTATCCGATTGTGGTTGCCAGCGCATTAGCGCCCTTCCCGCACGCCACCGGTAAAGCGGCAGGATTACAGAACTTATTCCAGTTGGGATTGTGCTTTGTCGCCAGCCTGCTGGTCTCCGCCGGCCTTGAGCAGGCGCTGTTCAACACCACGTTAGTGATGGTAGCCACCGTGGTACTGGCGTGGGCGGGCTTTGTCTGCCAGCGATCGGCAAACGCACAAAGTGATATTGCCCACACTTCCCGTCCCTGCGAAGATAATCTATAACTCAACGCTTTTCGTTAGCAAACTAACGATAACCCGTTGAATATTGACCCACGTGAGCATATACTCTGTGGGTCAGTAATTCTGTATTAAATCAATAATATAAATGTAATACCTTTGGCGACTCTGTCGCGGGATGGCGTCTGCACGATACTCCAGTGTTGCGTCCAACTTTTCTATTCAAATTCATGCCTCTGTAAAACGTCGGATTTCTGGCGCACGGATTTTCCGTGAGTTCTCTCACAGGTCTTGGGAAATTGGCTATTCTTTTTCTCAGGTTCAGATCGGAAGGTGATGGAGAAGCTATGAGTTCATCTGTTATAGAAGAAGTGAGCCTTGAAGAAAACCACTGGTTTCGGATCGTCAATGAACTGCTAGAGCGTGCTGATATTGCAGTTAATGGCACTCGTCCCTGGGATATTCAGGTAAAGCATCCAGATTTTTTTAAACGCGTTCTCGAGGAAGGATCGCTTGGATTAGGTGAAAGTTACATGGATGGTTGGTGGGAGTGCGAACAGCTCGATATGTTCTTCCATCGCGTTTTAAAACACCATCTGGATAAACAATTACCGCGGCATTTTAAAGATACGTTGCGCATCGCCGCCGCGCGTCTTACTAATTTGCAATCCAAAAAACGCGCCTGGATTGTGGGTAAAGAGCATTACGATCTGGGTAATGATCTATTCTCACTGATGCTTGACCCTTATATGCAATATTCCTGCGGCTACTGGAAAGATGCTGATACGTTGGAAAACGCGCAGCAGGCCAAACTGGATATGATTTGCCGCAAGTTACAACTTGAACCAGGCATGACGCTGTTGGATATCGGTTGTGGCTGGGGCGGACTGGCGGAATATGCCGCGCGCCATTATGGCGTCACGGTGCATGGCGTCACTATTTCTGCTGAGCAACAAAAACTGGCACAACAACGCTGTGAAGGACTGGATGTCACTATATTACTGCAGGACTATCGCGACCTGAATAATCAATATGATCGCATTGTTTCTGTCGGTATGTTTGAACATGTCGGGCCGAAAAACTATGCCACTTATTTTGATGTTGCAGACCGCAACCTCAAACCAGACGGCATATTTTTACTGCACACCATTGGTGCCCTTACAACAGATATGAATGTCGATCCGTGGATTGATAAATATATCTTCCCGAACGGTTGTCTGCCGTCGGTACGTCAAATAGCTGATGCCAGTGAGCCACATTTCGTCATGGAAGATTGGCATAACTTTGGCGCAGATTACGATACGACGTTAATGGCCTGGTATGAGCGTTTTCAGGCGGCGTGGCCGCAGCTGGCTGAGAAATATGGCGAACGTTTTAAACGCATGTTCGACTATTATCTCAACGCCTGCGCCGGTGCGTTTCGTGCCCGTGATATTCAGCTGTGGCAGGTGGTATTCAGTCGCGGCAAGGATGGCGGATTACGCGTAGCGCGTTAATGAGCTTTTGGAAATGAATCAAGGCGCCGCAGGGCGCCTTTTTTAACGCCATTATTCAGCGCTAGCAATCTGCGCCAGTGCGGCGGCTTCACGCTGCGCTAATACGCGTTCAACGGTTTCCACAATGGCCTGCGTATGAGGATCAATCTCAATATTGACCTTCTGACCAAACTTCTTCGCGCCTAACGTGGTCCGCTCCAGCGTTTCCGGAATCAGATGCACACAGAATTTGCTTTTGGTTACGTCGCCAACGGTCAAACTAATTCCGTCGATACCCACAAAACCTTTATGCAGAATATATTTGATCTGCGTGGCGTCCTGTAATTTAAACCAGATTTCTCGGTTGTTTTCTGACTGGATGATTTTGCAGATTTCCGCCGTGGTCATAATATGGCCGGACATTAAATGGCCGCCAATTTCATCGCTGAACTTCGCTGCACGCTCAATATTCACCACATCACCCACCTGTAATTCACCCAGGTTGGTAATACGCAATGTTTCTTTAATCAGATCGAAGCTGACCAAATCGCCGTTAATCTCGGTCACGGTCAGGCAGCAGCCGTTGTGTGCTACCGATGCGCCCAGCGCCAGTCCCGGTAACAGATCGTCCGGTAAGCGCACAATATGGGTACGAAACAGATCTTTCTCTTCAATGCCGACAATTTCTGCCGTGCCTTGCACAATTCCAGTAAACATAATCTCAGCCTCTGCAAAGTTTGCGTCAGTTTATCACAGCTTGTCGGCGGCAGCTTAATTTGGCGGAGTTCAAACTTTACACAAATTGCTAAACAAAATGCGATCAACGTTTGGCGGAAGCCAGCGCTGCCGCTACACTATGCCGCGCATTCTTTGGGGATTTCGCCCCGCTCTCTTCTTTAATTAAGCAGGTGTAACGTGCAGAAGTATTTTACAGAAGCGCGTCAATTGCTGGCCCTTGCGATCCCGGTCATCCTTGCTCAGGTGGCCCAGACCGCGATGGGATTTGTAGATACTGTTATGGCCGGTGCGGTAAGCGCCACGGATATGGCCGCCGTTGCTGTCGGCACCTCTATCTGGCTTCCCGCCATTCTGTTTGGTCATGGTCTTCTACTGGCTTTGACGCCTACCGTTGCGCAACTCAACGGTTCAGGACGACGCGAACGTATCGCGGAACAAGTGCGCCAGGGATACTGGATGGCAATGGCCGTTGCGCTACTGATTATGGTGGTGCTGTGGAACGCCGGTTATCTGATTAACACCATGCATGACATCGATCCTGAATTGGCCGCCAAAGCCGAAGGATACCTGCATGCGTTGCTGTGGGGCGCACCGGGATATCTGCTGTTCCAGGTGATGCGCAACCAATGTGAAGGCTTGTCGAAAACCAAACCGGCGATGCTGCTCGGTTTTCTCGGCCTGATGGTGAACATTCCACTCAACTATGTGTTCATTTACGGCCATTTTGGTATGCCGGCCTTAGGCGGCGTCGGCTGCGGCGTGGCGACAGCATCGGTCTATTGGGTGATGTTCCTGGTGATGCGCTTCTGGGTGAAACGCATGGCAAGCATGCGCGACATCCGTATGAAAACGCGCTGGTCCGCACCGTCACGCGCGATTTTGTCACGCCTGTTCACGCTGGGTTTGCCGGTGGCATTGGCGCTGTTCTTTGAGGTAACGCTGTTTGCCGTGGTGGCGCTGTTGGTATCACCGCTCGGTATCGTCAAAGTGGCCGGACACCAGATCGCGCTCAACTTCAGTTCGCTGATGTTCGTGTTGCCGCTGTCGCTCGGCGTGGCCACCACTATTCGCGTTGGCTATCGACTCGGACAAGGTTCAGCCGAACAGGCGCGCGTTGCTGCGTGGACCGGGCAAGGCGTTGGCATCAGCATGGCAGCAATCACCGCGCTGTTTACCGTGATTTTCCGCCATGATATCGCCGGTCTGTACACGGCAAATCCGGAAGTCATTACCCTTGCGGCGCAGCTGATGCTGCTGGCGGCGATCTATCAATTCTCAGATTCGATTCAGGTGATCGGCAGCGGTATCTTGCGCGGTTATAAAGACACACGCTCGATCTTCTTCATTACCTTTATCGCCTATTGGGTGTTGGGTTTGCCGGTGGGTTATGTACTGGCGATGACCGATTGGGTATTGCCGAAATTGGGTCCCGCCGGTTTCTGGTGTGGCTTCATTATCGGCCTGACCTCCGCAGCAGTGATGATGATTTGGCGCATCCGTCGTTTGCAGCGCCTGCCTGCGCAGGTAATCCTGGCGCGCGCCGCGCGCTAAGTGGCTGGTAACGGCGAAAAAAACGACGCATAGCACAGTTGCTGGTCAGTCGTAGGGGAAAAACACTTTTTCCCCTTGCCAGCATCACGGCCTGCCGTTAATATTCGTCCCCGCTGTCGCCCTGACAGCGTGTTGCGCTCTTAGCTCAGTTGGTTAGAGCACCACCTTGACATGGTGGGGGTCGATGGTTCGAGTCCATTAGAGCGCACCAAGTGCGTCCGTAGCTCAGTTGGTTAGAGCACCACCTTGACATGGTGGGGGTCGGTGGTTCGAGTCCACTCGGACGCACCAATTAGTGAATTTCCTGAATGCGCTCTTAGCTCAGTTGGTTAGAGCACCACCTTGACATGGTGGGGGTCGATGGTTCGAGTCCATTAGAGCGCACCACTCTTGTTTTATCTCCTTGCGCAACACCCTTTTCTTGATCTGCATCGTCTTTATCACGCCGCTTTTATATTGGTTTTCGCATACTTAGCGACTATACTATGCCGCGTTGTTCCACCTGAAAGGTTTCAGCGCTAACGTGCCTATGCAAACAACTCTAATGATTTGCGCAACACTGATGACTCAGTTCCCTCGCGTACTGCATAACTTCTCTGCACGCTTTGCTTTCGTCTCCTATTCTTATTTCTGTGAAATCCGATCCAACACCATAAATATTCTCACTTCGGTGCCGTGCGCATCGAATCCCGACCTTTATCATCCATCACAACTTATAGAAAACCTGACATGAAAAAGACCAAAATCGTTTGTACTATCGGTCCAAAAACCGAATCTGAAGAGATGCTGACTCAACTGCTGGAAGCGGGCATGAACGTGATGCGCCTGAACTTCTCGCACGGGGATTACGCTGAACATGGCCAACGCATCACCAACATGCGTGCCGTTATGGAAAAAACCGGTCGTCAGGCCGCTATTCTGCTGGACACCAAAGGTCCGGAAATTCGTACCATGAAACTGGAAGGCGGCAACGATGTGTCGTTGAAAGCCGGCCAGACCTTCACCTTCACTACCGATCAGTCGGTAATTGGTAACAGCGAACGTGTTGCCGTGACCTACGCCGGTTTCACTGAAGACCTGAAAATTGGTAACACCGTACTGGTCGACGATGGTTTGATCGGTATGCAGGTCACTGAAGTGACTGAGAATTCAGTGATCTGTAATGTCCTGAACAATGGCGATCTGGGTGAGAACAAAGGCGTTAACCTGCCAGGTGTCTCCATTCAGCTGCCTGCACTGGCGGAAAAAGATAAGCGCGACCTGATCTTTGGTTGCGAGCAGAACGTTGATTTCGTCGCCGCTTCGTTTATCCGTAAGCGTTCAGACGTGCTGGAAATCCGTGAGCACCTGAAAGCGCACGGCGGCGAGCACATTCAGATCATCTCGAAAATCGAGAACCAGGAAGGCCTGAACAACTTCGACGAGATCCTCGAAGCGTCAGACGGCATCATGGTTGCTCGTGGCGACCTCGGCGTTGAGATCCCGGTTGAAGAAGTGATCTTCGCGCAGAAGATGATGATCAAGAAGTGTAATAAAGCACGCAAAGTGGTCATCACCGCGACGCAGATGCTGGATTCCATGATCAAAAACCCGCGCCCTACCCGCGCTGAAGCTGGCGACGTGGCGAACGCCATCCTCGATGGTACCGATGCGGTCATGCTGTCTGGTGAGAGTGCTAAAGGTCGTTATCCGCTGGAGTCGGTCACCATAATGGCGACCATCTGTGAGCGTACCGATCGCGTGATGAAATCCCGCATCGACTCACTGCAGGACTCACGCAAGCTGCGCATCACCGAAGCGGTATGCCGCGGTGCCGTTGAGACTGCAGAGAAGCTGGAAGCACCACTGATTGTTGTAGCCACCGAAGGCGGTAAATCTGCCAAAGCGATCCGTAAGTATTTCCCGGATGCCACCATTTTGGCGCTCACCACCAACGAAACCACCGCGCGTCAGCTGATTCTGAGCAAAGGTATCGAAACTCATCTGGTGACAGAAATTGCCTCAACTGATGATTTCTACCGCATTGGTAAAGAAATGGCGCTCGAAAGCGGATATGCACAGAAAGGCGATGTTGTGGTCATGGTTTCAGGTGCATTAGTACCAAGCGGAACGACAAACACCGCTTCTGTACATGTAATCTGATTAGCAACTGAATTTTTATTAAAAAGCGCCTTTTAAAGGCGCTTTTTTTATTGCTGAGGTAATACAAAAGACAGAAATTTCCAATCGAAATTAACTATTCAAAATCTCGTATGATTAAGGTTAGTCCGATTAAATCTCTCTGTTTTAGCTAATTATTTTCATCATCTTCTGTTAAATGCTGTTTCTTTGAGCGAACGATCAAATTTAAGCATGTTCTCATCAAAAATTTATTCTCAACTCAAAAAGCTTTGTGTAATACTTGTAACGCTACATGGAGATTAACTCAATCTAGAGGGTATAAAGAATGAATCGCACTAAACTGGTACTGGGCGCTGTAATCCTGGCTTCAACTATGCTGGCTGGTTGCTCAAGCAACGCTAAAATCGACCAACTGTCTTCAGACGTTCAGACTCTGAACGCTAAAGTTGATCAGCTGAGCAACGACGTGAACGCAATCCGTTCTGACGTTCAGGCTGCTAAAGATGACGCAGCTCGCGCTAACCAGCGTCTGGACAACCAGGCTCACTCTTACCGTAAGTAAGAGTACTGGTTGAAAAATGGTGCCCATGTGGCACCATTTTTTTTGTCCTGATTCTGTGATTCTCTGGTCCGAATTCAGGGCTGCGCTACGGCTTCACCACTCTGCTCCGTTGTTACTGCGCTTTCATCCGTCACCGGCTCACCGCTGCTCACCAATACCGGCATCCCGGAACGTCGGGCTATCGCTTCCTTAATCAACGCCGTATCACTCTTCTCACTCTTCGAGAAGGCTTTCAGCTGCGCTGACTGCGCAATCGGCATGGTTTGCGGATCGTCCTTATCGTTACGCGATAACGGCTGATGCACCTCGACGTAGCGCTTACCATCGGGCTCAATCGCATACTTGATGGGCTGATTGATCACCTGCACGCGCGTCCCTTTCGGCACGCTGTTGAACAGCGCTTCAATATCATCCGGTCGCAGACGAATGCAGCCAGAACTTACGCGCATGCCAATACCAAAGTCGGCATTGGTACCGTGAATCAGATATTGACCGGTTCCGCGCGCCAGACGCATCGCAAACAGCCCCATCGGGTTGTCTGGCCCGGCAGGCACCACGCCCGGCAAGGTGATGCCCTCTTTGGCATAGCGCTTGCGGATATTGGTGGTTGGCGTCCAGGTAGGATTCGGGATTTTCTGGCTGATGCTGGTGACCATGGTTGGCGTCATGGCGCCTAGCTGACCAATCCCGATCGGATAGACGACCACACGATCTTCATCTTTCGGATAGTAGTAGAGTCGCAGCTCCGCGAGGTTAATCACGATACCTTCACGCGGCGCATCGGGTAGCAGCATCTGCAGTGGCACGGTTAATTGTGTGCCGGCCTTAGGCAGCCAGGGATCAACGCCTGGATTCGCTTCCAGCATGCCAAGCATGCCTATCTTATAACGTGCTGCAATGCTCTCCAGCGGCCGCTTGTCATCCGGCACGGTGGTCAGGGTGTTTTCGCCAATCAAACGGCTGTTATCGGCTGGTAGGGGATATTCCGTAGCAAATGCAGGTGCAGAGAGTCCGCAACAGGACAACAGCAATGCACCGGCTAAACGTAAGGCTGGTTTCATGCAATTTTCTCTTTGTCGGATAGAACAGACCCCGGTCAAGCCGGGGTCTGGAGAGTGTAACTTAGCTGAGGGTCTGAGCGTTATGCCGGATCGCGCGGATCATGGCTTCCAGCCCCTGCGAACGCGAGGGAGTGAGATGTGAGGTCAGCGCCAATTCGCCGAACCAGTGACGCACATCGAGATCGAGAATCTCTGACGCCTTAAGCCCTTGATACAGGCTAAATACCACTGCAATCAACCCTTTAACGATGGCGGCATCGCTGTCGCCTTCGAGGGCGATGGTACCATCGGCCTGCGGGGTCATGCGTATCCACACCTGGCTCTGACAACCTGAAATCACGTGTTCCGGTTGCTGTAAGCTTTCGGAGGATTCTGGTAATTTCCCACCGAGTTCAATGATGTAGAGGTACTTCTCTTCCCAGTTAGCGCAACGATTGAAGTTACGAACCAGTCTCTCTTTATCTGGCAAATTCGCCATGAATCACTCCTGAAATCTGCTCAACCGCCCAGCAGACGATGAATACGGGTCAAACCTGCGGCCAGACGATCGGCTTCTCCTTCGGTGTTATACAGCGCGAAGGAGGCACGACACATTGCCGGCACCGCATAATGACGCATCAGCGGCATCGCGCAGTGATGGCCGGTGCGGATGGCAATACCGTATTGATCAAGGAAACTGCCGACATCAAACGCGTGATGTTTGCCGAGGTTGAAGGCCACCACGCCGCTGCGACTTTCCGGGCCGTAAATCACCAGATCCGGCACCGAAGCCAGTTTATCCAGCGCATAACGCATCAGCATCGATTCGCGCTGATGAATCACGTCCAGGCCCAGTTCGCTGATCCACGTTAACGCCGCACCCAAACCAATGATGCCGCCGGTATTCGGCGTGCCCGCTTCGAAACGCCATGGCGTAGTGTTAAAGGTGGTGCCGGTTGGCAGCACAACCTCCGAAATCATCGAACCGCCGCCTTCCCACGGTGGCATGATCTCCTGCAACGCTTTACGCGCATACAGCACACCAATGCCGGTCGGACCATAAATTTTATGGCCGGAGAAAGCGTAGAAGTCGCAGTCGATATCCTGCACATCCACCGCGTGATGCATCACCGCCTGCGCGCCATCCACCAGCGTAATCACGCCAGCGGCTTTTGCTTGCGCCACGATAGCTTTCACGGGATTGACGGTACCGAGCACGTTAGAAACGTGGGTGACCGCCAGCAAACGGGTGCGGCTATCCATCAAACTGCTCAGCTGTTCCAGCGCCAGCTCGCCCTGCGCATTCAGCGGCAGAACGCGAATTTCTGCGCCGGTACGCTGCGCCACCATCTGCCACGGCACGATATTAGCGTGATGCTCCATCTCGGTGACGATGATGTTGTCGCCCGGCTGCAGCTGACTGCCGCCCCAACTGTTAGCCACCAGATTGATGGCTTCCGTGGTGCCTTTGACAAAGATGATCTCTTCCGGCGACGCGGCGTTAAGAAAACGCGCGGCCTGATGACGCACGTTCTCCATGTCGGTGGTCGCCTGCGCGCTCAAAGAATGGATACCGCGGTGCACGGCCGCATAGCCGTGCTGGTAGAAATAACTTTCCGCATTGATGACCGCGAGCGGGCGCTGTGCGCTGGCCGCGCTATCAAGATAGGCCAGCGGATGTCCGTTGACCTCACGTTTCAGAATCGGAAATTCCGCTCTGATGCGTTCGAGATCGAAACTCATGACTCAACTCCCGGGATACGCGCGGCAATGCGCTGCAGCACCACCTGACGCAGTACCGGATTCTCCAGCGTTTCGGTGAGTTCAGCGGCAAAAGCATGGATGATCATACGCTGTGCGGCGGTCTCATCGATGCCGCGCGAGCGCAGGTAGAACATCTGCTCTTCATCAATACGACCAATGGTCGCACCGTGGCTGCACTTCACGTCATCAGCATAGATTTCCAGCTGCGGCTTGGTGTCCACTTCAGCCAGACGGCCCAGCAACAAGTTGTTGTTGGTCATCTGTCCATCGGTTTTCAGCGCGTGCTGCGCCACTTTGATCATGCCGTTGAACACCGCACGACCTTTATCGCGCGCGATGACTTTGTGCATCTGACGGCTGTTGCAGTAGCCTTTGTTGTGCTCCAGATAGCTGCGGGTATCGCACACTTCCTGATTCACCGGCAACGACAAGCTGTTGATCGCCAGATTGGTATTTTCGCCATTCAGCTGCGCGCTGGTGTTGTGACGCGATAAGCCCGCACCCAGCAGGAAGCTGGTGGTAGCCACATTCGCATCACGGCCCATCACCACATCATTGTGCGCGAAGTGGTAAGCCTTCTCGCTTTCAAATGACAGTTTGATGTGCTGCAGTTTGGCATTGTCGGCCACGTCGAAGGTGACACGCGCGCCGGTAAAGTGCGCCACGTCATTCAGCGTGACATAGTGCTCAATCACTTCCGCTTCTGCGCTGGCTTCCAGCTGCAGATGGTGGCGATGGTGCACGGTGTTAGTGCCCGCGTCCTGACCGCTGGTGATGTGCAGCAGATAGAGCGGTTTGGCCGCTGATTTGCCACGCGCCAGACGAATAGTCGTGGCTTCTTCTGCCAGACTTTCGGTCAGATGCAGGAACACTTCCGGCTGAATCGGTGCCGGCAGTGGACGACGCTCAGAAGCCTGCGCATGCTGAATTTCAAACAGGCCGGTATCACGGCTGCTCAATTCAGCCTGGAAACGGCCGTCAACAAACACCAGACGCACTGCATCAACTGGCAACGCCAGCGCTTCAACTTGCTCCGCGCTCACTTCCTGCGGCTGCGGCAGCACAAACTGCTGCGCCAGCAGGCCATCAAGCGGCGTGTATTTCCAGTTTTCGTGCTTACGCGTCGGCAAGCCGACACGCATCAGTTGCTGCCAGTGCTGCTGCGCCTGTAAAGAACGTACGTCACCGCGCGATTCAAACAGGTGATGCCACTGCTGCAGGGCGTTATCACTCTTGGTCGGTAAGCCAGCCATAGCCTTGCTCCTCCAACTGTTTCACCAGCGAGAAGTCGCCAGATTTAACGATCTTGCCCTGATACAGCACGTGAACGTGATCCGGCTTGATGTAATCCAGGATGCGCTGGTAGTGCGTAACGATGATGAATGAACGCTTACCGTCGCGCAGGCTGTTAACGCCTTCTGCAACGATTTTCAACGCATCGATATCCAGACCGGAGTCGGTTTCATCAAGGATGCACAGCTCAGGTTCCAGTGCCGCCATCTGCAGGATGTCGTTACGCTTCTTCTCACCGCCGGAGAAGCCCACGTTCACTGAACGGGTCAGCAAATCTTCTGGCATCTTCAGCAGCTGGATTTTATCTTCGATAAAGTCCTGGAAGTCGAAACGGTCCAGCGGCTCCTGCTCGCGGTATTTACGTACCGCGTTAACTGAGGTCTGCAGGAAGAACTGGTTGCTGACGCCCGGAATTTCTACCGGATACTGGAACGCCATGAAGATGCCTTCACCGGCACGCTCTTCTGGCTCAAGCTCCAGCAGATCTTTGCCTTTAAAGGTGACAGAACCGCCGGTGACTTCGTAATCTTCACGACCAGCCAGCGTTGCAGACAGGGTACTTTTACCTGAACCGTTCGGTCCCATGATGGCGTGGACTTCGCCCGGTTTCACTTCAAGGTTCAGACCGCGCAAAATCTCTTTGTCTTCAACGCTAACCTGCAAATCTTTAATGCTTAACATACTCTTTCCTTCACATTGCTTCCGGCAACGGGCATCAGCCCACACTGTGCTCAAGGCTGATAGCTAACAATTTTTGCGCTTCCACGGCGAATTCCAGTGGCAGCTCGGAGAAAACGTCTTTGCAGAAGCCGTTGACGATCATTGAGATCGCATCTTCTTCGCTGATGCCACGCTGCAGGCAGTAGAACATCTGATCTTCACCGATGCGCGAGGTGGTGGCTTCGTGCTCCAGATGGGCGGTGTTGTTGCGCGTTTCCACATACGGGAAGGTGTGCGCACCGCACTCGGCACCAATCAGCATCGAATCACACTGGGTGAAGTTACGCGCGTTGGTCGCGGTTGGCATGATTTTCACCAGGCCGCGATAGGTGTTCTGGCTCTTACCGGCAGAGATACCTTTGGAGATGATGGTCGACTTGGTGTTTTTACCAATGTGAATCATCTTGGTGCCGGTATCCGCCTGCTGGCGGCCTGCGGTCAGTGCGACCGAGTAGAACTCACCGATCGAGTAGTCACCGCGCAGAATGCAGCTTGGATATTTCCAGGTGATCGCCGAACCGGTCTCAGACTGTGTCCAGGACATCTTGCTGTGATCGCCTTCGCACAGGGCACGTTTGGTCACGAAGTTGAGGATACCGCCCTCGCCTTCGCCGCCTGGGAACCAGTTCTGTACGGTGGAATATTTCACTTCAGCGTTTTTGTGGATGATCACTTCGACCACTGCGGCGTGCAGCTGATAGGTGTCACGCACAGGCGCAGAGCAACCTTCGATATAGCTTACGTAGCTGTCTTCATCGGCGATCAAAATGGTGCGCTCGAACTGACCGGTTTTTGCCGCGTTGATGCGGAAATAGGTCGACAGCTCCATCGGGCAACGTACGCCTTTCGGGATGTAAACGAAGGTACCGTCAGAGGCCACAGCGGAGTTCAGCGCGGCAAAGAAGTTATCGTTTGGCGGCACGACGGTGCCGAGATACTTCTGCACCAGCTCTGGGTGATCGTGAATCGCTTCGCCGAACGAGCAGAAGATAATGCCCTGCTCCGCCAGCTTGCCGCGATAGGTGGTTGAAACGGAGACGGAGTCGAAAATCGCATCCACCGCCACTTCACGACCTTCACGCACCGGAACGCCTAACTGGTTGAACGCGTCTTCCACTTCCTTCGTCAGGTAGTCGCTGGACGCGACGCTGCCGGAGGTTTGCGTGGCACCGGGTTCAGAAGCACAGCTGTCATCGCAGTTGCCGCAGGACGGCGCGGAATAGTAGCTGTAATCCTGATAATCCAGTTTTTCGTAGTGCGCTTTCAGCCAGTGCGGCTCTTCCATTTGCTCCCAGGCGCGGAACGCCTTGAGACGGAATTCAAGCATCCATTCAGGTTCGTTACGTTTAGCCGAAATGGCGCGCACCACATCTTCATTGATGCCGTGGGCAAATTCTTCGGTTTGTAACTGGGTAAAGAAGCCCTCTTTATAATTGAGCTTACCTTCCCACATTTGTACATCGTCAGATGCTTCGCTGTGTCGTGACATATTTCACTTACTCGACGCCAAAGCTTTCACCGCACCCGCAGGCGTGTTGAGCTTTAGGGTTGTTGAATTTAAAAATCTGGTTAAGACCTTCGCGGACATAATCCAGCTCGGTACCGTCAACAAACGGCATCGCCTGAAGTGGCACAAACAGTTTTGCGCCGAATTGCTCAAACTGCAGGTCGTCATCGGCAGGATCTTTCACCAGATCCATAACGTACCCAAAACCGGCACAGCCGGACGTTTTCACACCCAGTTTCAAGCCCTTGACTTCAGGGTCTTGTTCTACCAGGTTAAGAATCTGTTTCGCTGCCGATTCGGTCAGCGTGAGCCCTTTCCAGACGAAATCTTCGGGTGAAAAAGAGTCGGCATTTACTGATGACATTGTGCTACCTCGTATGTCTGGGCCTTTTCAGGCTATCCCCCTATGGTAGTGATATCAGATATCACTTCAACCTCTTGTTTTGCAGGGATAATCATCTCGTGCTATTTTTTACTGCTGCTTTATTAAGCATAGTCGCTTCAAAGCAGATTGACGGCAGCATTCCCGTGCGCGCCTGACCAACGTAACCCGTTAAATTGCCGTAAAATTTCCAAAATCAATTTTACGTTTCCATCCTGATTGATAGGTTACGCCTTTCTACTATGTAAAGAAATTGTTATTGCCGATTTTAGTAACAGGCAGAGGAAATCAATAAAATTTCACAGCGGGAATTGCATTCCTGACGCGGTTGAATATGATAATGATTATCATTAACCTAAAAAGGTGGCGATATGACGCTTACCGTCTCAGCCTGGTTACAACATAAAATCGACGAATATAAGTTTTCGGTGCGCGATATCACCGTTGACTTCTACATGGCTCAGGCAAAGCTCAACCGCACCGATTGCACCCTCGACCAACTGCGTCGCTTTAACGACACCTGTCTCGATATGGCAGAAATCTGCGAACTCAATGGCGACGATCACAGCTTTCTGCATGCCATGGGCAAGCTCCATCACCGCTTGGTGCAGGAGATGGGCAATGCCGATCGCGACCGTTTGTTTCGGATTCAGGCCTATCAACTGGCGCGCCTGTCGTTAACACGCTTGTGTCATCAACTGGCGCTCAGCGGCGAGTGGGATCAAGCCACCCGCCTGCAGAGTGATTTTGTTCGCCACGCAGGCTGGATATTCTAATCCAGCTTTGTGACGTCTCCTACAATTTGTTTACATCATTTCCAGTAATGCTTGCAGTGGATGACGCATGCCATTGCCTTCTGCGCGTTTTACCTGGCTACGACAGGAAAAGCCGGTTGCCAGGCAGCGCTGACGCGGCAGCTTTTGCAGTTGCGGATGCCAGGACAGCTCATAAATCCCCAGCGAATTCTCCAGGTTTACGCTTTCGTGACCATAGGTTCCCGCCATTCCGCAGCAGCCCACATTGACGTTTTCCAGCTTCGCGCCAAAGCGCGCAAAAATGCTCTGCCACTGATTCGGCGTGGACGGCAGCGCGGTCACTTCGGTGCAGTGCGCAAACAGATACCAGGCTTCGCCGCTGGCGGTTTGCTCCGCGCGAGTCGACAAGGCGGTGTGCAGCCACTCATGCACCAACTGCACGTTAAACTCGCCGCGCTGCTCGCCCAGCACCTGATGGTACTCATCGCGATAACAGAGCACGGTCGCTGGATCAACACCAACCATCGGCATGCCCAGTTTCGCCACGCGATTGAGGAAATCAGCGGTTTTGCTGGCGGTGCGCGCAAAGCGCTGCAGGAAGCCTTTCACATGCTGCGCCTTGCCATTCGGTGAGAACGGCAACAACACCGGACGATAACCGAGTTTCTCAATCAGCTTGACGAAATCGGTGACCAGCTGCGCTTCGTAGTAGCTGGTAAAGGGATCCTGTACCACCAGCACGCAATTTTCGCGTTGCGTTGCATCCAGCGCTTCTAACTGCTCCAGCGTCAGGTTCATCGCCTTATGGCCGCTCAGCTGCTGCTTGAGGCTTGGCGACGACAGCAGCGGTAAATCCACCATGCCGATATGCGTTTTGCTCAGCTCGCGCATCCACGGCTGCTTAAGGAAGAAGTTGAACACCTTGGGCGCTTTGGCCATCAACGGCGCGTAACTCTCCACGGTGGCTACCAGATGATCGCTCATCGGGCGCAGATAGCGGGTGTGATACAGTTGCAGGAAGCGTGAACGGAAGTTCGGCACATCAATCTTAATTGGGCACTGCGTCGAGCAGGCTTTACACGCCAGGCAGCCCGACATCGCCTCTTTCACTTCGTGTGAGAAGTCATATTCGCCCTGATTCGCGTGCCAGGTATTACGCGTGCGCTGAATCAGCGTACGTAAGCTGGCGCCCTGTTTCGGCAGCGCCTGCTCAAGCTGGGTTGGATCAACGCCCTGCTCTGAGAGCAAACGCAGCCATTCGCGCGTGAGTGTGGCGCGCCCTTTCGGCGAGTGAATGCGATTGCGGGTGATTTTCATCGACGGGCACATCGGGCTACGTGCATCAAAGTTGAAGCACAAACCGTTGCCATTACACTCCATCGCACCGCGCCACTCGTTGCGCACCGTAACCGGAATCTGCCGATCGTAGGTGCCGCGTTTCACCGCATCAACCTGCATCATCGGTTCATCACTGCCGAGCGGCGTACAGATCTTGCCGGGATTCATGCGGTTGTCAGGATCGAAGGCGGCTTTGATGCGGCGCAGCTCATTAAACAGCGTCTCGCCAAAGAATTCAGGGCTGTACTGTGCGCGGAAACCTTTACCGTGCTCGCCCCACAATAAACCGCCGTAGCGCGCGGTCAGCGCCACCACTTCATCGGAGATCTGCTTCATCAGCAGCTCCTGCTGCGGATCGCACATATCCAGCGCCGGACGCACATGCAGCACGCCAGCATCCACGTGACCAAACATGCCGTAGCTCAGGCCGTGGCTGTCGAGCAGCGCGCGAAAGTCGACGATGTAATCCGCCAGCTGTTCTGGCGGCACCGCGGTATCTTCCACAAACGGAATCGGCTTAGCGCGCCCTTTGGCGTTCCCCAGCAGGCCAACCGCTTTTTTGCGCATATTATAGATGCGCTCAATGCCACTTAAATCGTCACACAATTGATAGCCGATCACGCCGCCCATCTGCTGGGTCATCAGCTCATCTAAGCGCTGGCACAGCGTGCTGATCTGCTGCTCAATCAGTTCGCCATCATCACCGGCAAACTCCACGATGTTGAGGCCCAGCATCTCTTTATCTGGCACATCGGTGATCAATTCATTAACCGAATGCCAAACAATATCTTCGCGCGCCAGGTTCAATACTTTCGAGTCAACGGTTTCCACCGACAGCGCTTTGGCTTCCACCATAAAAGGGGCATTACGCAGGGCCGAGTCGAACGAATCGTATTTGATGTTTACCAGACGGCGCACTTTAGGGATCGGCGTGATGTCGAGGCGCGCTTCGGTAATGAAGGCCAGCGTGCCTTCCGCGCCGCACAGCAGACGCGTCAAATCAAACGTCTGCAAATCGTCGCTGAACACATGACGCAGATCGTAGCCGGTCAGGAAGCGATTGAGCTTGGGGAATTTCTCCAGAATCAGATCGCGCTGTTCGCGGCAGCGGCTTAACACCTGCTGATAAATGCGCCCTTCCGCCGTCGGCGTGCTCGCCAGCTGTTCCGCCAGTTCGGTCGGCATGGCGCGCGTATCAAGGATGTCGCCGCCCAGCAGCACCGCGCGCAGGCCTTCAACATGATCGGAGGTTTTGCCATACACCAGCGAACCCTGGCCCGAAGCATCGGTGTTGATCATGCCGCCGAGCGTGGCGCGGTTGCTGGTGGAGAGCTCCGGCGAGAAGAAGAAGCCATATGGCTTGAGCCACGCATTGAGCTGATCTTTCACTACGCCCGCTTCAACACGCACCCAACCTTGCTCGGTGTTGATTTCCAGGATGCGGTTCATGTAGCGCGACATATCCACCACGATGCCCTGATTCAGCGACTGCCCGTTGGTGCCGGTGCCGCCACCGCGTGGCGTAAACACCAGGCTGGTAAAGCGGGTTTCACCGGCAAGGCGCGCAATCAACGCCACATCCGCCGTCGAGCGCGGAAACAGCGCCGCATCAGGCAGCTGCTGATAAATACTGTTGTCGGTGGCAAGCGAGAGGCGATCGGCATAGCTGGTGGCGGTATCGCCGGTAAAGCCTTGCTCTTTTAAGGACTGCAGGAATGTCAGCACCAGTTGAACGAGGCCCGGTGCCTGAGAAATCTGTGGGATCATTATTGAGTGACCGAGATGTTGTAAACGTTTGCGTCGTGATTTTTTTCAGCCCTTGGTTTTATCATACTTTTCTGCTGGCTGCTGTTTTTTCAGGAAAGCGCACCGCCGTCGCTGCTTTTCCTGTTTAATTTTCAGGAAATAGATCATCATTAATCAGGGCTGTTCAGCCCCACTCTGAAGGATTCAATCGAGGTTAACCTTTGTGATGAAAGACCTGCAACGCGGTATGGATTTACCGCAAATGCTGTTTTCGCTGATGTTCATTCTGATCATGATCATCGCCAGTCTGTGGGTGGTGCAGCCCTTTATTCTCGGCTTCGCCTGGGCCAGCATGGTGGTGATCGCCACCTGGCCGTTGATGATTCGTCTGCAGCACATGTTGTGGGGACGCCGCTCGCTGGCGGTGATCGCCATGACCATTTTGCTTTTACTGCTGTTTATTATTCCTATCGCCCTGCTGGTCAGCAGCCTGATTGATAACAGCGCGCCGGTGATCGCCTGGGCAACGCAGCGCCATCTGGTGATGCCTGACTTCGATTGGTTGCGACAAATTCCCTATGTCGGCAGGAAACTCTACTCGAGCTACCACAAATTAGTGGATGGCGGCGGCGCGGCGATGCTGAATCAGGTGCAGCCTTATATTGGTCGCACCACGGGCTTCTTCGTGGCGCAGGCAGGACACTTTGGCCGCTTTATGATGCATCTCATCGTGATGCTGCTGTTCAGCGTGCTGCTCTACTGGCGCGGCGAGCAGGTGGGTCACGGGATTCGTCATTTTGCCTATCGCATGAGTGGACGCCGTGGCGATGCAGCCGTGCTGCTGGCCGGTCAGGCGATTCGAGCTGTGGCGCTGGGCGTGGTGGTCACCGCGTTGGTTCAGGGCGTGCTCGGCGGCATCGGTTTAGCTATTTCCGGCATTCCTTACGCCACGCTGTTAACCGTGCTGATGATTCTGACCTGTCTGGTGCAGCTCGGGCCGCTGGTGGTGTTAGTACCAGCGATTATCTGGCTGTACTGGAGCGGCGATACCACATGGGGCACGGTGCTGCTGGTGTGGAGTTGCGTGGTCGGTACGCTGGACAGCGTGTTGCGTCCGGTGTTGATTCGCATGGGCGCCGATTTACCGATGATCCTGATTCTCTCCGGCGTTATTGGCGGATTGATTGCCTTCGGTATGATCGGGCTGTTTATCGGTCCGGTGGTATTGGCGGTCTCTTATCGCCTGGTTTCGGTATGGATGCATGAAGCGCCCGAACCGGATGACGATATGCAAACCGCCATTGAAGCGCTCGCCGATCACGAAGAAGAACAACATTAAGCAATAGTAGGGTCGCCATTCATGGCGACCTCATTCACATGAAAGCCCATCCAGCGAAGATCCACGATCTCTCCGTTTTACACTGGCCTTACTTTAACCCGCCTAATGCCACATCATCGTCACCGCGCATTCCGTACTGATAATAATTTTTTTCCATAAGCGATTTTTAAGAAAAAACGCAGTTTTAGGCGCTTTAGGCGGGATTCGCTTACGGAATGATTATTTTTGCAGCTGAAACAGCGGTGAATCGCTAAGAAAATCACCACGAAAGGTTATCAGCTTTAAACTAATAAGAGGATTCTTAAAGACGCCAGCGGGCCCGTTCAATAACATGTTTCCTATGTTTGGAATCAAGCTACTGATTTTTAAACAACCTTATTCCCCTGAGTAAAGTGAAGAATTGCTGTGTGTAGTCTTTGCCCATCCCCTGTGATGGGCTTTTTTTTGGCTTTTTTCAGACAAAAAAACAAGGCCAGCAGCGCTGACCTTGATAGTTACATTAATGACACGTCAAATTCTCATCTGATGCATCAAATTACCGCTTGGTTAATGTTTCGAAGCGTTCAACTCTGCCAAACCCAACCAGGTTTCAACCACGGTATCCGGATTAAGCGACAGGCTATCAATGCCCTGCTCCATTAACCATGCCGCAAAGTCCTGATGATCCGACGGACCCTGACCACAAATACCGACGTATTTGCCCTGTTTTTTCGCCGCTTTGATCGACATCGACAACAGCGCTTTCACCGCATCATTACGCTCATCAAATAGCGCGGACACCACGCCAGAGTCACGATCGAGGCCCAGCGCCAGCTGCGTCATGTCGTTAGAACCGATGGAGAAGCCATCGAAGTGCTCGAGGAACTGCTCCGCCAGCAAGGCGTTGGACGGGATCTCACACATCATGATCACTTTCAGGCCGTTCTCGCCGCGCTTCAGACCGTTTTTCGCCAGCTCGGCGACCACCGCTTCGGCTTGATCGACGGTACGCACGAATGGAATCATGATCTCAACGTTGGTCAGCCCCATTTCGTTACGCACGCGTTTCACCGCTTCGCACTCCAGTTTGAAGCAGTCGCGGAAGTTGTCAGCAACGTAGCGACCGGCGCCACGGAAACCAAGCATCGGGTTCTCTTCTTCCGGCTCATAACGCTCGCCGCCAACCAGGTTGGCGTATTCGTTGGTTTTGAAATCTGACAGACGAACAATCACGCGCTTCGGTGCAAACGCTGCGCCCAGCGTGGCAATTCCTTCGGTCAGACGACCGATGTAGAACTCAATCGGGTCATCAAAACCTTTCATCATCTGACGAATCTGCTGCTGCAGTTCCGGCGTTTGCTGATCAAACTCCAGCAGCGCTTTGGGATGCACGCCAATCATGCGGTTGATGATGAACTCCAGACGCGCCAGACCCACACCTTCATTCGGTAAGCAGGCGAAATCGAAGGCACGATCCGGGTTACCGATGTTCATCATGATCTTCAGCGGCAGTTCCGGCATGGTATCGACCTGCGAGCTGGTGACTTCGAAGTCCAGCAGTTCGTCATAGACATAACCGGTATCGCCTTCAGCGCAGGAAACCGTGACTTTGTGGCCATCTTTCAGGTGATCGGTGGCATCGCCACAGCCCACCACCGCCGGAATCCCCAGCTCACGCGCGATGATCGCTGCGTGGCAGGTACGACCGCCGCGATTGGTGACGATGGCTGAGGCTTTCTTCATGATCGGTTCCCAATCGGGATCGGTCATGTCAGTTACCAGCACATCGCCTTTTTCAATGCGGTGCATCTCGCTGATGTCGTGGATGACTTTGACTTCACCGGCACCGATGCGATGACCAATGGCGCGACCTTCGACCACCACTTTGCCTTTGCCCTGCAGCGTATAGCGTTCCATCACCTGACCGTTGGAGCGCACCGTTTCCGGACGCGCCTGCACGATGAACAGTTTGCCGGTGTGGCCATCTTTCGCCCACTCAATGTCCATCGGGCGTTTGTAGTGCTGCTCAATCAGCACCGCCTGACGCGCCAGCGCCTGCACTTCTTCATCGGTTAAGCTGAAGCGATCGCGCTGTTCCTGCTCGACATCCTCAATGCGCACCTGCTCGCCATGCTCCTGCGAATCGGCATACACCATGCGCAGCTTTTTCGAACCCATAGTACGGCGCACAATCGCCGGACGGTTGGCGGCCAGCGTCGGTTTGTGCACGTAGAACTCGTCGGGATTGACCGCGCCCTGCACCACCATTTCGCCCAAACCAAAGGCGGAGGTGATAAACACCACCTGATCAAAGCCCGATTCGGTATCAATGGTAAACATCACGCCCGACGAAGCGAGGTCCGATCGCACCATGCGCTGAATACCGGCCGAGAGCGCAACGCCGCGATGGTCGTAGCCCTGATGCACACGGTATGAGATGGCACGATCGTTAAATAAGGAGGCATAAACGTGCTTCACCGCGATGATGACCGCGTCATAGCCCTGCACGTTGAGGAAAGTCTCCTGCTGACCGGCAAACGAGGCATCGGGCATATCCTCGGCGGTGGCTGACGAGCGCACCGCGAAGGAGGCGTCGGCATCATCAGCAGAGAGTTGTTCGTAGGCGCTACGAATCGCCGCTTCCAGCTCAGGCTGGAATGGCGTATCGACCACCCATTGACGAATCTGTTTACCCGCTTGCGCGAGCTCAGCAACATCATCAACATCCGTTTTATCCAGCAAATCATAGATACGCTGGTTCAGTCCGCTTTGATCGAGGAACAGATTAAACGCGTAAGATGTGGTCGCATAACCGTTTGGTACGGAAACACCCAGCGACGACAAATTCGTAATCATTTCTCCAAGAGAAGCATTCTTGCCTCCCACCCGATCAACATCATGCATGCCAAGCTGGTTGTACCAGAGCACTAGCGACTGTTGGTCTTGATTGGACATTGAGATTATCCTTTTAAATGATGTGAATACACATGGAACATTTTGCTATTCGCCAAAACAGCCTGGCACAACCCATTAATAAAGACTAAGTGTTGAATCGTTAAAGCAGGAAAAGAAAGGCAAAATCGGATTAGTACTTAGAATTAATTGAGTTGCGCAAATGGGCTATTTCACGCTAATGGATTACTGTAGCGATATTTTTCCCCTTTTCAGAGGGTTAGCGATTGATTTTTGTTGCGCAACGCCTTCACACTTTATTTCATGCGCGAAAAGGAAAATGCGCGAAAATAACGCTTTTTAAAACAGCATTTCATCTAATATTGATTATTCGCTGATTCATCTTTGTGAGCGCAATAGCGGACAATATGGATATTTCATTTTACTATTAATTAAAATGAAATATTGTCATCGATAATTTGGTCATTGCTACGCAAGAGGATATTTGCACTATGAACACTGAACGCAGCGTATTCTACATTTCTGATGGCACCGCCATTACCGCCGAAGTGCTGGGCCATGCGGTGTTATCCCAGTTCCCGGTGATGACCCACAGCGTGACGCTGCCGTTTGTCGAGAATGTACAGCGCGCTCAGGCGGTTAAAGCGCAGATCAACGCGCTCTACCAGCAGAGCGGCGTGCGCCCGCTGGTGTTCTTCTCCATCGTCACGCCCGATGTCCGCGAAATTATTCTGGAGAGCGAAGGCTTTTGTCAGGACATCGTGCAGGCGCTGGTGGCGCCGCTGCAAAGCGAGCTCGGCGTGGCGTCAATGCCGGTAGCGCACCGTACGCACGGTTTGACCGCCAGCAACCTCGGCAAATATGACGCGCGCATCGCGGCCATCGATTACACCCTTGCGCATGATGACGGTATTTCCCTGCGCGGTCTCGAAGTTGCGCAGGTGATTCTGCTCGGCGTATCTCGCTGCGGGAAAACGCCCACCAGCTTGTATCTGGCGATGCAGTTTGGCGTGCGTGCCGCTAACTATCCATTTATCGCCGATGATATGGATAACCTGAAGCTGCCGCCGGCGCTGCGTGCCCATCAGCACAAGCTGTTTGGTTTGACCATCGACCCGGAACGCCTGGCGGCGATTCGCCAGGAGCGCGCGGAAAATACCCGTTATGCCTCGTTGCGCCAGTGCCGTCTCGAAGTGGGCGAAGTGGAAGCGCTGTTCCGCACCAACCAGATTCGTTATCTCAACAGCACCAATTATTCGGTGGAAGAGATCGCCACCAAAATCCTCGATATCATGGGGCTGAGCCGCAGCATGTATTAGGTTTCTCTGCTGGTCGCCATAAATGGCGTAATGCTCGTCAGTTAATACATGAAAACCCCTAATTACCAAGAGCACACATTGTAGCGGCGCAATTCATTGCGCGATAAATCGCGCCGCTACGGAAGGTGCGGTGATTTGATAAGGTGCTTAACTGATCGGCATTACGCCCTAAATGGCGCCCCTACAAAATCCCATCGCACATTCGTTGGGTAGCTATTCAATGGCGACCTCACCTCACTGTAATTCCAATGTAACGTCTGGCTTCCGTCTGGTTTTAAGACCTTTGTTTTTTGCTGGTTGAATTCGCAGGCTATTAGTTTATTGTGACCACCATCACTTCCCGGTATTTCACCGCTGCGAAGAACACATTTTTGAGAATCTCAATGAACAAGACTGATGAACTGCGTACCGCGCGCATCGGTAGCCTGCTGACTCCGGCTGCGCTCGCGCATGAACACCCTATTTCGGCAGAAATTGCCGCCAACGTCACCGCTTCCCGTCAACGTATCGCGCGCATCCTGACCGGTGAGGATCCGCGTCTGCTGGTGATTATTGGCCCTTGCTCGCTGCACGATCCTAAAGCAGCGATTGAGTATGCTGAACGTCTGAACGTGCTGCGAGAGCGCCATAAAGATCGTCTGGAAATCGTGATGCGCGCCTATTTTGAAAAACCGCGCACCGTGATTGGCTGGAAAGGCCTGATCTCCGATCCGGATCTGGATGGCAGCTACGATGTAAACCGCGGTATCGCCATCGCGCGCAAACTGCTGCTGGATATCAACGCGCTGGGCATGCCAACCGCCACTGAATTCCTTGATATGGTGATCGGCCAGTTTATTGCCGACCTGATCAGCTGGGGCGCGATTGGCGCGCGTACCACCGAAAGCCAGATTCACCGTGAAATGGCGTCGGCGCTCTCCTGCCCGGTCGGTTTCAAAAATGGCACCGATGGCAACGTGCAGATCGCCGTCGATGCGATTCGCGCCGCGCGCGCCAGCCACATGTTCCTGTCACCGGATAAAAACGGTCAGATGACCATCTATCAAACCAGCGGCAATCCGCATGGTCACGTGATCCTGCGCGGCGGTCGTCAGCCGAACTATCACGCCGAAGATGTGGCGGCAGCGGCGGCCAATCTGCGCGACTTCAATTTGCCGGAGCAATTGGTGATCGACTTCAGCCACGGCAATTGCCTGAAGCAGCATGGTCGTCAGCGTGATGTTGCTGATGATGTGGCGGCGCAAATCCGTGCCGGATCGCGCGCGGTCGCGGGCGTGATGATCGAGAGCTTCCTGCAGGAAGGGAATCAGAAAGTGGTGAGCGGTGCAGCGCTGAACTATGGTCAGTCAATCACCGATCCGTGCCTCGGCTGGGAAGACAGCGCTGAGGTGCTGGCAAAACTGGCTGCCGCGGTCGACAGCCGTTTTTAATTCCGATCTAGCTGGAACAGCTCACTTCCAGCGTTTTGCCCCACTCTGGTGGCCGTTGGCGCAACTCCGCGCTGACGGCCGCATCGCTAAACGGCTGCTGTAACGCGCTGTGCAGCCTGGCTAACGCCGCGGTCTCGCCGTTCTCGACCTCTTCAATCACCTGCTGTGCCAGATAGTTGCGCAACACCAGCGCCGGATTCGCCGCCTTCATTACCGCCTGACGCTGCGCATCGCTGGCGTGGTCTTGCAACAAACGCTGGCGATAGTCGCTGTACCAGCGATCGAAGGCGTCTCGATCGATAAACTCATCCCGCAACGGCGAACGGCTTTCATCCTGCTGCGTCTCACTCAGCATGCGGAAGGTCAGCGTGTAATCGCTGTGTTCCGCCGTCATCATCGACAGCAAGCCGGTCAGAAGCGTGTTGTCGTTGGCATCCGCCGTCAGCAAGCCGAGTTTGGCACGCATTTTCTCGCCCCAGACGCGCATCAGCTCACCTTCATAATGACTCAGCGCCTGCTTAAGCTGCTCGGTGGTCATTAAGCCCGACAAGGCATGCGCCAGGCGATTGAGGTTCCACAGGCCAATCATCGGCTGATTTTCGAAGGCGTAGCGGCCCTGATAGTCACTGTGATTGCAGATGTAATCCGGCTGATAGTCGTCGAGGAAACCGTACGGACCGTAGTCCAGCGTTAAGCCCAGAATCGACATGTTATCGGTGTTCATCACGCCGTGCGCAAAACCCACGCTCTGCCAATGGGCGATCAGACTGGCGGTGCGTTTGACGATATCGGTGAACCACAGTAGATAACGATCCGCTTCATCCTTGAGCTGCGGCCAGTGATGGTGAATGGCGTAATCCGCCAGCTGGCGCACTTTGTCTTGTTCGCCGCCGTAATAGAAATGCTCAAAATGGCCGAAACGCAGATGGCTGTCGGCAATGCGCATCAGCATCGCACCGCGTTCCTGGGTTTCGCGCAGCACCGGCTCATCGCCAATGGCTAACGCCAGCGCGCGCGTGGTGGGAATGCCAAGATGGTGCAGCGCTTCAGACGCGAGGAATTCGCGTACGCTGGAGCGGATCACCGCGCGACCGTCGCCCATACGTGAATAAGGGGTTAATCCGGCCCCTTTTAAGTGCCAGTCGAGCTTGCGACCGTTGGCCAGCTGCTGTTCACCCAGCAGAATGCCGCGCCCATCGCCCAGCTGTCCGGCCCAGACGCCAAACTGATGGCCGCTATAAACCTGCGCCAGCGGCGACATGCCGGGCAGCAGTTCGCGTCCTGACCACACGCCATGCCCGTTGCCGGCGAACAGCGCATCGTCTAAACCCATCTCTTGAGCCAGCGTCGCATTGTGGTAAAACAGCCGTCCACCCGCCAATGGCGTTGGGTCCAGCGCGGTGTAGAATCCGGGTAATTCTTGCTGCCAGCTATTAGTAAATTGCATCGACACTCCTGAAGGTGCGCTTAAACAAGGCACCAGCATTGAGTTTTAAGATAACGAAGAGTGTAACGCCGACGCGGCGCGGAAGACAGGCGAAAGGATTACTGCTGCGAAGGCGTGTGTAAATTCAGATCGGAATAGATGAGATCGCTAAGGCGTTCAGCTTTAACCACCGGGAACAAACTCCCCTGCAGCTGCGCACCGCTCAACGTGCTCATCTTTTCCATCATTTGGTTATCGTCAATACCACAAATAATGATCTGGTCCGCAAAATCAGAAAAATTATTGATAACCGTCTGAATAAAAGGCGTAAACGAGGCGCGCTTGGCCAGATTCTGAATAAAGGCTTTATCCAGTTTTAACACGCTAAACAGATTATCGTACACCGCGGTTGCCGGCGCTTTTCCTGCCCCAAATTGTGAAAGCGATAAACGAAATTCACTTTGTAATGCTGCGAGCAATGGATGGGATTTACCCAAAGATAATTGCGGAAACGTTTCGCTGATATCCAAAACAATAAAAGGAATTTGTCGGAATTTCCTTAACAGAAATTCGCTGGCTAAAAGTGTATTGGCCATAGAATCATCAATACGTACCAAAGCGGTAATTTGATTAATCTCAAAAAAGTCGCGGTACTTTTCCAGCAATGAAAGCTGGCTCTGCAGCAAACGTAATTGCTGCGCATCGTCCAATTGTGGCAACAGCAAATCCTGCGGCAGCGTAATAGGTGCGCTGTCGTGGACAAATTGCGTTACCAGCTCGACCGAAGTAAGCTGGCCCGCCAGAGAGTAAACTGGATAAAACCAGGTTTCCGACTGATAGTCGGCAGACAAATGGACTTTCATTTTTCAAGCCAGAAGCAATGGCAATTGGCGCATCGTATATCAACGAATACCACCAGGCAATAGGACCAAACGTTTGAAGAGGTGCCGTTTTAGGTCTTATTACGCCGATTTAAGCCGCAAATAATACTTAAGCCAAATAAGCCGGGGTTAATGTCCATACCAATTAAATAAATTTAGCTTTATTATTAGTATTAAATCGATGGCGGGTAAAGTGCCATTTTAAATGATAGTTAAATATCGGCAGGATTCGGATTTAATTCAGGGTGAGATAACCTTTCTTTTTTCGCGTCTTTATTAAGCGATAACAGCGCTATTTAGATGCGACGCGCCTGCCAAAATACTTTGCGCCAGTAAACGTTATCCAGCGACGAGCGGATCACACCCTGGCTGGTCGAGGCGTGAATAAAGGTGTTGTCGGTATCGTAAATACCGACGTGTAAACCGTTTTCTCCGCTGCCGGTTTTGAAGAACACCAGATCGCCAGGCAGCAGATCGCCTTTGTCGATGCGCGTACCAATGTCGGTTTGATCAATGGTCGAGCGCGGCAGCTGCATATCGAATTTATCGCGGAAGGTGAGATAGACGAAGCCGGAACAATCCACGCCACCGCGGCTTAATCCGCCATAGCGATACGGCGTTCCCCGCCAGCGGCTCAGCTGATCGTTGAGTTGGGCAATCACGGTGATGGAGTCAGACAGACGGCCATTCGGCGGCGGCGCATGATGGCTACAGCCCGCCAGCAACAGTGCCAAAATCAAAATTGTCAGCCGCATCAGCCTTTTCCTCTCTCCCTCGTCCGGCAGACACTGTAGCGGCAAAGCGCCACGGCACGCAATCCTCTGTCAGGGAATAAACAGCAGCGGCCCTTGCGCGGTATCGATGTGTTCAAACGGGGTTTGGTAAAGCGGGGCTAAATGCGCAGCGGTTAACACCTCGCAGGCCCTGCCCTGACGGACAACCTCGCCTTGATGCATTAGCCACACGCGATCGGCATGGCGCAGACTGTGGTTGAGATCGTGCCCGCTGGCAACAATCGCCAGACCGCTTTGACACAGTTCGGCCAGCAGCTTATCGACAGCGCGTTGCTGTGCCACGTCGAGGGCGCTCATCGGCTCATCCAGCAGCAGCAGTTTGCCGCGTGGATTGATCGCCGGATGAACCTGCAGCACCACGGCAGCCAGCCGCACGCGTTGCCATTCGCCGCCAGAAAGCTGCGTCAGGCTGCGCGTTACTTTGTCCTGCAGCGCTAACTGCGCGAGCACGTCCTGTAAAACGCGATCCGTTTCCGCCGTCTGTGCGCTGATATGCATGCGTAAGTAGTGCCACACCGGCATTTGTCCCGGCGCCATCTGCTGCTGCGGTAGCCAGCCGCGCAGCTGGGCTAATGCCGCTCCGCTCAACGCAGCCAGCGGCGTGCCATCCAGCTGAATACTGCCCTGACTTGGCAGCAAACCGGACAGCGCGTTGAGCAAGGTACTTTTGCCGGCACCGTTCGGCCCCACCAGATGCACTAACTCGCCGGCGTTGACGCTCAGTTCGACGGGAGCCAAACGCCCTGCGACGCTGGCTCCCTGACACTGTAACAGCATTTACCCGGCCAGCGCCTGCTCAACGCTTTTCAGGATGATGGGATCGTCTGGCGTCATATCCGGTGAGAAGCGCGCAATCACTTTGCCCTGCTTGTTAATAAGGAACTTCTCGAAGTTCCACAGGATATCGCCTGGCGCTTTCGGCGCACGCCCTTTGCTCTCCATACGCTCGAGGAAACCGCTGCCCTCCGGGCGTTGCGCCACCGGCTGCGCCGCCGTCAGCTGCGCATAGAGAGGATGACGATGCTCGCCGTTGACGTCGGTTTTATCGAACATCGGGAAAGTGACGCCGTAGGTGGTGCTGCAGAAGGTTTTGATCTCTTCGTTGCTGCCCGGCTCTTGCTCAAGGAACTGATTACACGGGAAGCCAAGCACGCTGAAATTCTTATCCTGCCAGGCTTTCTGCAGCGATTCTAACTGCTCGTACTGCGCCGTCAGGCCACATTTGGATGCCACATTTACTACCAGCAGCACCTTGCCTTCATAGGCCGCCAGCGTGGTTTTTTCACCGTCCAGCGTAACCAGTTCTGTTTGATAAATGCTCATAGTCGATTCCTGTTGTTGATAACAAGTTGCCAGCCAAAGCTAGCGCGAAGACTTCACTAATAACACGATAAACAGCGGCGCGCCGAGCGTGGCCGTTACCACGCCAATCGGCAGTTCGGCGGAGGTTAACACCAGCCGCGCAATAATATCCGCGCCAAGCAGCACTGCGGCACCGGCTAATGCCGCCGCAGGCAATAAATAACGATGATCGTTAAAACCGCTGAGACGCAACAAATGCGGGATAACCAGACCGACAAAACCGATCGCACCCGCCATCGCAACGCTCACGCCCACCAGCCAGCCCATCGCCAGCACCAGCAGATTGCGCCACAGCAGCAGCGGTAATCCAAGTTGGCGCGCCGAGGTTTCGCCCAGCGCCAGCAAATTCAGCGTGCGGGCGGTGGCGATCAGCAGCAGCGTTACCGGCAGCAGCGCCAGCATCATTCCTCCATAGCGCCAGTCGATGCCGCTAAAGCCACCCATCATCCAGTACATCAGCTGGCGCAGATCGAGGCTGGTGCTAAAGTACACTGCCCACGTCATGATGGCGCTACAGATAATGCCGAGCGCCACGCCGGTTAACAGTAAGCGGCTCACCGAGAGTTGTTTGTGGGCGAAGTGCAGCAGCATCAGCGTGATCAGCAGCGCACCGGCCATGGCCGCCAGCGCTAAGCTCCATAGCGAACCGTTGCCGAGCATCACGCCTAATACCAGACCAATCCCCGCGCCGTTAGACACGCCAAGCAAGCCGGGTTCCGCCAGCGGATTGTTGAACAGCGCCTGCATTACCACGCCGCACACCGCCAGCGCCGCACCCACCAGCAGCACCGCCAGCGTACGCGGCATGCGCAGTTGCCAGACGAACAGATTGCCTTCAGCTGAAAACCATTGTGTGGGGGAGATCCAGCTGTCACCGGCACACAGGCTAAGCCCGATGAGCAGCAACAGCAGCGCACTGAGTGCGATGAGCCAGCGCTGGCTGCGGCGATTTGCCTGAGAAGCAAGCTGATCCAGCAGAGTCATAGATAAGATTGGCTGAGAAAACAGAGATTTGATTGTAGTGGGATTACAGCAAAAAGAAAGCGGCGCTGTGGAGGCGCCGCTGGAGAAGCATTACTGATGCGGAGGGAGCGGCTGACCGTGATTATCACGCTTCTGCTGATTGTCACGCTGGTCGTGATGCTGCGGTTGCGGCTGACGCTGTGGCTGACGTTTGTCGTCCCGGTGCGGTCCATTGCCCGGATGCTGCGCCTGCCAGCCGTTACCGTTCCAGTAACCGTGCGGACCTTTGGTACCAATGCGCTGGTTGTGGTGCTGTTTCCACCACGTTGGCGCACGCCAGTCGTAGCCGTCCCAATAGTAGCCACGTTTATCCTGATCGCCGATATGAATCGAAACGCCCGGCGTGTTGATGTTGACGGAAACATTGGCGCTAGCCAGCAGCGGCATGCCTAACAGGATGCTTAATAAAAGTGCTGTCTTTTTCATTATTCAAACCATTTGCTATGTGATGGCGCTGTTATAACAAAAGTGTCGACGCCGTCACTATCGGTGAGGACCGATTTTCGCCCTATTTTCCGGATAATTACGAAATCCTTACATCGTGAATAAATAATGTAGAACGGCCAAATTTAAGGCAAAAAAAAGGCCGCTAAGCGGCCTTTTTGTCGTACTGAAATTAGTCAGCATCCTTGGGTGTCGCGTTCTCGACGCGACTTTTCAACTTCTGTCCCGGACGGAATGTCACCACTCGGCGCGCGGTGATAGGAATATCTTCCCCCGTCTTCGGGTTACGGCCCGGACGCTGGTTTTTGTCACGCAGATCAAAATTACCAAATCCGGACAGTTTTACCTGTTCTCCGTTTTCCAACGCGCGGCGAACCTCTTCAAAAAAAAGTTCTACCAACTCTTTGGCATCGCGTTTGCTCAACCCGAGTTTTTCAAACAGGTACTCTGACATTTCAGCTTTTGTAAGCGCCATAGGTTCAATCCCTCAAGGTTGCCTGGAATCGCTCTTTTAATGCCGCAACGCATTTGGCAACGGTCGCGGCAATCTCCTCTTCTTCGAGTGTCCGGCTGGTATCCTGCAAAATCAGGCTAATCGCTAGGCTCTTTTCACCTTCGTTTACGCCCTTACCACGGTACACGTCAAACAAGTTTACGCCAACTACCTGATTTACGCCAACTTTCTTACACTCCGCAATGATATCTGCTGCAGGCACGTTTTCAGCCACGACAACGGCGATATCACGACGGTTTGCCGGGAAGCGGGAAATCTCTCGCGCATCAGGCAGGACGCGGTCTGCGACCTTATTCCAAAGCAGTTCAAACACTAAGGTGCGACCATTAAGATCCAGCTTACGTTCCAGCTCTGGATGAACCACCCCGATAAATCCGATTCGTTCGTCGCGTAAATAAATTGCGGCGCTTTGTCCTGGATGCAGCGCCGGATTGGCTTCCGTACGGAAGGAAATCTCATCAAGTTTACCGGTCAAATCCAGCAGCGATTCTAAATCGCCTTTCAAATCATAGAAGTCAACCGTCTGACGCGCCAGATCCCAATGCTCTTCATAGCGATTACCGCTTAAAACGCCGGCCAGCATAAGATCCTGGCGGATACCCAGATCGGCCTGTGTATCAGGAACAAAGCGTAAACCGCTCTCAAACAGGCGTACGCGGCCCTGCTGACGGTTTTGGTTGTACACCACTGCGCCCAGCAAACCGGTCCACAGCGACAGGCGCATTGCCGACATATCGCTGGAGATTGGGCTTGGCAGGATCAGCGCCTCTTCGCCCGGATGCAGCAACTGCTGCAGTTTTGGATCGACGAAGCTGTAGGTAATCGCTTCCTGATAACCTTTATCCACCAACAGATTTTTCGCACGCTTCAGCGACAGGTTGGCTTCACGATGTTGCGTCATGATCAGGCTGGCTTTCACCGGCACATCAGGGATGTTGTTGTAGCCGTAAACGCGCGCCACTTCTTCGACCAGATCTTCTTCGATGGCCATATCGAAACGCCAGCTTGGCGCAACGGCTTGCCACTCATCTGCACCAACGTTAACTTCGCAACCGAGACGCGTCAGGATGTCAGTGACCTGTTCGTCAGCAATGACATGGCCAATCAGGCGATCGAGCTTTTCACGGCGCAGCGTGATGGTGGCGCGTGGCGGCAGCGCGCTCGCGTCAGTTTGGTCGATGACCGGGCCCGCTTCGCCGCCACAGATGTCGAGCAACAGCTGCGTCGCGCGTTCAATCGCTTTGTGCTGCAACGCCGGGTCGACGCCACGCTCGTAACGATGTGACGCGTCGGTATGCAAGCCTTGACGGCGAGCGCGGCCGGTAATTGCCAGCGGATCAAAGTAGGCGCATTCGAACAGTACGTTTTGCGTCTCTTCGTTGACACCGGAATGCTCGCCACCAAAGATGCCGCCCATCGCCAGCGCTTTCTGATGATCGGCGATCACCAGCGTGTCGCTGCTGAGTTTGGCTTCGGTACCATCCAGCAGCGTCAGCACTTCGCCCTCTTCTGCCATACGCACCACGATGCCGCCGTCGATGCGGTCGAGATCGAAGGCGTGCATCGGCTGGCCAAGCTCCAGCAGCACAAAGTTGGTGATATCGACCACCGGATCGATTGAGCGAATACCGCAACGACGCAGCTTTTCACGCATCCACAATGGCGTAGCGGCTTTGACGTTAACACCTTTCACCACGCGGCCAAGGTAGCGCGGGCACGCGGCGGTGGCATCAACGCGAATCGGGAAGGTATCGGTGATGGTCGCTTTTACCGGCTCAATGGCGGGTGCCGTCAGCGGCAAACCGTTCAACACCGCTACATCACGTGCAATCCCGATGATGCCCAGGCAATCGGCGCGGTTTGGCGTGACGCTGATTTCGATGGTGTTGTCATCCAGCTGCAGATAGCTGCGGATGTCGGTGCCAATCGGCGCATCGGCTGGCAGTTCGATGATGCCGCTGTGATCGTCGGAAATACCCAGCTCAGAGAAAGAGCACAGCATGCCTTCAGACGGTTCGCCACGCAGTTTTGCCGCTTTGATTTTGAAATCGCCCGGCAGCACTGCGCCAACGGTCGCCACCGCCACTTTCAGGCCCTGACGGCAGTTTGGCGCGCCGCAGACGATATCCAACAGGCGATCGCCACCGACGTTGATTTTGGTGACGCGCAGTTTGTCGGCGTTCGGATGCTGGCCGCACTCAACCACTTCACCCACCACAACACCGTGGAACGCACCGGCAACCGGATCCACGCCGTCCACTTCAAGGCCGGCCATGGTGATTTGCTCAGACAGCGCAGCGCTGTCCAGGGCTGGATTTACCCATTCGCGTAACCAGAGTTCACTGAATTTCATTGGATAACCTGCCCTTATTTAAATTGTTTGAGGAAACGTAAATCATTTTCGAAGAAGGCGCGCAGATCGGTCACACCGTAGCGCAGCATGGTGAGACGCTCCATGCCCATGCCAAACGCAAAGCCCGAATAAATTTCCGGATCGATGCCGACATTGCGCAATACGTTCGGGTGCACCATGCCGCAACCCAGCACTTCCAGCCACTTGCCGTTTTTACCCATCACATCCACTTCAGCGGACGGTTCGGTGAACGGGAAGTAAGAAGGACGGAAGCGAATTTGCAGATTCTCTTCGAAGAAATTGTTGAGGAAATCGTGCAGCGTGCCTTTCAGGTTGGTGAAGCTGATGTCTTTATCGACAATCAAACCTTCCATCTGATGGAACATCGGCGTGTGCGTCTGATCGTAATCGTTACGATAAACGCGGCCAGGCGCGATGATGCGGATCGGCGGCTGCTGGTTTTTCATGGTGCGGATCTGCACGCCTGAAGTTTGGGTGCGCAGCAGACGCGTGGCATCGAACCAGAAAGTATCGTGATCGGCACGCGCCGGGTGATGGCCGGGAATGTTCAGCGCATCAAAGTTGTGGTAATCGTCTTCGATTTCCGGACCTGTCACCACCGCGAAACCCAGTTCGCCGAAGAAGGTTTCGATACGGTCGATAGTGCGGGTCACCGGATGCAAGCCGCCATTCTCAACGCGGCGGCCAGGCAGCGACACGTCGATGGTTTCCGCAGCCAGACGCGCGTTCAGCTCGGCACTTTCCAGCGTCTCTTTGCGCGCGGTAAGGCGATCCTGCACTTGCTGTTTGGCATCGTTGATAATCGCACCCGCAGCCGGGCGCTCTTCTGCCGGCAGTTCACGCAAGGTGGTCATTTGCAGCGTCAGATGCCCTTTCTTACCCAGAAATTCGACGCGCACGGCGTCCAGAGCAGCGATATCCGCCGCCTCGTCGATGGCGGCCGTGGCACGAGCCACCAGGTCTGCGAGTTGGGACATGATTTCCTCTTCTTCCAGCCGGGCTGGTCAGTTCTCGTTGGGATCAGATGATCCGATTAAGTGTCGCCAGAAACAAAAAAGCCTCCACGAGGGAGGCTTTCAGCGCGATTTTTCGTTTCTTTTCTTATGCGCAAAAGCCCCTGATGTTCAGGCGCTAAAGTAAAAAAAGAAACGGAAAATAGCAGCATTCATGCTTGCGTTACCTTGTCATATTTAGAAACCGCACTATTGAAATGCGCAGCGGCCAAAATGTCAATCTTTTGCGTGAGTTGCGGGTAATAAAAAAGGGAGCAAGCTCCCTTTTTCAACTGACTTACGCCAGAGCTGATTTTGCTTTTTCAACAAGTGCAGTAAATGTCACTTTGTCGAATACAGCGATGTCAGCCAGAATCTTACGGTCGATTTCAATAGAGGCTTTTTTCAGGCCATTGATGAAACGGCTGTAAGAGATACCGTTCTGACGAGCCGCAGCGTTGATACGCGCGATCCACAGTTGACGGAACTGACGCTTACGTTGACGACGGTCACGGTAAGCATACTGACCAGCTTTGATAACAGCCTGGAAGGCAACGCGGTATACACGTGAACGTGCACCATAGTAGCCTTTAGCTTGTTTTAAGATTTTCTTGTGACGTGCGCGAGCAATTACACCACGTTTAACGCGAGCCATGTGAGCTCTCCTATATCATATTCTGTGATTTCCCTTCATCTTTCGTGCCGCAGCGGCGTTGGCTGTCTTCATTCATCTCAGTCACTTACTGATGTAAGTTCAGGGATTCATTCAGTTGCCGCCTTGCTGCAACCCGAAATCTTTCGGGGAATTAAACTAAAAAAAATTTACTTATGCGTACGGCAGGCAGGCAATAACCAGACCCAGATCGCCTTTAGACACCATGCCTTTCGGACGCAGGTGACGTTTACGCTTAGTAGACTTTTTAGTCAGAATATGACGCAGGTTCGCGTGCTTACGCTTGAAGCCGCCAGAAGCGGTCTTCTTGAAGCGCTTAGCGGCGCCACGTACAGTTTTAATCTTTGGCATTTTTACAAATATCCACTTCGCATTGTTAATAAAATGAATCAGATAGGCGAATAAAAATCCGCACAACGCAAGCGCTGCGCGGTTCTATTACTTGAAGGCCTACTGTTTCTTCTTAGGAGCGAGCACCATGATCATCTGACGACCTTCGATCTTCGAAGGGAAGGATTCGACAATCGCCAGATCCATGTCTTCACACAGATCTTTACGGACGCGGTTAAGCACTTCCATACCGATCTGCTGGTGCGCCATCTCACGACCGCGGAAACGCAGCGTGATTTTGGCTTTATCGCCCTCTTCCAGAAAGCGAATCAGGTTGCGTAGTTTGACCTGATAGTCGCCATCATCGGTACCAGGACGGAATTTGATTTCCTTAACCTGGATAACTTTCTGCTTCTTCTTCTGTTCCTTAGAAGACTTGCTTTTTTCATAAAGGAACTTGCCGTAATCCATGATACGGCAAACCGGCGGTTCGGCGTTCGGGCTGATTTCAACTAAATCTACGCCGGCTTCTTCAGCTTTCTCAATGGCTTCACGCAGGGTGACAATGCCAAGTTGCTCGCCGTCTACGCCAGATAAGCGCACTTCGGTGGCACGGATTTCGCCGTTGATACGGTTCGGACGTGTTGGTTGTACTCGTTTTCCGCCTTTAATAACCTGTTTCCTCTAATTGGTGAAGATGTCGGCTGCGAATCTCTTGTTGCAGCTTCTCAACAAACACATCTACGTCCATGCTCCCAAGGTCTTTACCACGGCGGGTGCGCACGGCAACTTTGCCTGCTTCCACCTCTTTGTCACCGCAAACCAGCATATAAGGGACGCGACGTAATGTGTGCTCGCGGATTTTAAAGCCTATCTTCTCGTTTCTCAAGTCTGCTTTGACACGAATGCCAGCATTCTGCAATTTCTTCGTCAATTCACTGACGTATTCTGACTGACTGTCGGTGATATTCATCACCACAGCCTGCACCGGCGCCAACCAACTCGGGAAGAATCCAGCGAACTCTTCGGTCAGGATGCCGATAAAGCGCTCCATTGAACCGAGAATTGCGCGGTGGATCATTACCGGTGTCTGGCGGTCGTTGTTTTCACCGACAAAAGTCGCGTCCAGACGCTTCGGCAGGGAGAAGTCTAGCTGAACGGTACCACACTGCCAGGCGCGGTCGAGACAATCGTACAGGGTAAACTCAATTTTAGGGCCGTAGAAGGCACCTTCTCCCGGCTGATATTCGAATGGAATGTCATTCTCTTTCAGCGCTTCTGCCAAATCCACTTCCGCACGATCCCACATTTCGTCGGTACCGATACGTTTTTCCGGACGGGTCGACAGTTTCACCACGATTTTTTCAAAACCGAAGGTGCTGTACATGTCGTATACCATGCGGATACAGCTGTTCACCTCATCACGTACCTGATCTTCGGTACAGAAGACGTGAGCATCATCCTGGGTAAAGCCGCGCACGCGCATCAGACCATGCAAGGCACCTGATGGCTCGTTACGATGGCAGCTACCAAACTCTGCCATACGCAGCGGCAGGTCGCGGTAGGATTTCAGACCCTGATTAAAGATCTGAACGTGGCCTGGGCAGTTCATCGGCTTGATGCAATATTCACGGTTCTCTGAAGAAGTGGTGAACATCGCTTCTTTATAGTTCTCCCAGTGCCCGGTTTTCTCCCACAGCACACGGTCCATCATGAACGGACCTTTCACTTCCTGATAGTCGTACTCTTTCAGCTTGGTACGCACAAACACTTCCAGCTCGCGGAAGATGGTCCAGCCGTCATTGTGCCAGAACACCATGCCCGGTGCTTCTTCCTGCATGTGGTAGAGATCAAGCTGCTTACCGATTTTACGGTGATCGCGCTTCGCCGCTTCTTCCAGACGCTGCAGATAGGCAGCCAGCTGCTTTTTATCCGCCCAGGCCGTACCGTAAATACGCTGCAGCATTTTGTTATCGCTGTTGCCGCGCCAGTAAGCCCCGGAGATTTTCTGCAGTTTGAAGTGATGGCAGAAACGCATATTCGGCACGTGCGGACCGCGGCACATGTCGATGTATTCTTCATGGTGATACAGGCCAGGACGATCGTCGTGGCTGATGTTCTCGTCAAGAATGGTGGTTTTGTAGCTTTCGCCACGCTCAGCAAACACGTCACGTGCTTCCTGCCAGCTCACCTTTTTCTTCACCACATCGTAATTGCTTTCAGCCAGCTGGTGCATACGCTTTTCCAGCAGCTCAAGATCTTCCTGGGTTAAGGTATGTTCCAGGTCAACGTCATAATAGAAACCGTTATCAATCACCGGGCCGATAGCCATCTTGGTGTTTGGCCACAGCTGCTTAATCGCATGCCCTAACAGGTGCGCGCAAGAGTGACGAATGATTTCTAAACCGGCGTCGTCTTTAGCGGTAATAATCGCGACCTGAGCGTCTTCGGTGATCGGATCAACCGCATCAACCAACTCGCCATTCACGCGACCCGCGATACAGGCTTTCGCCAAACCCGGTCCAATATCCAACGCAATATCCATCACGCTGACCGGACGGTCAAAGCTGCGCTGGCTGCCATCAGGAAGAGTAATTACTGGCATTTCATATCCTTAATTGCAGTGGTAAGCCACACGAAAGCCTACATGCAAAAATGAGTTTCGTAGTGTGTAACCCGGCGTGATGTCAGACCCACGTTGTCGGAATGACGCCAGGAATGTAAAGCGGCGATGATAATAGCAGCTTTCGCCGCCGATCAAAACCCGTGCAGAGATTCGCTAAGCTAAAGAGAAATAAAAAAAACCGCTGCGAGGCACAGGCCTGGCAGCGGTGATTCACATCCGTCTCGCTTACATTGAGTATGAGAGCTGGATCGTGGTTTTAGTATCGGTACGATCCGGCGCAGATTCTGGCGGATTGTTGTTCCAGGTCACGTTGTAGCCCAGCTTCAGCGCGAAGTGGGCATTGATGGCCACCTGCAGCGCGGTTTCTGAGTTCAGCGTAGTGTCTTCACCGAAGCTGCTCAGCACTGAAACACCCTGGATAAATTTGGTGGTATCTGTCAGCTGCCATTGATAGCTCACTGCACCATAACCCAATGCTTTGGTTTCATGGCCGCCATCATGGAAATCGTCGTAACGCACACCCGGACCGACTTCAGCACGCAGTGAGTGAACGGGACCGTTGAGGAGCTGACGACCGTAACCGGCGGTCAGCACATCGCGTGAGTCATAACCGTTGAAACGGTCGCTCAACCAGCTCGCCTGACCAAACAGGTAATCGGCGCTGTTGAGGTTATAACGGCTACGGCCACCGATGTTGTAAGTCTCAGATGAACGCTCATCGTTTGAGGAGTTGTTTGCGGCGTTGCCCCACAGACTCAATGCGGTATTGGTTTGATACCACGTCATATTGGTAGACGCACTCAGCGAAGAACTGGTGGTGTTACCGGTTTGAGCCAGGTAACCCGCTGACGCACTGCCTTCAAACGGTTTTTTCGCCGTTGAAGGGTCATCCATGGAGGTAAAAACGGCGTTATCTGCAAATGCCTGGTGACAAAATGCTCCAGCAGAGAGCAATAAAACAGCGGACAGCTTGTTAAAGGCTTTCATTAAAAGTAACCCGTACGACAGTTTAAAAAACGAAGAGTCTGAAGCGTTTCTCCGGCCAATCAATGCAATTTACCGTAAGTTTTGTAAAAAAGTATGTACCCGAAAAAAAAGCCAGGAAAGTCGCTGGACCGCTCTTTTAATGGGACTTTTCCCATTTTCGCTGCGCATTATAGGGGGCAATTACTCAAATAGCAGCCCAAAGGCTACAAGAATTTTCTGAACTTTTTTGACACGGCTTTACCTGCCAATTCTACTGATAGACTGCCTAAAATTCGCTCTATCCTGCCCGCTGGTCTACGCTGAAATCTGTTCGATAACAATGAGGTGAATAATGAGTGACCACGATGTCAAACGTTACATTGTCACGTTAAAGTATCAGGAAAATGGACTCGGTGACTTGCAGTCAGTTAACAGCGCCATGATCAATGGCGGATACAGCACCACGTTAAGCGATGATGAAGGTCATCCGCATGAGCTGGGCACCAATAGCTTCGGCATTGTCAGCGCGTTAGAGGAGCATGAAGTGGCGGAGCAAGCCGCGGGATATGCCCAAATCGCGCTCGATCATAAACCTGAAGTCACCGTCATCACGCTAGAGGCATTTCTGAAACAACAATCCTGACGCAGTGCAAAAAACGGCATCGACGCCAGGTTTGCTCAGGTTTTGCGCGTTACAATCGAACTTACGCAGCGAACAAAGAGGATTACCCGATGTGGTCAGCCATTAGTCGTCTGTTAAGCGAGTACGCCGGTGATGCTGAAATCACCGACCGTCAGGAACTTCCCGGTGGCGATGTCCATCCCGCCTGGCGCATCCGCTATGGGGAGTTAGATGTGTTCGTCAAATGTAACACCCGCGACATGCTCACCTTGTTCAGCTGGGAAGCCGATCAACTCGACCTGCTGGCGCGCACGCAAACCGTTCGCGTACCGAAAGTGTATGGCGTCGGCAACGATCGTGATACCAGCTTCCTGCTGCTGGAGTATATTCCGCCTCAACCCTTTACCGCACAGAGTGCTTTCCAGCTCGGTCAGCAGTTAGCGCATCTGCACCAATGGAGCGAGCAACCGCAATTTGGTCTCGATTTCGACAACAACATCACCACCTCACCTCAGCCGAATAGCTGGTTACGCCGCTGGTCGGTGTTCTTCGCTGAGCAGCGCATCGGCTGGCAGCTGCAACTGGCCACGGAAAAAGGCGTGCATTATGGCGATACCGAATTGATTGTCGATTGTGTGCAGCGCACGTTAGCCAACCACCATCCGCAACCTTCTTTATTACACGGCGATTTGTGGCCCGCCAACTGCGCTGGCAGCGCAACCGGTCCGTGGCTGTTCGATCCCGCTTGCTATTGGGGCGACCGCGAATGCGATCTGGCGATGCTGAGTTACTACGCCGATTTACCGCGCCAGATCTATGATGGCTACCATGCGGTTTGGCCACTGGAAGACGGATTCTCGCAGCGTCAGCCGGTCTATCAGCTCTATTACTTACTCAATCGCGCCAATGTTTTCGGTGGCAACTGGACGGGCGAAGCACAGTTCGCCATCGGCCAGTTGTTAGATGAAGATGTATTGGGAGAACGTCAGGCCAGACCGGCCTGACGCTTTACAGCATGCCGAGCAGCTTCAGCACAAAGTAGCCCGCGATAGCGATAATGATCGGCAGGATATAGAGCGGGAAAATCTGCAAGAAAATGGTGTGACGCGGGATGTGGATTTTCTCTTCCAGCTGCGCTCGCGTGCGCCCTTCACTGCCTTTCGCCTGTTCCATGATCAGCTGATCTTCAATGCCCTCTTTAATATGCCGCGACTGACGCCACATGCGCGCACCCGAAGCCTGCAGCGCAATGCCGACAAAAATCAGGATGTAGATCAGCCAAAAGCCGATATTCGCGCCGCCGTTGAATTCCGGCACCGGAGAGTTCTGCCAAAACACATTGAGGAACGGCGTATTGAACTTGACCATGTCGACCATGACATGCACAAAATCGAGCATCACGGCATCAATGCCCGGCTGCTTTTCACTGTGCTTAAACATAAAGCCCAGCAGCGAAATAATCGTGGATAACAATGCTGGTATAAAAATCACCCAGCCAGCCACTCGCTTAAGGATGGCGATGCGGCCAGCCTGTTGGTAAGTCATGGTGTCTCCCTGAACCAAAAATAGTTTTGCCTAAGTCTACCTGCACTACTGCAATTTTTCCTGAAAAATGCGTGGCCTGCCGCAAGTCGGCTTTATCCGGCTCTCGTGCTATGGTAAGCCAAATTTCTAAGGGAGCAGTTGTATGTCATATCGTCGTCCTGTATTGGCCGCCATCTTTGATATGGACGGATTGTTGATCGACTCAGAACCGCTGTGGGATCGCGCGGAACTGGATATTTTCGCCAGCCTTGGCGTGGACATCACCCGTCGTCACGAATTGCCCGATACGCTGGGTCTGCGCATCGATCAAACCGTGCGCATGTGGTTTGAAGCGCTGCCGTGGAGCGGCCCGGATCAGCAGGAAGTGACGCAACGCATCATCGCCCGCGCGCTGGCGCTGGTAGAAGAGACGCGTCCGCTGCTGCCTGGCGTGGAGCAGGCGCTGCAACTGTGCCAGCAGCAAGGTTTAAAAATCGGCCTCGCCTCCGCCTCACCGCTGCACATGCTGGAGCGCGTGCTGGAGATGTTTGACCTGCGCAAATACTTTGATGTGCTGGCGTCTGCGGAAGCGCTGCCGTACAGCAAACCGCACCCGCAGGTTTATCTCGACGCCGCAGCCAAACTGGGCATCGATCCGCTTAACTGCGTCACGCTGGAAGATTCATTTAACGGCATGATTGCCACTAAAGCCGCACGCATGCGCTCGATTGTGGTGCCGGCGGCCGACCATCGCGATGATGCGAGTTGGGCGCTAGCCAATGTGATTCTTGATGATTTAACCCAGCTCAAACCCGAACATCTGCACGGTTAACCGCAGCCCGCTTATCGCGGGCTTTTTTATGCAACTTGATCGCGCACACAAATAAATAAAACATTGTTTCATTTTTATTGAATTCACATCCCATCCTGCCTAAGATGCCCAAAGACCCGCATCGGGACCACTTCCTTTGACTCTTGAGAGGCCTGAGATGGACATTCGTCAAAGCATTCATAGCGAGCATGCCAAAACCCTGGACACTGACGGTTTACGCCGTGAGTTTCTGATCGACAAGATTTTCGACCCCGATAATTACACCCTCACTTACAGCCATATCGATCGCATCATTATCGGTGGCGTGATGCCGGTGCAGAAATCGGTGACCATCGGCCATGAAGTGGGTAAGCAACTGGGCGTCAGTTACTTCCTCGAACGCCGCGAGCTCGGCGTGATCAACATCGGTGGGCCGGGACTGATTGAAGTGGATGGCAAAACCTGGGAGATCGGTCAGCAGGAAGCGTTGTATGTCGGACAAGGCGCGCAGAGCGTGATTTTCCGCAGTAGCGATGCCAGCCGCCCAGCGAAGTTTTACTACAACAGTGCGCCGGCACACACCCATTATCCGGACAAAAAAATCACCCTCGACGAAGCAGTGAAAGCCACGCTCGGCGATGCCGCCACCTCGAACCGCCGCACCATCAACAAATTCATCGTGCCCGACGTGTTGCCAACCTGCCAGTTAACCATGGGATTAACCCGCCTCGATGACGGCAACTTGTGGAACACCATGCCGTGTCACACCCACGAACGCCGCATGGAAGTCTATTTCTACTTCGATATGGCCGACGACAGCGCCGTGTTCCACATGATGGGCCAGCCGCAGGAGACGCGTCATCTATTGGTACATAACGAGCAGGCGGTGATTTCACCGAGCTGGTCGATTCACGCGGGCGTGGGAACGCAACGCTATACCTTTATCTGGGGCATGGTGGGCGAAAACCAGGTATTTGATGACATGGACCACGTCAACATCAGCGCGCTGCGCTAACAAGGAGCGAATCATGATTCTCAACGCATTTAATCTTGAAGGCAAAATCGCGCTGGTCACCGGCTGCAATACCGGTTTAGGACAAGGCATGGCGCTGGGTCTGGCGCAGGCAGGATGTGACATTATTGGCGTCAATCGCGCCGGACCGGACGATACGCAGGCCAAAGTGGAGGCGTTAGGCCGCCGTTTTTGGTCGATACAGGCCGATCTGACCAAACCGTCCATCGTGCCGCAAATTGTTGAACAGGCGGTGGCGCATGCCGGTCGCATCGACATTCTGGTGAATAACGCCGGCATCATTCGCCGCGAGGATGCGCTCAACTTCAGCGAGCAGGATTGGGATGATGTGATGAACATCAACAGCAAAAGCCTGTTCTTCCTGTCACAGCAGGTTGCGCGGCAGTTTATCGCGCAAGGCAATGGCGGCAAGATCATCAATATCGCCTCGATGCTGTCGTTCCAGGGCGGCATTCGCGTGCCTTCTTATACCGCGTCAAAAAGCGCGGTGATGGGGTTAACCCGCTTGATGGCCAACGAATGGGCGAAGCACGGCATCAACGTTAACGCCATTGCGCCGGGCTACATGGCCACCAATAACACGGAACAGCTGCGCAGCGATGAGTCACGCAACGAAGAGATTTTAGGCCGCATTCCATCGGGTCGCTGGGGCATTCCGGACGACATGATGGGCCCGATCGTGTTCCTCGCCTCCAGCGCCTCCGATTATGTACAAGGCTATACATTGGCCGTCGATGGCGGATGGTTAGCGCGCTAAGCTAACCCGTTCTTTTCCCGCGTCATTGTGACGCGGGAAAGTGAAAAATATTAACGCTTCGTTACAGCGTCACCATTCTCATTCACTGGATAAATCCCTATACTGGATGCATCGACAGTTTTATGCAGCCAGGTTTCATCATGACGGCCGAAGGCCATATCATTTTTGCCATTGCCAGCGCCATTTTTGCCAAGCGCGCGGAGCTGACGCCAGTCCTGGCCAGCGCCGACTGGTGGCATTTAGTGCCTGCTGCGCTGTTAACCTGCCTGCTGCCCGATATCGATCACCCTAAATCCGTGTTAGGCCAGCGCTTAAGGTGGCTGTCGCATCCCATCGCCCGCGCCTTTGGTCATCGCGGTTTTACCCACAGTTTGCTGGCGGTGGCGGTAAGTTTGTGGCTATTCCAGATCAATGTGCCCGCCGACTGGTTTCTTCCCGCCGATGTGCTGCAAGGCATGACGCTCGGCTATCTCAGCCATATTGTCGCCGATATGCTAACACCCGCCGGCGTGCCGCTGCTGTGGCCGTGCCGCTGGCGCTTCCGCTTGCCGATCCTGAATAGTCAGAAAGGTAACCAGCTGGAACGAGCACTTTGCCTGGCGCTGGTCGGTTATGCGTTGTGGTTTCCGCCCGGCATGCCCTCTTTTGGTGCCAACGGCTGGCCGGAACAACTGTTTAATACGCTACAAAATGGCGTCGGTCGGTTGGTTAATGGTCAAAACGGTCAATAACCGGTCGAATCAAGCGATAAAGTTATAAAACATTCTTTTTGGGTATAAGCCCGCCCCACGCTGAACTGATAACATTCCAAATATTCCCTAACGGGGACTTACTGTTTTTCGTGCCATCCCAAGACGATGGCGCGTCACACTCTGGAGTTGAGCATGGATTTTCCCCTAATCATTAATATCGTGGCGTTTATTGCGCTGCTGATTCTGCTGAATCGCATTGGCAACCAAAGCTGGAGCCTGTCTAAGCGCGTGCTGACCGGTTTGGTTCTCGGTGTGGCCTTTGGTCTGGCGCTGCAAACCATCTATGGCGAAAACAGCCCAACCGTGAAAGCGTCGATTGGCTGGTTCAACATTGTCGGTAACGGCTACGTGCAACTGTTGCAGATGATCGTGATGCCGCTGGTGTTCGCCTCGATCCTGAGCGCGGTCGCGCGTCTGCACAATGCCTCATCGCTGGGTAAAATCAGCGTGCTGACCATTGGCGTGCTGCTGTTTACCACCGCAATCTCCGCGCTGGTCGGCGTGCTGGTGACCGGCCTGTTTGGCCTGAGCGCTGAAGGTCTGGTGCAAGGTGCGCAGGAAACCGCACGTCTGAGCGCGATTCAGAGCAACTACGTGGGCAAAGTGGCTGATCTCAGCACGCCGCAGCTGCTGCTCTCCTTCATTCCGAAAAACCCGTTTGCCGATCTGGCGGGCGCCAATCCAACCTCGATCATCAGCGTAGTGATTTTCGCCGCCTTCCTCGGCGTGGCGGCGCTGCAACTGCTAAAAGATGACAAGGTAAAAGGCGAGCGCGTACTGGTGGCGATCGATACCCTGCAATCCTGGGTGATGAAGCTGGTACGTTTAATCATGAAGCTGACGCCGTACGGTGTGCTGGCGCTGATGACCAAAGTGGTGGCCGGTTCCAACCTGCAGGACATCATCAAGCTGGGTGGCTTCGTGGTGGCCTCTTATCTCGGTCTGGCGATCATGTTTGCCGTGCACGCGCTGCTGCTGTCGGTTAACGGTATCAACCCAATGCGCTTCTTCCGTAAAGTGTGGCCGGTAATTACCTTCGCCTTCACCAGCCGCTCCAGCGCGGCCAGTATTCCACTGAACGTGGAAACCCAAACGCGTCGCCTGGGCGTGCCGGAATCGATCGCCAGCTTCTCAGCATCGTTTGGTGCCACCATCGGTCAGAACGGCTGTGCCGGTCTCTATCCCACCATGCTGGCGGTGATGGTTGCGCCAACCGTGGGCATCAATCCGTTTGATCCAATGTGGATTGCGACGCTGGTGGGTATCGTGACGCTGAGTTCTGCCGGTGTAGCTGGCGTTGGCGGCGGTGCTACCTTCGCCGCGCTGATTGTGCTGCCGGCGATGGGCCTGCCGGTGACATTGGTCGCGCTGCTGATCTCCATCGAACCGCTGATCGATATGGGCCGTACCGCACTCAACGTAAATGGTTCAATGACCGCCGGTTCACTCACCAGCCGCTGGCTCGGATTGACCGATAAGAAAGTGCTGGAGAGCGACGAGCACGCCGAACTGGCACACCGCTAAATTAATGAGTTCCAATAACGGCAGATCGCAAGGTCTGCCGTTTTTTTATGCCTGTAGGGTCGCCATTTATGACGTAATGCTCGTCAGTTAAGACATGAATCCCCTCATAACCGAGAGCATACATTGTAGCGGCGCAATTCATTGCGCGATAAATCGCGCCGCTACGGAAGGTGCGGTGATTTGATACGGCGCTTAACTGATCGGCATTACGCCATTCATGGCGACCTTCCCCCCCGCTTTCCTCCCCAATTCCACCCAATCATGGCGCTAGCGTCAGGAAAGCGTTAAGCATGGTAAACAGAGGAAAAATCAGCCGCTTTTCGCTTGAGTTTTCGCTCAGGAAGGCCAATTCTGCTGTTAATCACAGCAGGAGAATCACCGATGAAAACAGTTATCGCCTCGGTGCTGGCGTTAACCTTATTGACACCAGCCATCAGTTTCGCCCATCCCGGCGGTTGGGGCCCCGGTCCAGGCCCGCATTGGGGTGGCGGTCCACATTGGGGCGGTCCCGGCCCGCTGCGTTTCTTGCCAGAAGCGGCAACCGCAGTTTTGCTGGGCGGCCTGACTTATTACATGCTGAACGGCAACTACTATCAGCGCCAGGGCGACACATATGTGGTGGTGCAGCCGCCTGAAGCCCCGCCGGGCGGCGGTATGCGCGTGCTGGATTTCAACGGCAAGCGCTATTACGTGCAGGAAGGTCACTACTACCAGCGCGAGATCGGCGGCGAGTATATCGAAGTGCCGCGCCCTTACGGTTTATAAACGCCACAACGAAAAACGGCCCGTCAATGACGGGCCGTTTCTTATTCTGCTGCGATTACTGAGCCGCTTGCGGATCGGTATCGTAGTCTTTACAGCTCTGGAAACCGTAGTTCATCACGCGACCGGTATCGTTATAGCTCACGAAGTAAGTCTGCGGTTTACCGTCGCGCTCGCCAATCACGTAAGTCTGGCAAGTACCGCGGGCGTGAACCATAGTGATTTCAGTAGAAGCTGGGCCGGCAATCTGGCGAACCTGATCGCGCGTCATGCCTTTCTTCACATCCTTCACGACCGGCTTGGTTACGTAGCTTTCAGCTTTGTCATAAGTCGTACAACCAGACAGGGCTGCCAGCGTCATAGCGGCAGCGATACATCCCATCACTTTATTCATGTTGTTGTTCCTCGTTTTTTTGTCCATGTGGAGTAAGCCTGGAACATAAACCCAGATTTATCAACTTTATGGGATAAATTTAGCCAAATTCCGAAGCGTTAGGATTTGGTAAAAATGCTGTGTTGATGCGCGACGGTTCGTATAATCACCCGCGAAAAAATACCTATAGCAATGAATAAAGACAGAGGATTAATGACACCTGCACCTTCTAATCGGCTGGTTTATGCCATCACGCTGGGCCTGCTCGCTGCGCTCGGGCCACTTTGTATCGATCTTTACCTGCCGGCACTGCCAGAACTGGCGCGCGATCTGCACACCGAAACCGCCACGGCGCAGTTGAGCCTCACCGCTGGCTTACTGGGTTTAGGCGCGGGTCAGTTGCTGTTTGGGCCAATGAGCGACAAGTTTGGTCGCCTCCGTCCGCTGCTGTTATCGCTGGTGCTGCTGTTTATTGCCTCGATTGGCTGTGCGCTGGCAAAAGATATCAACTCGCTGCTGGTGGCGCGTCTGTTTGAAGGCCTGGCGGGCGCCGGCGGCGCGGTGCTGTCGCGTGCGATTGCCCGTGATATGTATAGCGGCCATGAACTGACGCGTTTCTTTGCACTGCTGATGCTGGTCAACGGTTTAGCGCCGATTGGTGCGCCGGTGCTGGGCGGCGCCTTGATGACGGTGCTCAACTGGCGCGGCATTTTCGTGGTGCTCGGCTGCATCGCCGTCGTGCTGATCTTCCTTGCCCGCTGGAAATTGCATGAAACCTTACCGCCAGAGCGCCGCAGTCAGGGCTCGATTTTTTCCGCCTGGGCGGCGCTCGGCCAGGTCGTCACGCATCGGCAGTTTATGGGCTTCTGCCTGACGCAAGGTTTTATGATGTCCGGCATGTTTGCCTACATCGGTGCCTCGCCGTTTGTGCTGCAACAGCTGTATGGCCTGACGCCGCAAGCCTTCAGCTTCTGCTTCGCTGCCAACGGGCTCGGCCTGATTATTGCATCACAAACCAGTGCGCGCCTCTGTCCGCTATGGGGTGAATACCGCGTACTGAAAGGTGGCCTGACGCTGGCGTTTGTTGCGTCGAGCTGTTTGCTACTGGCGGGACTTACCGGCGCTGCGCTGCCCATTCTGCTGGTCGCGCTGTTCTTCACCATTGCCAGCAACGGCGTGATCGCCACCACCGCCTCTTCGCTAGCGATGCAAAGCCAGGGCCAGCGCGCGGGCAGCGCCTCGGCGGTGATTGGCGTCGGCATGTTCACCTTTGGTGCCATCAGCGTGCCGATCACCGGCCTGGGTGGCACCTCGGTGGCGAGCATGACTGGCACCATCTTTGGCTGCTTTATGCTGGCGATTGTGTCGTTCAATCTGCTGGTGCAGAAGGCAAAAAACGTCTGATTTGCCAGCAAATAACCTGAACAACCAGCCGTGCGGCTTGTTGTTTGTGGGGAGAGGCGTTAGCTTTAGCAGATGATTCGCATTGTGCCGTCAGGCTACTGACTTGAGGAGAGGTTCATGTCATTGCAACAGGAAATCATTGAAGCCCTTGGTGTAAAACCGGTTATCGACCCGCAGCAGGAGATCCGCGTCAGCGTTGATTTTTTGAAGTCTTACCTGAAAGCCCATCCCTTTTTGAAAACGCTGGTGCTCGGCATCAGCGGCGGCCAGGATTCAACGCTGACCGGCATTTTGTCGCAAACCGCGATTCGCGAACTGCGTGAAGAGAGCGGCGATAACGATTACACCTTTATCGCCGTGCGCTTGCCGTATGGCGTGCAGGCCGATGAGCAGGATTGTCAGGATGCGCTGGCGTTTATCCAGCCGGACCGCACGCTGGTGGTGAACATCAAAGAAGCGATTCTGGCCAGCGAACGTGCGTTGAAAGACGCGGGTATCACGGTGTCGGATTTCGTGCGCGGCAATGAAAAAGCGCGCGAGCGCATGAAAGCACAGTACAGCATCGCCGGCATGACCAAAGGCGTGGTGGTCGGTACTGACCATGCGGCAGAAGCGATCACCGGATTCTTCACCAAGTACGGTGACGGCGGCAGCGACATCAATCCCATCTTCCGTCTGCACAAAGGCCAGGGCAAACAACTGCTGAAAACGCTGGGCTGCCCGGAGCACCTCTATCTCAAGCATCCCACCGCCGATTTGGAAGATGATCGTCCCGGCTTGCAGGATGAAGTGGCGCTCGGTGTGACTTATCAGCAAATCGATGCCTATCTGGAAGGCAAAACCATCGATGCCGCCGCGGCGAAAACCATCGAAGGCTGGTATCTGAAAACCGAGCACAAACGCCGCCCGCCGATCACCGTGTTCGACGACTTCTGGAAACCGTAATTTGCCTGTAAGTTAAGCAGGTGCGCATAAATGCGTCCCGCCAAATCACCGTAGGGTCGCCATTCATGGCGACCGATGCAAATCACAACCTGAAGTGGCGAGAAAAAGCACAGTTTGATACACTGGATGGACAACCAGTAATTGGAGTGTGCTTTGGTCAGACGTGCAGCCAGCCATCGCCTCGATTTCGATGCGGCAGCTATCTATCAATATCCCGAACATTTACGTCAGTGGCTGGAAGGTTTACCCAACCAGCCGGGCGTCTATACCTTTCACGGTGAAAGCGAAAATCTGCCGCTGTATATCGGCAAAAGCGTCAACCTGCGCAGTCGGGTGATGGCGCATTTCCGTGCGCCGGATGAAGCCAAAATGCTGCGTCAGGCGCGGCGCGTCACCTGGATCCCCACCGCTGGCGACGTCGGCGCGCAGCTGCTGGAAGCGCAGATGATCAAAACGCAACAGCCGCTGTTTAACAAGCGCCTGCGTAAGAACCGCCAGCTCTGTTCTCTGCAGCTCGGAGACGGTGCGCCGCAGGTGGTGTATGCAAAGGATCTCGACTTCTCCCGCTCGCCCAATCTTTATGGCTTGTTTCGCAGTCGCTTTGCCGCGCTAGAGAAGCTAAAAGCCATCGCCGATGAGCAGCGCCTATGCCACGGCTTGCTTGGGCTGGAGTCATTGCGCCCGGGACGCGGCTGTTTTCGCGCCGCACTAAAACGCTGCGCCGGTGCCTGCTGCGGCAACGAATCGGTTGCTGAGCATCAGCAGCGCTTGCATGCGGCATTAGAGCAGATGCGCATCCAGTGCTGGCCGTGGCAAGGCCCGGTTGGCATGGTGGAAACGGGCACAGAGATTACGCAAATCCATGTGATCGATCACTGGTTCTGGCTGGGATCGGTCAGCAGCGAAGCCGAAGCGCGCCAGCTGCAGCGCGCCTCGCACGGCTTCGATCATGACGGCTATAAAATCCTCTGCCGTCCGCTGCTTTCTGGCGTGTTCCCGCTGATTGAGCTGTAAAAACAAAACCGCCGAGGTTGCCCAAAGCATCAGATGCGATGGACAACCCCGGCGGTCTCTATTCAGTTAGCGAAAGAACTTATTCAGCATCAGCCGGCGGTGGTGGCGTTTTGCCATCGTGCGGGCCTTTCTCAGTTAAGCGCTTCTCAAAGTTCGCGTTGTACTGTTTCTTCTGCTCTGGTGTCAGCACGTTGTAGATCTTGTTCTGGGTTTCCATCATCTGCAGCGCACGATCTTTGGCATTCGCCGTCATCTTCTCGGCCTGCGCTTCGGCTTTCGCACGGTCAAAGGTATCGGAAGCGATGATGGCATGGTCGGCACGACGCTCTTCCAGCGACGGGCGTTTCATCTCTTTATGTCCATCACGCAGAATCGTTTTAATCTGCGCTTTCTGCGCATCGGTCAGGTTCAGACCTTTAAACATCATCTCCATACCGTGATGGCGCATCGGCGGCTTGTGCATCGGTTTTTCGCTGCCTGCTGGCGGCGGAGTCAGGTTGTCTGCCGCTGCATGGACGATATTTGCAGCACCAAAAGCCATTGCGGTAGCCAGGAACACAGAAGTTAATTTACGCATAATATTGTCCTTACTTATCAGTTTAATGACGACAGCCTGTGTCGCGTCTTCGGAAACAAGCATACGACGCCGAACGTCAACTACTCAGAGGCTGAGTAAAGCCCTGAAAGCATAAAAGACAGAGATCAGGCAATCATGGAGAGAAAGAGAAGAAATGCGTGAGGAATTGAAAAAGTTTATGACAATCAAGGGAAAAACGCAGGAATTAAGGAGGAGTGTAACGGTATTGTCGGTTTTCAGGAAGGGAAATGTCGACGGTTTTAACGCCTCTGCGCTTTGATGCCCTCACCCTGGCCCTCTCCCACCGGGAGAGGGAAACGCTGCCACATGTTAGCTCGATCGGTTCCCTCTCCCGCCTGCGGGAGAGGGTTAGGGTGAGGGAAAATCACAACGCCAGCGCCTGCGTCTGTTCATTCTCCTCCACCAGCATCAGCCCCGCGCGCATTCCCGGCGCGACATTCGGATTGGGAAACAGCACATACTCACGCGCCTGCTGCACGTAGTAGCGCCGGTCACCCTCTTCCGCCAGCAGCGTGCCCTGCGGGAAAGCGGTGAAGTTCAGCGTCTCCGGCCCCATGTGCAACACAAACTTATCGCCGTGCCGGGTCAGCTGCTGCGCCACGCGATAATGTCGCGGCTGTTCACACACCTCCGGCAAGGCATCGCCATACAGCAACGCCGCCAGCGCTCGCTGCACGCCGGCAAACTGACTTAAATCGTTCTCACCAAACGGCAAAGCCTTGCCCAGCTCCAGCGTGCAGCTCGCCGCATTATGGTGCTCGCAGCTGTAATGGGTGAAGGTGCCGCCCGGTGAACGATGGAACACCAGCGCCTCCATTTCTGCCGCCGCCAGCCAGTGCATAAACTCCTCAGGCCACGGATTGGGATTCAGCGGCATCACGCCAAAACGCGCATGATACGAGCTGCGAATCGCGGTATGCAGATCGAGGTGCCAGCGCACTTCATGATCGAGACAGGCGCGCCAGAAACTCTCCAGCTCCTGTTCCAGCTGCAGCACGCGCTGCGCTTCGGGCACATCGGCCACTTGCTGCCAGCGTCCACCAAACAGGCGGTTGATATCATGTTGCTGATAGCGCTTGCCGCTGCGCAATGCAGCGGGATTACCCAGAATCACCAGTAAGCGCACCGCCAGCGGCTTCTCGCCTTTTAACAGTGGCGTCAGCAACAGATTGAGAATCTCAACCGGCGCGGTTTCATTGCCGTGAATGCCCGCAGAGAGCACCAGCGCCTGCTGCGTGGGCGTATGCGGCGTAAGGGACATCAGTCCCTCGTTATGCCATTGCCAACTGAGATGATCGTTGCTGCCCTCTCTTTGCTGTGGCGGCTCACCAGACAAGGTCTGCTGTAAAAAATCCTGCATGTTCACTCCTTTTTAACGACGTGGGGCGAACCTCTCACCCCGGCGTTAACGCTGAAACGCGTAGACACTGCCTAAGTCTAGCAGCTTCGTCAGCTCATCCAGCGCGGCGCGCCCTTCACGCAGCAGTTGCGGGTCGGCTAAATCGGCCTGGGTTAAGCGATCGCGGTAGTGGCGATCCACCCAATCATTGAGCGTGGCAAACAGGCGATCGTTCATCAGCACCGCCGGATTCAGCGCCTGACGCTCGGTTTCGGTTAACACCACGCGCAGACGTAAACAGGCCGGACCGCCGCCGTTAAACATGCTTTCACGCAGATCGAAAACTTTCAGTTCACGAATCGGCCCGCCGCTCTCCACCAGCTCGGTGAGATAACGCCACACGCCCGCATGCTGGCGCGACTCTTCTGGCAGCACCAGCAGCATACCGCCGTCGGCGCGTTGCAACAGCTGGCTGTTAAACAGATAGGTATTAACCGCATCGGTTACCGACACTTTATCGCGCGGCACTTCAATCGGCTGGAAACCGCTAACGCGGGCGGCGATGTCACTCAGCAACTGCGGCTGGTTCACAAAGGCATCCTGATGGCAGAACAGCACCTGCTGATTGCTCACTGCAATCACATCGTTATGGAACACGCCCTGATCGATCACCGCTGGATTTTGCTGGGCAAATAGCGTGCGCTGCGCATCGAGTTGATGCAAGCGCGCCACCGCTTCGCTGGCTTCCCGCGTTTGGCGTGCCGGATAACGTGCTGGCGTTGCGCCCTGCTGCTGCCCATCACGGCCATAAACAAACAGCTGCACGCCCACATCACCGTAATCACTGCCGAAGCGATTGTGATTGGCCGCGCCCTCATCCCCAAACTGCGCCACCTGCGGCAGCGCATCGTGCACGCTGAAGTGCTGCGGATGACGGAAAATGGCGCGCAGCAGATCGGCGGTTTCAGGTGCCTCAATGGCGCGATGGAATTTGTTATTCAGATTGGCGACGGTGAAATGCACCCGACCATCGGCGCTGTCCGCCGACGGCGACACTGTGGCGGCATTCGCCACCCACATCGCCGAGGCTGAGCTGGCCGCCGACAGCAGCTGCGGCGCGTGCTTCGCTGCCTGCGCCAGCACCTGCTCATCGCTGCCGCTAAAACCGAGCTGGCGCAGCAGCGGCAGATTAGGACGTTCGTGCGGCGGGATCACGCCTTGCACGTAGCCCATATCCGCCAGCGCTTTCATCTTCAGCAAGCCCTGCTTCGCCGCCAGACGCGGGTTCGAGGGCTGCAGCTGATTGCGCGTCGAGGCTTCGTTACCAAACGACAATCCCGCGTAATGATGTGTCAGGCCGACCAGCCCATCAAAGTTCGCTTCAAACGCTTTCATTATTTCGCTCCCTGCGCGGAGAAATCGAGGCCCGGCGATAAGCTGCCCGGCAGCGCCAGACTTGGGCTCTCCAGCGACGCCATTGGCCACGCGCAGTAATCAGCGGCGTACCACGCGCTGGCACGATGATTTCCCGAGGCGCCAATGCCACCAAAAGGTGCGGTGCTGGCCGCGCCGGTCAGCGGTTTGTTCCAGTTAACGATACCGGCGCGCGCCTCCAGCAACAGCTGATCAAACTGCGCGCGCTGCGGCGAAATCAGACCGCACGACAAGCCATAGCGCGTGTTATTGGCGATGGCAATCGCCTGCTCGAAGCTGTCGTAGCGAATCACCTGCAGCAGCGGGCCAAAAACTTCTTCATCATCTAAATCATGCACTTCGGTAACATCAATGATGCCCGGCGTGATGATGGCGCTGTCGCGATCCGGCCAGTGCATGCCGAGCAACACTTTCCCACCCTTTTCCACCTGCTGCTGCCAGGCGGCAAAAATATGCCCGGCGGCAGCGGGTGAAATCACGCTGCCCATAAACGGCTGCGGCTCGGCATTCCACGCGCCAGGCTGCAAGCGCGCACTGACCTCAACCAAACGCTGCAGGAAGGCATCGCCCGCCGCACCGCGTTTCACCAGCAGACGACGCGCGCAGGTGCAGCGCTGTCCAGCGGTAATAAAGGCCGATTGAATGGCGATATGTACCGCGCCATCGAGATCCGCAGGATCTTCAACAATCAACGCATTGTTGCCGCCCATCTCCAGCGCCAGCATTTTTTCTGGTTGTCCGGCGAACTGACGATGCAGGTGATAGCCGGTAGCGGCGCTGCCGGTAAACAGCAGACCATCAATTTGCGACACATTGGCCAGCGCCTGGCCAGTTTCACGACCGCCCTGCAGCAGCGCCATTACGCCCGCCGGTAAACCCGCTTGCTGCCACAGCTGCACGGTTTTCTCCGCCGTCAGCGGCGTCAGTTCGCTCGGCTTAAACACCACGCAGTTTCCCGCCAGCAGAGCCGGCACAATATGGCCGTTCGGCAGATGACCAGGGAAATTATAGGGACCAAACACCGCCAGCACGCCGTGCGGACGATGGCGCAACGAACTCTCGCCGTCGGCCTGTTCGCCGGTGCGGCTGTGGTAGGCCTTAATCGAAATGGCGATTTTGTTGATCATCGCCTGCACTTCGGTCAGCGTTTCCCAGCGCGGCTTGCCCGTTTCCTGGGCGATGGTTTCCGCCAGCGCGGTTTTGTGGCTTTCAAGCAGACGGGCAAACCCTTCCACCAGCGCCTGACGCTCCGCAAACGGTTTTCTCGCCCACTGCGGGAACGCCGCGCGCGCCGCTTCGCAGGCCGCAGCCACTTGTGCTGCCGATGCCGCTTTGCCCTGCCACAGCGTTTCGCCGCTAACCGGATTCTGTTTGCTCAGGGCGTCAGCGCCGCCGGTCACCCATTGACCTTGAATAAAATGCGTCATGCTTTTTTCTCCTCGCGACACAGCGTGACCACACGCAGTTGATCGCCAATGTTGCAATGCAGCGCCACGCGCTGGCTTTCAGTCAGTTTTACCGTGCCGGATGCCATATCCACCGGCAGCAGCGCCACGCGGAAATGCTGGTAATCCGCGTTGGCCACCAGACACAGCGGCCAGCTTTCATCGGCTTCACCGCTCTCAGCGGTTAACTGGCGACTCTTGCGAATGGCACGGATGCGATCGATTTCGCACTCCAGCGTCGGGCCGCCGTCGAAGATGTCGACATAGTTGAGATAGCGGAAACCTTCCGCCTCCAGCACCGCCCGCGCGGGCGCGGTTTTCGGATGGACTTCGCCAATCACTTTTTGCGCCGCTTCAGACAGGTAATGAATGTAGAGCGGATGTTTTGGCATCAGCTCGGCGATAAAGGCTTTCTGCCCGGTGCCGCTGAGGAAATCAGCTTTGCTGAACTCCATCGAGAAGAAGCGGCTGCCAACGCTGTCCCAGAAAGGCGAGTGGCCGCTGTCATCGCTGACGCCACGCATCTCCGCCACCACGTGTTTCATAAAGCGGTCGCGGAAGTTGGCCATAAACAGAAAGCGCGATTTCGACAGCAGATGGCCGTTTTTGCCATCGCGGTAATCGGGATCGAGGAACAGCGTGCACAGTTCGCTGCTGCCGGTGTGATCGTTGCTGAGCGACAGCGTTGGCAGGCTGGCGTAAACATTCAGCTCTTTCGAGGCGTGCACCTGCGTGCCGACGCGGAAGTTGTACCAGGGATCCTGCAAACCCACCGCTGCTTCAATGGCGCAAATGCCGACGGCGCGATTGTCCTCGCTATCGGCCAGCACAAACACATAGCCTTGCTCGGCAGGCGGCAATGCGCCTTGCCAGGTGAGCAGCGAACGCTCAATACGGGCTTTGAGCGTTTCGCTATCCGCGGGCAGCGAGGTTAAGCCGCCCCCGGTTTTGCCCGCCAGCGACAACAACTGCGAGAGATCGTCACGTTCGACGGGGCGAATCACCATCATGATGTGGCTCCTTTGAGCACGCGTTCACAGGCACGTTCGAAGCGCGCCAAACCTTCTTTTACTTCGCGCTCGCTGATGTTCAGCGCGGGCGCGAAACGTACGACGTTGGCGCCTGCTATCAGCACCATCACGCCCTCTTCGGCCGCGGTGAGGTTGAACTGTTTGGCTTTACCGGCGAAATCGTCGTTTAGCACTGCGCCAATCAGCAGCCCCAATCCGCGCACTTCTTTGAATACCGGCAGACGCCTGTTCAGTTCCTGCAACGCAGTAACAAACCATTGATGACGCTCGGCAACACCGGCCATAAATTCCGGCTGATTAATCAGCTCCATCACTTTGCCCGCGACTGCGCCCGCCAGCGGGTTGCCGCCGTAGGTAGTGCCGTGCGTGCCAACGCCCATTACCTGCGCCAAATCTTCACGCGTCAGCATTGCGCCAATCGGGAAGCCGCCACCCAGCGCTTTGGCGGTGGTCAATACATCCGGCGTCACGCCGTAATGCATATAGGCATACAGCGAACCGGTGCGACCCACGCCGCTCTGCACTTCATCAAAAATAAGCACCGCATGATGTTTATCGCAGAGTTCACGCAGTCCGCGCAGGAAAGCGGGATCGGCTGGCAGGACGCCGCCTTCACCCTGAATCGGCTCGACGATCACCGCGCAGGTTTGGTCATTGATCAGCGCGGCCGCCGAGGCCAGATCGTTGAAATTAGCGTGTTCGACCGCTGGCGGCAGCGGCGCAAAATCACGGGAATAGGCCGGTTGTCCGCCCGCTGTCACGGTAAACAGCGTGCGACCGTGGAAAGCATTATTAAAAGCAACGATGCCATTTTTCTCGGCACCGAAACGGTCGTGTGCGGTTTTACGTGCCAGCTTCAGCGCCGCTTCATTCGCTTCAGCGCCGGAGTTACAGAAGAACACGCGATCGGCAAAGGTGGCATCAATCAACTGTTTGGCGAGACGCAGGATCGGCTCATTGGTGTAGCCGTTACCGGTATGCCACAGTTTGCCGGCCTGTTCGATCAGCGCCTGCTGCAAGGCGGGATGCGCATGACCCAATGCGTTAACCGCAATGCCACCGGCAAAATCGATATACTCTTTGCCTTGCTGATCCCACAGCGTTGAACCTTCCGCACGAACCGGAACAAAAGCCGCGGGTGCATAAACTGGCATCATCCATTGATCGAAATTCTGACGTGAAACCTGCAGTGACATAGCCCTTTCTCCTGCTCCACACCCAGTGAAGCCTTTGTTTTGAAATTGTTAAAAATGTTAAGTGGCAGCTCTACTGTATCTTGCAGATAGCGTGCCAGCCAGCCGCAAAAATGCATAACCGTCTTATCACTACGGAATATCAATAACTTAACAGGTGCTGATATTCACTTTAATTGCATAAAAAGTGAATATCAGTCTGATGCGGGCTGAATAGCAGCAATTTATTTAGCGGATTTATGCATCGGCAAAATGAAATATTGCTTTTGTGATCGGGCAGGAAATATTTCGCCAAATTAATGCGATAACCGCACTTTTTTGGGGCGCAATGTGCCTGATTGGTGCAGGAAAGTGTTAGCGCGGTGCAAATTTAGCATGGAGTGAATTAATCGGGTTTTAACATTTGCCTCACTGAATTGAATATTATTTCGCCAGTTCATTGTTAAGCGAAAAGCTAAATAACATTTTGTGACCAAGGTTATTATCAGAACAGAAATAAACAGACACAAAGCCATGAAGCCGATAATTACTCTGCTAATGATTAGTTGGATTCAGATATTTGCTATTGAACAATAATGCATAGGCTTGTGCTATTTCACGAACAAGCTACTTACTTTATTTACTCATCTTTAATTTTAAAATTATTCAATAAAATCATATCAATAAATATTAAATCCATCATCTTCCCTTTTGCTATATGGATAAGTTTAACCAATACAAAATTCCACATAATGGAATTTAAGATTAAAAATCACACAAAAAGTTAACGAGAAATATTTGGTTACATATATTGCACTGTCGATCTTGAACCTTTTGTGTCATTTTCTTTTCACCCCAACAAGGGGACAAAATTAAAAAATATCACAGGGTAAAAATTAAATGATGAAGCGCTCCTTACTGGCAGCAGTGATGCCTTTACTGCTGGGACTTTCTTCGGCTCAGGCCGCCGAAATCTATAACAAAGATGGCAACAAGCTGGATCTGACCGGCAAAATTAACGTTTCACATCTGTTCTCCGATAACGAAGCGTCAAATGGTGATACCTCGTCTTATACCCGTATTGGTTTTAAAGGCGAAACCAAGATCAACGACCAACTGACCGGTTACGGTCAGTGGCAGTATCAGTACAGCCTGAGCAACTCAGAAGGCAGCGATGCCAACACCGGTAACAAAACCCGTCTGGGCTTTGCTGGCTTGAAATTTGGTCAGTTCGGTTCTATCGATTACGGTCGTAACTACGGCCTGATTTATGACGTGCTGGGCGTTACCGATATGCTGCCATTCTTCGGCGGTGATTCCGGTTATACCGATGCGTTCCTGTCTGGCCGCTCTGGTGGCGTGCTGACCTGGCGCAACAAAGATTTCTTCGGTCTGGTGAAAGGCTGGAATTTTGCAGCGCAGTATGAAGGTAAAAACGATCGTAGCGATGCAAGCGTTGCAGTACGCCGTTCGAATGGTGATGGCTATGCGCTGTCAACCTCCTACGACTTCGATTTCGGTCTGAGCGTGTTGGCGGCCTACGCCAGCCTGGATCGTACCAATACCCAGAACCTGGCAGCGCGCGGTGACGGTGACAAAGCGCAGCACTGGACCGCAGGTCTGAAATACGATGCGAACCAGATTTACCTGGCAACCATCTATGGCGAAACGCAGAACGCCACGCCAATCACCGGTGGCTTTGCTAACAAAGCGGTTAACTTTGAAGCAGTTGCACAGTACCAGTTCCTGAACGGTCTGCGCCCATCTGTTGGTTACGTCTCTTCTAAAGGCAAAGATATTGAAGGTATCGGCGACGCTGACATCTTCAAATACGTTGGCGTTGGCGGTACCTACTACTTCAACAAAAACATGTCTGTGTATGCTGAATACAAGATTAACCTGCTGAAAGATAACAATGCGCTGAACATCCCAACTGATGATGTCACCGCTGTGGGTCTGGTTTACCAGTTCTAAGTTGCAATACCCTCATGGCTATTCGGCTAGTGTCGGCTGAATATGCGCAAAGGGCAGCGAAAGCTGCCCTTTTTTAGTGCCGCGCGGTAATTACGGCGCCATCAAATCAAAACGGTTATCCACATCCTGATCCAGTGAGAACGGTGGCTGCAATTGCAGGACGATCTCGTTCGAGGTGACGCGGTTCTGTTTACTGTCTTCTAACACCACCGACAAGCGATAACTGTTATGTGCACCCGGCGAGCTATCCCACGCGGGCAGGATCACGCTCCAACCCTGCGGATCGTTGGGGTTGGCACCCGGCGTCAGGCTCAGCGCCTGGGTATCGCCCTGCCACATCACTTTAGCGATCGGATTGGTACTGCGGATTTGCAGTTTCAGCGGCAGACTTTCCCCGCCATTCAGCTGCCACGGCGGCGTCGCGAGAAATACCGCCAGCGTTTTACGCTGGCGATATTCCAGCACCGGCGTATAGCTGCGCGTCACGTTATCGTAGCGACTGCCGCGCAGCGAGTGCGCCGCCGCTACATTATCCGGACTCAACTGCTGGCTGAGCGCCACGCCAAAGCGATAGTTGAGGCGCAAGCCGAGCTGATCCTGGCTCTCACCGCTGTCGCTGGTTTTGTGGCTGGCGGATAAGGTCACCAGCGGCACCGGCGTGTAGGTGACGCCAAAGGTTAATGCTGACGGATTATGGTAGCGATTGCCGGAGCTAAACAGATCGACGTTATCGCCCAGATATTGCTGCCAGCTCAGCGACGCACCGAGTTGACGATACTGCGGCAAATAGCCTTGGGTGGTGAAATCGTAGCCGCGCGCCATTCGCTGCTGCTGGAAAGGATTGCGATCCTGCCAGCCTGATAGCGGCGTGTAATAGTTGGCGGAGAAGCGCAGATAGTCGCCCCACGCTTCGGTACCGAGCGAGGCGCGCTGCTGGCCGCTGCTGAACATGCGATCGACAAAGCCGTTATAGCCCAGTTGCCATTTGCCCGCCATCCAGCGTTGGCCGAGGCCGAAATTGCCTACCAGCCCATCATCGGTTTGATGAAATCCGACCTGACTAAAAGTCAGATAGCGATAGTTATCCGCCCAAGGCGTCAACAACGAGGCGCCGCTGCCGGTAAAGTTGCCGTCGAGATCCACGTTGAAGTCGATCTGTGCGTTGCCATACGGCGACAGCAGCGACTGCCCTTCATTAACCAGTCGATTTCCCACTTCGTCGCGGAAATGATTAAAGGCCCACAGACCGGCTTGCTGACTTAATGAATTGTCTTCAGTGCTGTTCTGGCTGGCTTCGCCAATGCTTTTGGCAATGGTCGCCAGTTTTTTGTTGAACGCTTCCGTTTCATCCTGGTAACCCAAAGCAGGCAACTGATCGGCCATTTTCTGAAAACGTGTGGGATCGCTAAACGGCGCATCGGCGAGTTTAGTATCAGAAATCAACGCCAGCGCAGGCGCGGATGCGGCAAGTAGTGAAAAACCAGAGAGATAACGCACGCTTTTGAGTGATAACAAAGTAGATAACATAGCTAAAAGTAGGGTTCGATCCGGTTCAGAATTAGAGGTGGCTCACAAAACTGCATAAGTCTACCCTAGCATATTCTGACGTTAAGCCGGACCCGTCTTGTTTTGATTAAGACAATGATTAGAAAGTGCTGCTCTGAATAAAGGGTAAAACCGGGCGCAGGTCAGGCACCCGGAACTGCGAGGAATATCAGGAGAAGATTAACCCGCCATCCACATTGATGGTCTGCCCGGTGATATAACGCGCATCGTCAGAGGCGAGGAAAGCCACTAAACCGGCGACATCTTCCGGCTGTCCTGCGCGTTTCAGCGGGATGTTTTCCACCCACTCGGCCATCAGTTCACCTTTGCCATACTGCTTTTTATCACTGCTGAGGATCTCGCCCCAAACGCGATCGTTGTAGTCCCACATTTCACTCTCGATAATGCCCGGACAGAAAGCATTCACCGTGATATGCCACGGCGCCAGCTCCAGCGCCAGGCTCTGGGTAATACCGATCACGCCCATTTTGCTGGCGGCATAGTGCGGTGTATAAATGAAACCCTGCCGTCCCTGACCGGACGAGGTGTTGATCAGGCTTCCGCTGCCCTGCTTCACCATATATTTCGCCGCTTCGCGGCAGCACAGCCACACGCCCGTGGTGTTCACCGCGAGGATCTTCTCGAAGTCGCTTTTGGGCATCGAATCGAAACGATCGATGGTAATCACGCCGGCATTTTGAATCGACACATCAATGCTGCCAAAGCGCTCAGCTGCCTTTTGATAGAGCTGCTGCACCTCAGTTTCATCGGTAACATCGACCTGCAGCGCCAGAACCTCACTGCCAAACTGCTGCTCGATGGCCTGCGCGGTAGTGAAGACGCGTTCCGAATTCGACACCATCACCAGGCGCGCCCCGTCGCGGGCAAAGCGCGCCGCAATGCCCGCGCCAATCCCGCGGCATGCGCCGGTAATCACCACCGTCTTTCCACTAAAATCGCGTGTCATATTGCCTCCTGTTATCCATGTGTCGCTTCAGGCAGGGCGGCCGATTGCTGCTTTTTTTCATGTCTGCGCAGCAGCACCACCTTACTTTGTAATTTTTGCTGGAACTGGTCGATCACCACCGCAGTGACAATCACTAAGCCTTTAATCACCATTTGCCAGAAATCGCTGACGCCCATCATCACCATGCCATCGGCGAGGAATACGATGACAAAAGCGCCGATAATCGAGCCTGAAACGCGACCGCGTCCGCCCGCCAGCGCCGTGCCGCCCAGCACCGTGGCTCCGATGGCGTCCATCTCGAACATGTTGCCGGTCATCGGGTGCGCGGTTTGCAGCTGCGACGCCACAATCAAACCGACCAGCGCGGCGCACAAGCCGGAAAAGGCGTAGACAAACACTTTGACCTTGATAATCGGCACACCCGCCAGGCGCGCCGCCGATTCGTTGCCGCCGGTGGCGTAGATATATCGACCAAGCGGCGTTTTGCGCGTCAGATACAAACCCAGCAACAGGAAGCCGAGCATCATCCATATCGGGATATACACGCCCAATATCGAACCCGAACCGAGCAAGGCGAAGCCGGTGTTGCCGAGTGCTGGCGTGCCGACGAGGTTGGCGTAGGTACTGCCGTCGTTGAACAGCAGCGCGGCGCCGCGTGCCACGTACATCATGCCAAGCGTACAGATAAACGGCGCTACACCGAGTCGCGTCACCACCGCGCCATTAATCAATCCCAGCGCTACGCCGAACAGCGCCACCACCAGAATCACCTCAGGCACATTGAAGAACAGCACGTTGCCGCCCCACAGCGGTACGCCGTTGGTGAGCAGCGCACCCGCCACCATGCCGCATATGCCCGCTACCGCCCCGACCGAAAGATCGATGCCGCCAGTCAAAATCACCAGCGTCATGCCGATCGCCAGCAAGCCGGTGATCGCCACATGCTGCGTCATGATCAGCAGGTTGGAGGTGGTGAGAAAGTTAGGCACCATAAAGCTGAAGAAACTCACCACGATCAGTAAGGCAATAAAGGTGCGCGCCTTAAGCAGGTACATGTAGATCAGGTATTTTTGATTCATCGTTTTACTCTCCAGCGGGCTCAATCATGTGGCGTTGAGGCGCTAATCAGGGCTTCGCGCGTGGCCGCCGCGCGCGGTAAATCGGCGGTGATGCGACCATCCGCCATCACCAGTATGCGGTCAGCCAGCGCCATCACTTCATCCAGTTCGGAGGAGGAGAACATCACCGCTAATCCCTGCTGCGCCAGGTTGCCAATCAGGTGATAAACGTCGGTTTTGGCGCCCACATCAATGCCGCGCGTTGGCTCATCCAGCAGCACCACCTGCGGCCCGGTCATCAGGGCTTTGCCCAGCACCACTTTTTGCTGATTGCCGCCGCTCAAGGAGGTGATTGGCAGTTCGGGATCGCTGACCTTAATGGCGAGATGGCCAATCATTTCATCCACGCGCCGCTGCTCGTTGTGCGGATTGAGTTTGCGCCAGCAGCGGCGGAAACCCCGCAGACTGAGATCGCTAAGCGTCATGTTGGCGGTGATCGACATCAGCTGTACCACGCCTTCGGTTTGACGATCTTCCGGCACCAGCGCGATACCTTTTTTCAGTCGCTGCTGGAAGCTGCGTTTCTCCAGCGCTTCGCCGTTCAGACTGACGCTGCCCGACTGACAGTGCATCATGCCAATCAGCCCTTTAAACAACTCGGTGCGCCCGGCGCCCAGCAAGCCGTAGATACCAATCACTTCGCCTTTGCGCAGCGAGAAAGAGACATCATTGAGCTTGTAGCCGCCGTTTTGATGCAGCGCGGTCAGCCCGTTGACGCTGAGTACCGTTTCGCCCTGCGTCGCCGGTTGGTAATCGAAATGTTTCTTCTTGTCGCCCACCATCTGCTCGATGATCCACGGAATCGAGGCGTCGCGGACTTCGCGTTCACTGATAAAGCGTCCGTCGCGGAAGATGGTGATGTGATCGCCAATCTCCATCAGCTCTTCCAGCCGATGTGAGATATAGATAATGGTGACGCCACGCCGTTTAAGCTGGTCGATGACGTTGAACAGCACTTTCACTTCTGATTGGCTGAGTGCGCTGGTCGGTTCATCCATGATCAGCACGCGCGTGTCTTTTGACAGCGCGCGGGCGATCTCCACCAGCTGCTGATGGCCGATACCGAGTTCAGCCAGCGGTGCGTAGGGATCGACATCCAGCTCCAGCCGTTCCAGCAACGCTTTGGCGAGCGAATATTGATACTTCTCGTTGATCACCCCGCGCTGGAAAAACTCATTGGCCATGAAGATGTTGTCCATCACATTCATGTTGGGAAACAGGTTCAGCTCCTGAAAAATAATGCTGATGCCCTGTTTTTCCGCCTGATGCGTGGAGCTCAGCGACACCGCTACGCCGTCCAGCAGAATCTCGCCGGATGAGGGGATCTCCACGCCAGCCAGCATTTTCATCATGGTGGATTTGCCGGCACCGTTTTCGCCGATCAACACGTTAACTTTGTTGCGATAGACGCGGTAGTTGACCTGATCCAGCGCGGTGACGCCGGGATAGATGCGCGACACGTTGCGGGTTTCAATAATCACATCCAGCGGCCCGTCGGGCGGGATTTGCGACATAGCCCTCTCCTTATTGCCGGGTGATTTGCGCCGGAGTGATATCAGGCGCCTGCTGCGGAATGTCCCAACTGCTGAACACGCCAGCAATCACCACTTTGTCGCCCACTTTCGGCTTGAACGCCTGCATCATGTCGGATGCCTGCTGATTGATGGTGCGGCCAAAATCGCCAAACATCACCTGATCGTTGAAGTCCTGATAGCTGGCGCCTTTATAAGCATCACGCAACGCCGTGCCGCGAATAATCGGCCCGGTTTGCACCGTGACGCTGGCACCGGACGCCTCTTTCAGCGTCATCTTGCCGCTGCGCGACGTGGTATTTACCGCCGTGATTTCGCCGTTCAGGCTGACGCTGAATACGCAGGGATTCTCTTCCTGGCTGCGATAGCCGTAGGTTTTACAGGCGCTGTCAAAATCTTTTGCCGACTGCAGCGACTTCATCAGTTCTGCCAGCGGTTTGGCTTCATGAGCAACTTGCGGCACCAGCTTTTGCTGCCACATCTGCGCGATGTTGCCCATGTTGGCGTTGGGAGGATTTTTCAGGTCGGCCAGCTCCTGCTGCGACACAATGCGGCAACCGCTAAGGATCACGACAGGAAGCAGTAACCAGAGTCGTCTGTGCATCACATTCTCCTGGGCGCCCGATAAACGGGCGCACCGCATTGATTACGACTTGAAGTTAAAGTCCTGCACGCCTTTGGCGTTGTCTGGCGTGATGAGAATGCCGCGGAACATCACGCGCTGCTTCTCAGGCTTGGTGCCTTTCTGAATAAAGTTGTCGAGGTCGGTCACGCCCTGCGCGGCGATGGCTTGCGCCTGCAGCATCACCGTGGCTTTCAGGTCGCCTTTTTCCACCGCGTCACGTTCATCATTGCTGCCATCAATGCCGACCACGATGACGTCGTTACGGCCCGCGGCTTTCAGTGCCGCGATGGCGCCCAGCGCAACGGGACCGTTACCGCAGATCACGCCTTTCACATCCGGATGCGCCTGCAGAATGCTGTCCATGATACGTTTGCCGTCAATCAGCGTACCTTTGGCATCCTGACGCGCCACGCTTTTCATGTCGGAATATTGATCGAGCACCTGGTGGAAGGATTTGGAGCGCGTAACACAGTTGTTGTCGGCGAGGTTACAGGTGAGTTCCGCGTAGCTGCCCTTTTCCCCCATTTTCTCGACAAACACGTTTGCCACGTCGGAACCGGCCTGGAAGTTGTTGTGGGTGATCTGCGCCAGCGCCACGTCATCCACCGGGATTTCGCGGTTGATCAGCACCACCGGAATGCCGGCATCTTTGGCTTTTTTAATCGCGGCGACGCTGGCGGTGGAGTCGGCGTTATCCAGCACGATGCCCTGCACTTTTTTGCCGATGGCGGCATCAATCAGTTCACTTTGCTTTTTCACATCTTCGCCATGCGACAGCACGCTGGTTTTATAGCCCAGCTCCTGCGCTTTGAGGTTGGCACCTTTGGCTTCGGAGGCGTAATACGGGTTATCCAGCGAGTTCACCAGAATCATGATGGTGCCTTTATCGGCAGCGAAACTGGCTTGGGAGATCAGGCAACTGGCAATGGCAGTTAACAGCAGGGTACGTTTTTTCATGGTGAGGTTCTCTCATTGTTATATTGGGTCACGCAGGGTCAGCCGTTCTGGTGTTGGCGCGGCTTACCAGATGGTAAAGCCACCGTCGATCATCAAATCTGCGCCGGTGATCATGTCGCTGCCGTTGCTGGCGAAGAACAGCACCGCGGCGGCGATTTCGTCGGTATAGGCAAAGCGTCCCAGCGGGATCAGCTTTTTCATCTGCTCGCCCTTCTCGCCGCGCCAGGCTTTTTCACCCATCGGCGTCAGCACCACGGTGGGCGATAAGGTATTGACGTTGATGCGATAGGGAGCGAACTCTTTGGCCATCACTTTGGTCATGCCGAGCAGACCGGCTTTGGCGGAGGTGTAGGCAACGTGGTTATCAATAGCGATGGAAGCGGCCTGCGATGCGATGTTGATGATCTTGCCGCCGTTACCGGCGCGCACCATGCGTTTTCCGGCCGCCTGCGAGCAGAGGAAAGGACCGGTGAGATTGACGTCGATCTGCTTTTGCCACTCGGCAAAATCGGTTTCTAACACCGGTTGCAACATCACGTAGCCCGCGCAGTTCACCAGGATATTAATCTGACCGTAATGCTGTTCGACGCGATCAAATGCCGCTTCAACCGACGCCGGATCGGTCACGTCGCAGCACACCAGCAGCACGCGATCGGCAGCAAACTGATCCTGCACGCCAGCCACTTTGTCGCTTTCGAATGGCGGATAGAGCAGCGCCAGCCGTGCGCCCTTCTCCAGCAGCATGGCGTTACTGGCCATCGCAATCCCGCCCAGCCCGCCGGTGACCACCGCCACTTTGCCGGTTAAATCCTGCTCAATGTTCACGCCGTAGCGCAGGTTAACGTCATATTCCCCACTCATCGTCTCTCTCCATAATGGTGTACGGTGGCGCTGGTTACTGCTGGCCGGGTTATCGTTTTTGCAAATATCATTTTCGAACAAAAATATAAGCTATCGATTAATAATGGTTTGTGGAGGAGATCAAATTTCATACAAATCGCAGCAATAAAAATTATCATCATGATTTTATTAACTTTGCATAAATACATGAATTCAGAATATGGAGAGAGCTGCTGAGCGCTCTCTGCGAAATCAATCGCATAGCGGATGATGATTTTCATTCGAAAATGATTGTTTCTGGAAGCTGCCTCGCAAATGCCCAAAACGCAGAGTAAAATCAGCTCGGGTTTCCTTTTTGGCGAAACCAGACCGTGATTGGAAAAAGGGAGCATTTCGATTGAAAAGCAAAACTGAGCAGCTGGCAGATATGCAGCAGCGCCGTGAGAAGATTCTGGAGATGATCCGCGAAGACGGCACCGTCACGGTTAAAGCGCTGACCGATACTTTCGGCCTGACCGAAGCCACCATTCGCACCGACCTGCGCATGTTGCAGCAAGAGGGGCACGTGCAGCGTTATCACGGCGGCGCCACGCTGATGACCGGCAAGCAGAATACCGGCGCGATGTTGCTGGAGCGTCAAACACATCTTGAAGAAAAACAGGCAATAGGCCGCCTTGCCGCGCAGCATGTGGAAAATGGCGACACGGTGATTTTCGATTCCGGTACCACCACCACGGCGATTGCCGAGGCGATCAGCCATATTCGTCGTTTATCGGTGATCACCACGGCGGTGAATATTGCGCTGAAGCTGGGCGGTGAGCCGGGCATCAACATTTTGCTGACCGGCGGCACTTTTAAATTCCCGACGCTTTCGACTTCGGGTGAGAAAGCCGCCTCGTTTTTCGAAAACGTACTGGCGGAGAAGCTGTTTCTTGCCACGGCCTGTATCTCGCCGCGTCTCGGTTTGAGCTTTCCCAGCGAGACCGATATCAAGGTGAAAATGGCGATGATCAAGTCAGCCAACAGCGTGTATGTGGTGGCGGATTCCAGCAAGATCGATAAGGTGTCGATGTTCGCGCTGCCGTGCGACTGGAGCCATATTCACTATCTGATTACCGATAGCGGCATTTCTCCGGCGCAGGTCGCGGCGTTTGAGGCGTTAGGTGTGCAGGTGTTGGTGGCGCAATTGGCGTTGGCGCAGAAGCGCGCGGTGTAGGTGCGGTGCGCGCTGTCCCTCACCCCGGCCCTCTCCCGCAAGCGGGCGAGGGGGAAAACCGTGCAATATTCACATATTCTGCGAACGGTTCCCTCTCCCACGTGTGGGAGAGGGTTAGGGTGAGGGCAAACGTGTTTAAAACCCTAAGCTATCCAGCAGGTCATCAACCTGATCCTGGTTCGCCACCACGCCGGGTGCATTGGCGTGGATCTGCGGACCGTTCAGCAGGCTGTTGCCCTCTTTACGCGCCGCGGCGTTGGCTTCTGGCATATTCTCCAGCAGCACCATCAACAGCTGACGCTCGATCTCCTGGATCACGTCCATCATGCGCTTGATTACCTGACCGGTCAGGTCCTGGAAATCCTGCGCCATCATGATTTCGAGCAACTGCTTATTGGTGTACGACGTGTGTCCCGGAACGTCAGTCAGGAACTGGCGCGTATCCGAAACCAACTCGCGCGCATCTGTCAGTTCAATCGGATTTTCAAACCACGCATCCCAACGGCCTTTCAGCTGGTTGGCGCCGGCTTCCATTTGGTCCTGGTGTGGCTGCGCTGCATCAACGCAGTTCAACGCACGTTCTGCCGCTTGCGCCGTCATTTGCACAACATAATCCAGACGATCACGCGCATCAGGAATGGCTTCCGCCGCTTCAGCAATCGCCTGGTCTAACCCCAGCTCACGCAGACTGTCACGCAACATGCGCGTCAGTGAGCCGATGCGGGTAATAATGTCGTGTGCCGAGGCTTCTTCGGTTGATTTCGGAAGGTCGCTCATCACATCTCCTTACATACCCAGTTTTTCGAATATTTTGCCTAACTTCTCTTCCAGCGTGGCCGCCGTGAACGGTTTCACCACGTAGCCACTGGCGCCCGCCTGCGCGGCCGCGATGATGTTCTCTTTCTTCGCTTCCGCGGTCACCATCAGCACCGGCAGTTTGTTCAGCGTGGCGTCAGCACGAATGGTTTGCAGCAGCTCCAGACCGTCCATGTTTGGCATGTTCCAGTCGGAGACCACGAAATCAAAGCCACCCGCACGCAGTTTGGTCAGGGCATCGACGCCATCTTCTGCTTCTTCGACGTTATTGAATCCAAGCTCTTTCAGCAGGTTACGGACGATACGACGCATCGTATTGAAGTCATCCACCACCAAAAAGCGCATATTTTTATCAGCCATATCTACTCCCGTGTTGTCTCGTCCAGCAGGACGGGCTCGTTAAATTCGCAATGCCTGTCCGGCGCTAATTTTCGCCAGCATGTGCTGACTGATGTGGCCTAAATCGACCACTTCACTGGTGCCGCCCATCGCAATCGCTTCGCGCGGCATACCAAATACCACACAGCTGGCTTCATCCTGCGCGATGGTCCAGGCGCCCGCGCGATGCATTTCCAGCATCCCGGCCGCGCCGTCGTTACCCATCCCGGTCAGGATCACACCCACCGCATTTCGTCCTGCGTGCACTGCCACCGAACGGAACAGCACATCCACCGATGGCTTGTGTCGGTTCACTGGCGGACCGTCATTCAGTTTCACCACATAGTTAGCCCCGCTACGGCCCAGCTCCATATGCATGGCGCCCGGCGCGATATAGGCGTGGCCTGGCAGGATACGCTCGCCGTCTTCCGCTTCTTTCACGGTGATCTGGCACAGCTTGTTCAGTCGCTCGGCAAACGAGCGGGTAAAGCCTGGCGGCATATGCTGGGTAATCAGCAGCGCCGGGCTGGTGGCTGGCAACGGCTGTAATACATGGCGAATCGCTTCGGTGCCGCCGGTGGACGAGCCGATGGCGATCAGCTTTTCACTGCTCAGCAGCGGACCCGCTTTCAGCGTGACCGGCATCGGCGTGGAGGCACGCACATGCAGCTTGGCGCGCGCGGCGGCGCGGATCTTGTCGGCAATCATCTGGCTATACGCCAGCATGCCTTCGCGGATGCCGAGCTGCGGCTTGGTGACAAAATCCACCGCACCCAACTCCAGCGCGCGCAGCGTCACTTCTGAACCTTTACCGGTCAGCGAGGAGACCATCACCACCGGCATCGGACGCAGGCGCATCAGCTTCTCGAGGAAATCGAGGCCATCCATGCGCGGCATCTCCACATCCAGCGTCAATACCTGCGGGTTGTACTGTTTGATTAAATCCCGCGCCACCAACGGATCTGGCGCACTCGCGACCATCTCCATATCGGGATGGCTGTTGATGATTTCGGTCATCAACTGTCGCATTAGCGCAGAGTCATCCACGCACATCACGGTGATTTTGCTCATCGTCTTTCCTTGCTCAGTCCATAGACTGTCTGTCCACGCAGCCAGAACTCTTTGCTGATCTGACTAAAGTTCTCTGAATGCCCGGCAAACAGCAGACCGCCGGGTTTCAGCAGGGGCACGAAACGGCGCAGAATCTGTTCCTGCGTCTCTTTATCGAAATAGATCATCACGTTGCGACAGAAAATCGCGTCGAACGGACCCGGCAACGCCCAGTCGTTAGCCAGTAAATTCAGTTGCGTATAGTTCACCATGTTGGCGAGGTCGGAACGCACGCGCACCATGCCTTCGTGCGGACCGGTGCCGCGCAGGAAAAAGCGCTGCAGCTGTGACTGCGACAAGGTACGTAGCTCTTCCTGGCGATACACGCCCGCCACGGCTTTCTCTAACACCTGCGTATCGATATCGCTGGCATGGACCTGGAATTTACCCGGACCGGTGCCCAGCGTTTCCGCCAGCGTCATGGCGATGGAGTACGGCTCTTCGCCGGTTGAGGCGGCGGTGCTCCACACGCTGTAATTACCCGTGCGCTTACGCGCATGATCCGCGAGGATCGGGAAGTGATGCGCCTCGCGGAAGAAAGAGGTCAGGTTGGTGGTCAGCGCGTTAATAAACGCCTGCCACTCCGCACTATTTTGGTCTTGCTCCAGCAGCGCCAGATAGCGGCCAAAGTCATCAATATTCAGCATGCGCAAACGACGCACTAACCGGTTGTAAACCATCTCGCGTTTGTGGTCGGCCAGCACAATGCCCGCGCGCTGATAGATCAGCTGGCTAATGCGACGAAAATGCGTATCTGAGAGCGGTAACCGCTGCACCATTTGCGAGAGCAGCGTGGTCGCTTCACTTTGATCCAATAACGTCGATTTCTTCATTTCAGGTCACCCGGCAACAAACTGTTTAAATTGTGATACTGCGGTTGCTACTGTGCTGCCAGTCGCGCCATTCTCATGGGCCGCCTTGCGGCGGCCACAAGGATTAAAAGGTTTCCCAGTTATCGTCAGTGCTACGTGCGCCTGCCGGTGCCAGTGCTTTTGGCGTGCCGGAACGCAAATTTTTTGCCGCTGTAGATACGTTAACGGCCTGAACGACAAATTCTTTACCTATATTGAACACCGCAACCGACTGTTTCAGTCGGCTCGCCTGATCTTCCAGCGCGGCCGCCGCAGTCGCCGACTCTTCGACCAGCGCGGCGTTCTGCTGCGTTACGCGATCCATCTCGTTCACCGCCAGACCGACCTGATCGATACCACGGCTCTGCTCGTCCGACGCCGAGGCGATTTCGCCCATGATGTCGGTGACGCGCGTGACCGCATTCACGATGTTGGTCATGGTTTCCCCGGCGCTCTCCACCAGCACGGAACCGGTGTTGACGCGGCTGACCGAATCTTCGATCAATCCTTTAATCTCTTTCGCCGCCTGCGCGCTGCGCTGTGCCAGACTGCGCACCTCGCCCGCTACCACGGCAAATCCACGGCCCTGCTCACCGGCGCGCGCCGCTTCTACCGCGGCGTTCAGTGCGAGGATATTGGTCTGGAAGGCAATGCCATCGATCACGCTAATGATGTCAGCGATTTTCTTCGAACTGCCAGTGATCTCTTTCATGGTGGTCACCACGCCATCCACCACTTTGCCGCCCTGCTGCGCGGTTTCCGAGGCGGTGAGCGCCAGCTGCGACGCCTGACGGGCGTTTTCGGCGTTCTGCTTCACGGTGGCGGTTAACTGCTCCATGCTGGCAGCGGTCTCTTCCAGCGAAGCCGCTTGCTGCTCGGTACGCGAAGAGAGATCGTTGTTGCCCATGGCGATTTCACTGGCACCGGTGTAGATCGCATCGGAACCGTCACGCACGGTACGCACCGTCCGCGCCAGCTCTTGCTGCATCTCTTGCACCGAGGTGAGCAGCTCGCCCATCTCGTTGCGCACCGTGATCTCCACCTGCTGCGTCAAATCACCGCGTGCGATGTGACGAATGTGCTCGATGCTCTGCTTCAGCGGACGGATCAGCACCGTACGCATGCCGTTCCACACCAGCGCAATCACCAGCAAGGTCACCAGCAGCGTGCCGACCACCAGCATGATGGATTTGCTATACGCCGCGTCATTGGCTTCAATGCCCTGATTGGCGAGCACAATGTTGTAGCTCAGCCATGCGTTGTAATCCCTGGCAAATTTGTCCTGGAATCCCTGCGTCGGCTGATCGACAAATCCTTTGAAATTTCCGCTACCGAGGAAATCGATCAACTCACCCAATGCACCCCGATAGGCGTTGTAGTTGGCTTGCAGCGTCAGCACGTTTTCCGCCGATTTGCCCTTTTCAGACAGATTGGCGTTAAATTCGGCAAACCCTACGTCAGCGTTCTTCAACTCCTCGCTCGCCAGCGCCACCAGATCTTTCACGGTTGCGCCCGAGCCAGCCTGCTGACTGTCCAGCAGATAACGGATCCCTGCACGGTTCAGCGTGTTACGCGCCTGAACCAGCGATACCCATGAGGTGCCCATCGCCCGTTGCAGCGTGCTAAGGCGCTGGTTATAGGCAAAATTATCTTTATCGGCTTTCACCGTGGAATAAAAAACTCCCCCGGAGAACAGCTGCAGTAAGGCAAACAGCGCCAGCACGCACAGCAGGCCGGATACAACACGAATACGACTAAACATAAACACCTCATTGGTTGGCGGATCGCTCCAGTTATCGGCGTTCCTGAGGGGATCTTTATGTGTGTTCGCAGGGGTTGGACCAGCGGGGGGTTGATGGGTGCTCGCTGTCCCTCACCCCGGCCCTCTCCCGCAGGCGGGAGAGGGAGACGCTGCCACATGCAGGCTCGGACAGTTCCCTCTCCCACTTGTGGGAGAGGGTTAGGGTGAGGGGCAAACGACTCAAAACTCAAAACGTCTCCCAGTTCCCCTCACTCACCGGCGTGGCCGCCGCTTTGCGCGGTGCGCTGGCGGTCTGACGCACCATGCTCGCCTTCGGTTGCGCCTGTGAGGCGCGCGGAATGCGGAACACCGATACCGACTGGCTCAGGCGGCTCGCCTGCTCTTCCAGGGATGCGGCGGCGGCAGCGGACTCTTCCACCAGCGAGGCGTTCTGCTGGGTGACGCGGTCCATCTCGGTCACCGCTTGTCCCACCTGATCGATACCCCGGCTCTGCTCATCCGACGCCGAGGCGATTTCGCCCATAATATCGGTGACGCGCGTGACGGCGCCGACGATATCATTCATGGTTTCTCCGGCGGTGCCGACCAGCTGAGAACCGTTGTTAACGCGGTTCACTGAGTCTTCGATCAAGCCTTTGATCTCTTTCGCCGCCTGCGCACTGCGCTGCGCCAGGTTACGCACTTCACCGGCCACCACGGCAAAACCACGGCCCTGTTCACCGGCACGCGCCGCTTCTACCGCCGCGTTCAGCGCCAGGATATTGGTCTGGAAGGCGATGCCGTCGATCACGCTAATAATGTCGGCGATCTTCTTCGAGCTGCCGGCGATATCCTGCATGGTACGCACCACACCATCGACCACCTCGCCGCCTTTACGCGCGGTATCCGACGCGCTCAGCGCCAGCTGCGATGCCTGACGCGCATTCTCGGCGTTCTGTTTCACCGTGGCGGTGAGCTGCTCCATGCTGGCCGCCGTCTGCTCCAGCGAGGCGGCCTGCTCTTCGGTACGCGCCGACAGATCGTTATTCCCGGCGGCGATTTCGCTGGCACCGGTGAAAATCGCATCGGAACCGTCACGCACATTGCCCACGGTGCTGACCAGCGACTGCTGCATCTCATGCAGGCTACCCGCCAGCTGGCTCATCTCATTGCGCCCTTCCACCACAATATTTTGTGTGAGATCGCCCGCGGCGATATGGCGAATATGCGCCAGCAGCTGATGCAGCGGCTGAATCAGCACGCTACGCAGGCCGAACCAGCAGCCAACGATCACCGCAATCACCACCAGCGCCACCGACGCCAGCAGCCACATCATGGTGTGGAAGGCGCGCTGATTCTGCGCCACGCCTTCTGCCGCCAATGTGCTTTGCTCAGTCCGCCACTCTTCGTAAGTGGCTTTCATCGCGACCTGTTTAGCTTCGATGTTCTGCGCAAACATGCCCTGCAGATCGTTGGCTTTCAGGCGATCCAGCATCGCTTTCAGCCCGTCGTTAAAGGCGGCGTAGTTCGCTTCCAGCTTATCGCGCAGCGCATCCGGCAAGCCCGGCGTGGCCGGCAAGTCGTAGTAGCGCTGATAGTGACCGGCAGCCACATTGAGCTGTTTTTCCGTCTGGGCGATTAAGGCACTCAGCTGGCCGCCATTCGACTGCGCGGCCATGGTGCCCTGCATACGCAACATGGCGCGGTTGAGCACGGTGCGGGTTTGGTTCAGTTCAATCCAGGCATCGGACATGGCGCCAACGTTGTTGGAGGAGATCTGCGCTACCGCAAACGCCTCTTTATCTTTTTGTAAGGCGGACCAGAACAGGCCACCCGACAGTAATTGTAAAGCGCCAAACACCAGCAATACGGCGATTAAACTGGTCACTACATTGATTCGTTTTAACATGGGATCTCCAGGGATGCGTTTCGGCTTCCCCAGTTATCGACCGGCAATCTGAATTTTTCAGGGTGCTTAAGCTACTTTACGAATTAAAATTCTGCGTTTGAGCATGATTGCAGTGTTTTATAACTAAAGAAATTAACAGTAAAAAAAATGCGCCTTTATCGGGTGAGCGATAAAGGCGCATTGGGTGGTGCGGTTTGTCCCTCACCCTAACCCTCTCCCACAAGTGGGAGAGGGAACCGATCGAGCCTACATGTGGCAGCGTCTCCCTCTCCCGCCTGCGGGAGAGGGCCGGGGTGAGGGACCGACCACTCCGAGCGTTAAAACGTTTCCCAGTTGCTGTCCCCCGCCGCCGCAGTCAGCGCTTTACGCGGTGCGCCGAGGGTGGGTGGTGCGATCTGCGGATGACGCACGCCGCTTCTGGCCTGCGGCTGCGCTTGTGCCGCACGCGGTACGCGGAACACTGCTACCGACTGGCTCAGGCGACTCGCCTGCTCTTCCAGCGAGGCCGCCGCCGCCGCAGACTCTTCCACCAGCGAGGCGTTCTGCTGCGTCACGCGATCCATCTCCGTCACCGCCTGGCCAACCTGATCGATACCACGGCTCTGCTCATCCGACGCCGAGGCAATTTCGCCCATGATGTCGGTGACGCGCGTGACCGCATTAACGATATCGCTCATGGTTTCACCGGCGGTGCCGACCAGTTCAGATCCGCTGTTGACGCGGCTGACGGAATCTTCAATCAGCCCTTTAATCTCTTTCGCCGCCTGCGCACTGCGCTGGGCCAGATTACGCACTTCACCCGCGACCACCGCAAATCCACGGCCTTGCTCACCGGCGCGCGCCGCTTCTACCGCTGCGTTCAGCGCCAGAATATTGGTCTGGAAAGCGATGCCATCGATAACACTGGTGATGTCGGCGATCTTCTTCGAACTGCCAGCGATGTCGCTCATGGTGCGCACCACGCCTTGCACCACGTCACCGCCCTTCTGCGCGGTTTCGGAGGCACTCAACGCCAGCTGCGACGCCTGACGCGCGTTTTCGGCGTTCTGCTTCACGGTGGCGGTCAGCTGCTCCATGCTGGCGGCGGTCTGCTCCAGTGAAGCCGCCTGCTCTTCGGTACGTGCCGAGAGATCGTTGTTGCCCGCAGAGATTTCGCTCGCTCCGGTAAAGATGGCATCCGAACCGTCACGCACATCACTTACCGTGCGCACCAGCGACTGCTGCATCTCATGCAGGCTTTCCGCCAGCTGGCTCATTTCATTGCGTCCCTCGACCGCGATGCTCTGCGTCAAATCGCCCTGCGCAATGTGCTGAATATGCTGAATGTTGTCGTTCAGCGGTTTGATGAGGATGTTGCGCATGCCAAACCAGCACAGCACAATCACCGCCACCACAATCGCCAGCACTGCCGCTAACAGCCAGATCATGTGATCGTAGGCTGAGCTGTTGGCTTCGACGCCCGCCGCGGTCAGGCGATCCTGATCGGCACGCCATTGGCGATACTCTTTCAGGAAGGCGTTTTGACTCGGCGCAACCGGCACTTTGGCCGCCTGATCGAGATCTTTTGCCACCAGCGCATCCTGCATCTGGCCTAGCGCACTGGCATAGGCGGAATAGGTTTCATCGAGACGTTTGTTGAGCGCGGCATCCTGTCCCGGCGTGTCCGGCGTGGCTTTAAACAGCTGGTAGTTATCGGCGGCATCTTTCTGGAAAGATTTGCTGTCGTCATACAAGCCGGCAATATCGGCTTCGCTGCCGGTCAGTTTGCTGGTTGCCATGCGCAGCTGAATGCGGGTTAACACCACACGGCTCTGATTGAGGCTCATGTAGGCGTCGTTGATGGCGGCGGTGTTTTTGCTCGCCAGTTGTGAAACGTTAAAACTGTTTTTGTCATCGCTCAGCGCTTTGAAAAACAGTGAGCCGGATGCCAGCTGTAAAAAGCCAAACACCAACAACACCAGCAATAAGCTGGTGACAACGCGGATTCTCGTAAACATAGTTTGCCCTGGAAAATGAAGAAAAAATCGTACCGATCAGTTATCGACCAAAGGCAGAGAAGATTGAGGGATATTGCAGAAGTTTTTTGCGGCTTTATTGTTGATTTGTAAGGAATTAATTCACGCAGGTGATGATAACGGGCCGCAGCAGCGCGGCCCGTTGCGGGGATTATGCGGTACGCAGGTTGTCCACCAGCGCCATCTCTTCGCTGCTCAGCAGCTTTTCGATGTCGACCAGAATCAGCATGCGTTCACCCAGCGCGCCCAGACCAGTCAGGTACTCGGTGGACATGGTGACCGCGAACTCCGGTGAAGGACGAATCTGCTCTTGCGTCAGCGACAGCACGTCAGAAACGCCATCAACGACGATACCCACCACGCGATGCTCAAGATTCAGCACGATCACCACGGTGTTCTCGTTGTACACCACATCCGGCTGCGAGAACTTCACGCGCAGGTCGATGATCGGCACGATCACGCCGCGCAGGTTGGTGACGCCTTTGATGAATTCCGGCGTGTTGGCGATGCGGGTTACCTGATCGTAACCGCGAATCTCCTGCACTTTCAGAATGTCGATGCCGTACTCTTCGTCACCCAGTGTGAAAACTAAGAATTCCTGGCCCACGGTTTCGCCAGCGATTTTGGTCACGGTTGCCATGTCAGTCATTTTTTTACCCTTTCGTTATCTATTACGCTGCGGCACCGGCCACACGCTTTTCACGGTTCAACGATTGCAGTGCTGAGACATCCACAATCAGCGCCACGCTACCATCGCCCAAAATGGTGGCGGCAGAGATGCCCGGCACTTTGCGATAGTTGCTTTCCAGGTTTTTCACTACCACCTGATGCTGACCAATCAGCTGATCAACCAGCAGCGCATAGCGACGGCCTGCGCTCTGCAGAATCACCACGATGCCTTGCGTGGCGTCGGTTTTGGCGTTCTGCACCTCAAACACATTCCACAGTTCTACCAGCGGCAGATATTCGCCACGCACTTCCAGCACGCGCTCGCCACCGGCCAGCGGTTTCAGCTCTTCTGCGGTTGGCTGCAGCGATTCCATCACCGCGTTAAGCGGCAGAATGAACACTTCGTTAGCCACGCGCACTGACATGCCGTCGAGGATCGCCAGCGTCAGCGGCAGCAGGATGCGAATGGTGGTGCCTTTGCCCTGCTTCGAGGAGATTTCGACGTGACCGCCCATCTCCTGAATATTACGTTTCACCACGTCCATGCCCACGCCGCGGCCCGACACGTCGGTAACCTGCTCAGCGGTGGAGAAGCCCGGCGCGAAGATCAGCATGCCGACTTCTTCATCGCTCATGCTTTCGCTGACCGGCAGGCCAGACGACAGCGCTTTAGCCAGAATACGTTCGCGGTTCAGACCGGCACCGTCATCGATCACTTCGATGCAGATGTTGCCGCCCTGATGTTCCGCCGACAGCGTCAGGTTGCCGACGGCGGTTTTATTCGCGGCCAGACGTTTTTCCGGGGTTTCGATACCGTGATCGAGGCTGTTACGCACCAGATGCGTTAACGGATCGATGATGCGTTCAATCAGGCTCTTATCCAGTTCGGTTGAGCTGCCGAGCAGCGTCAGTTCCACTTCTTTGCCCAGCTTGCTGGCCAGATCGCGTACCAGACGCGGGAAGCGGCTGAAGACATACTCCATCGGCATCATACGAATCGACATCACCGATTCCTGCAGATCGCGGGCGTTACGCTCCAGCTGACCCATGCTGTTGAGCAGGTCGCCATGCGCCACCGGATCCAGCGCGCCGGAGCGCTGCGCCAGCATCGATTGGGTGATCACCAGTTCGCCAACCAGGTTAATCAGCTGGTCAACTTTCTCAACGGCAACACGGATGCTGCTGGATTCGCTGCCTTTGGCCGGTGCGGCAGCACGTTTAGGTTCGCGCTTCACCGCTGGCGTGATATCGGTGACGGTGGCGGTTTGCACCGGTTCAGCAGCCACTTCAGCTACCGGGGCTTCGGCAACGGCCGTCGCGCCTGTCGGGAAGTGAATCTGTGCTTCATCCAGCACAAAACAGAGCACCGCGACGATGTCATCTTTGCCGACGCCATCAATGGTGACTTCCAGCGAATTGGCGCCTTTCACCACATTGCTGACGGTGCCGAGGTTGCCGAGCTCTTCCAGCATCAGCTCCGGCTCTTTTTCTTTCAGGTCAACCAGTTGCAGGCGCAGACCTGCGGCTGCCGCCGGTGCAGCAATCTCAACCACTTCGGCGACTTTGGGCGTTTCAGGCGCAATGCCTTTCGCTTCAAGTGCCAGCTGACGCAGCGCTTCGCAGATGTATTTAAAGCTTTCTGCATTCGGCTCCTGCGCCGTTTTATAGGCATCGAGCTGTTCTTGCATAATATCTTTGGTTTCCAAAAACAGGTTGATGATATCGGTGCTGAGCTGCATCTCGCCGCGGCGCGCACCATCCAGAATGTTTTCCAGGATGTGGGTGGTTTCCTGTAAAACCGTAAAGCCAAACGTACCGGCTCCGCCCTTGATGGAGTGGGCGGCGCGGAAGATGGCATTCAACTGCTCGGAATCGGGCTCCTGGGGATCAAGTCCCAACAGGTGTTGCTCCATATCCGCTAACAGCTCATCGGCTTCATCGAAAAACGTCTGGTAAAAATCGCTGATGTCCATGCTCACGGGATCACCTCGGCTGTGAGGGTTGGTCTGGTGTCACCACGCTCGCCGTGGGCGCCGCCGCTGCCGCAGGGGCCGTTGCAGCAGCCGGCGCAGCCGGTGTTGCAGTGGAACCTGTTGGGGCAGTCGACGCAGCCGGTACAGCGGGTGCGGTAATGTCGGGAATAATTTGCGCCGGGTCGCTCACCTGAACGGCATCGCTCTCGGCATTCTCTTTTTCAATCGCCGCTTCGGTGTCGTGATTCAACACCAGCAGGCTAATGCGGCGGTTGACTGCATCATTAGCACCACGGTTTTTCAGCTTCATGGTGTCGGCCATGCCGACCACACGCAGCATTTTGGCGCCGTCGAGGCCACCAATCACCAGCTCGCGCCGTGAGGCATTGGCACGATCCGCCGACAGTTCCCAGTTGCTGTAGCCACGATCGCCGTTGGCATATTGGAAATCATCGGTGTGACCCGCGAGGCTGATTTTGTTCGGAATATCATTCAGTACCGGCGCGATAGTGCGCAGGATGTCGCGCATGTAAGGCTCCACGTCCGCGCTGCCGGTTTTAAACATCGGGCGGTTCTGGCTATCGATAATCTGAATGCGCAGTCCCTCTTCGACCATGTTGATGATCAGGTGCGGACGCAGCGCTTTCAGACGCGGATCGGCTTCAATCAGTTGGTCGAGCTTTTCACGCAGGCGATTCAGGCGGATCTCCTCCAGCTTCTTCTTCTGCGCATCCATATCGACAATCTTCTTCACTTCCCCCTTCTGCTGCGTCGGATCGTCGCCGCCGCCGGGGATCGGACTTTCGCTGTCGCTGCTGCGCTGACCGCCGGTCAACGCCACTTTCAGCGGCGTTTTAAAGTATTCCGCAATCTGGACCAACTCTTTGGGGCTGGAGATGGAGAGCAACCACATCACCATAAAGAACGCCATCATCGCCGTCATAAAGTCGGCATAGGCAATCTTCCACGAACCGTGGCTCCCATGGTGACCTTTATGTTTGCGCTTTTTAACCAGCACAATGGGGCGATTGCCTGCTTTCATGAATTCTCATCCGAAGTTTGTTTCGCCGGGTTCTTGGCGTTACGCACGTGCTCTTCCAGCTCCGAGAACGATGGACGTTCTGCGGAGTACAGCGTTTTACGACCAAATTCCACCGCGATTTGCGGCGCGTAACCGTTGAGGCTGGAGAGCAACGTCACCTTCACGCACTGCATCATCTTGGTGGTTTCGGCACATTTCTGACGCAATACCGACGCCAGCGGAGAGATAAAGCCGTAGGCCAGCAAAATCCCGAGGAAAGTACCGACCATCGCGTGCGCCACTAACGCACCCAGTTCGGCCGCCGGACGGTCGGCTGACGCCAGTGCGTGCACCACGCCCATTACCGCCGCGACAATGCCGAACGCCGGTAAGCCATCACCCACCGCCGAGATACTTTGCGCGGGGACTTCGCACTCGTGCTCGTAGGTCTCAATCTCTTCATCCATCAACGCTTCAATTTCGAAGGCGTTCATATTTCCGCTGACCATTAAACGCAAATAATCGGTAATAAAATCGACTAACTGTTTATCGGACAAAATACGCGGATAGTTAGCGAAAATTTCACTCTGGCTGGGATCTTCAATGTCACGTTCTAATGACAACATGCCTTGCTGACGGGATTTCGCCATCAGGCGATAAAGCAGCGCCATTAAATCCATGTATACCGCTTTGTTATATTTCGAGCCGCGCATTAACAATGGCAGCGCTTTTAATGTTTTCTTAATCGATTTGCCATTATTGCCGACTAAAAAGGCACCAATACCGGCACCGCCGATAATGATCAGCTCCGCCGGTTGATATAGCGCGCCTAAATGTCCGCCGACCATCGCGTAGCCGCCCAACACGGAGCCGACGACCACGATATAACCCAGAATTATCAGCACAAAAAATCCTTACGTCCGTAACGTGTTGATGGAAGTTAAGCCAGAGAGCCGCAGGTGTTATTCGTTTATCGCAGGCAAAAAAAAAGCAGCGGTATTAACCGCTGCTGGATGTTTTCCACGATGCGAACAAACTTAAACGGCGCGTTTAACCTGTTCATCCAGCAGTTGTGGAAAGGTATCGGCAGAATCTGCAGAAAGTTTACGTCTTTTTACGGCACGTGATGGCGGCTGGCACAGGCTGCAGACAAAGCTGCCAACGGGCTGATGAGCGTGGTTAATAAAGCTTCCACCACAGCACTTACAGTCAGACAGTTCCAGCATGCCACTTTCAACGAATCGCACCAGGGTCCATGCACGCGTTAGCGCCAACAGCGGGCCCTCGTCCGATTGCGGACACTGCTCAAGATACAAGCGATAAGCTTTGATTACCGCTTCAACGCCACTGTTCAAGCCGGTTTTCAGCAGGAACTGCCAGGCGTTACAGAACATAGAAGAGTGGATGTTTTGTTCCCAGGTCATGAACCAATCGGTGGAGAATGGCAGCATGCCTTTCGGTGGTGGCGCACCACGCAGCTCTTTATAGAGTTTAATCAGGCGACCACGGCTCAGCTGCGTTTCACTCTCCAGCATTTGCAGTCGTGCGCCCAATGTAATCAGCTCCATTGCCAGCTGAATATCACGCGCTTCCTGAACAATACTTTTTTCGGTCATTAAACGGCCCTCTTCTTCGCAGAGACGTCATCTTTAGACGCATTCCGCAGTAGGCGGCTGGATAATAAAATACCGGTGTGGATTTGCTGCAAGTCATCCACGCGTGACTCTTGAGTCAGACGATTAATATGGTTGTGATCGGTAAATCGGAACTGGCAAACCAGTTGGTTGGTTTCCGCTAATTTTACCATCTCAGGTAAGGTTAATTGCGACAATGCATCGGCCATCGATTCATCGATGCCTAAACGAAACATTGCTGAAGCTTTTTCCTGGTTAATTAAACGCTGAGCAAGAAGCAAATATGACAAATTGATGTCATATATATGTTTTAGTAATTCTGATGTACCCATTTTTTTCCATCCTGATAGACGCGACACATATACGGCCACAGAATTAAATTGTTCTATGGTTCGGGCTGCTGGTTGGTAAATCTAAAGATGGCAAAAAATAATCAGGCTTGAGCCAACGTGCTCCTGACTGTTGCTCTTTTAGTCAGGACACTGATCTGTAGTAATCAAAACTCCAGGCCATTCTTTGCTTGAGTTGTAACCATCTTCCGTGACGTCTGCTTACAGTTTTTTAAGACTAATCTGAAAACAAGGCAAATCTATATCGTCTGATTTCCACATACAACGTGAGTGGCGCGAAATTTTAGATAAAGTGTGATCTACGTCACACTTTTAAGGCAAATTTTTTCTCTAAACCTTCAGCAGCGCTTTTCTGTTGTCTATTTTTTGCGCAATTTCTGAATATTTCTTTAATATTTTGCTGAAGTAAGGCGGATTTTAGGCTGTGCGGAAGATTGTCATTACAACGCGATCAGTTATCTGTTTTGTTGGAATTAGAGTGCTATAACGCGCCATATAAAGAATTATATGCAGCATAATACTCTGAATTAGCGTGAAACTATTCGCTTCTAAATTAATCACTTACAGGGAATATTGCCGACGTGCCGTAAAGCGAGACGCTAGCGAAGCGTGAAGTCTGGGCGTAGAGCGCCTGGGAACTGTTAGTGGATTGTAGGGAGTGTTTAGCGCACGGCAGGGGATGTAACAGAGCGTTACATTAGAGAAATGAATGAATAGCCATTTTTTCGGTTTGCTTCGCGATTACTATCGGCGTACCACCTGAGATCTTTAGGGTTGCGAAGAAAAAAAGCTTTTTTTGCCTTTCGGTTGTGTGCTTTTTAACCAAATCGTGCGCTTTTCGCTGATGAGTCAGCGCATTAGCGCTTAAAGAAATGAAATCGATTTCGTGAGGTTACAGTGGCGCGTGAAAACGCTGTGCAGCGAAGCGTAAATTCAAAGACGCGCGATAAATCGCGCCGCTACGGAAGTGTGCGATGAGTGAGCAAAGGACCCAATGTTAGCATTTACCGTAGCGGCGCAATTTATTGCGCAATTGAGCGTTACGCTAATTTCGGAAAGGTAGCGACTTTATTTACCGTGCCGTGGTCGTCACTACGAACCGGCAAAGTATTTAAATCTTTCAGGAAACATTCGCGCCAGTGCGAAATATCCTGTTTGCGCAACACCGCCATCATGTCGTTATAACGCGAAATACGTTCGGTACGCGGCATGGTCAACGCGCGATCGAGCGCCGCTGCCACTTCATCACGATCGTACGGATTGACGATCAGCGCGGAAGTCAGCTCATTGGCCGCACCGGCAAAGCGTGACAACACCAAGACGCCTGGATTATCCGGGTCCTGCGCCGCCACATACTCTTTCGCCACCAGATTCATGCCGTCACGCAGCGGCGTAATCAAGCCCACATTGGTGAGACGGAAGATCTTCATTAACAGGCGACGATCAAAGTGCTGATTGAGGTAATAGAGCGGCGTCCAGCCCAGCGTGCCGTATTTCCCGTTGATGCGCCCCGCTTCCGTTTCCAGCTGATGACGGATGTCCTGATAAGCCTGCACGTCGCCGCGCGAGGTGGGCGCAATTTGCGAGTAGCGAATTTTGCCGCGGTGCTGCGGGAAATTCTCCAGCAGGGCTTCGAAGGCCAGGAAACGCTCCGGCAATCCTTTGGAGTAATCCAGGCGCTCACAGGCGATGATGTTCTGCAGATCGCCCAAATCGCGTTTCATTGCCGCCATTTTCGGTGGCAACGGTCCTTCCGCCATCTCTTTAATGGTGTCCGGCTCAATACCAATCGGATATACCTCAGTCATAAAGGTGTTGCCGAAGGCACGATGCTTCTTCTCACCTTTATTCTGCAGCTGCGTCAGCTGGCTCAGGCTATCAAGGAAGGCGACGCGGTCAGATTCTGTCTGGAAGCCCAGCAAATCGTAGTCGCACAGCATCTCCAGCAGCTCCTGATGCGGCGGCAAGGCATTGAAGATCTCTGGCGTCGGGAACGGAATATGCAGGAAGAATCCGATGCGGTTATTAATGCCCTGTTTGCGCAGTTCGGCGGCAAACGGCAGCAGATGGTAATCGTGGATCCACAGAATATCGTCGGGCTGCAGCAACGGTTTAAGGCGCTGCGCCAGCAAGGTATTGACGCGGCAGTAGCCATCCCAGGCTTCGCGCTGATACTGCACCAGATCGAGGCGATAGTGGAACGCCGGCCAAATCACGGTATTGGAGAACTGGAGATAATATTGATCGTAATCGTTTTGATTCAGCGGCAGTGACGCGTAGGTAATGCCGTCTTTTTCGATCTGCGTAAGTTCTTCATCTTCATCTTCACCCGAGAATTCGCTGATCTCTCCGTTCCAGCCAAACCATAATCCTCCGGTATCTCGCAGTGCATCCAAAATACCGACAGCAAGCCCGCCTGCGCTGGCCTTGCTACCATCGGGAATCGCGATACGGTTAGATACGACGACTAAACGACTCATAACCTAAACTCCTTACCCACATTGTCATGTTCTAGTTGTAATAATAGTTGTTCAAGCCATTGCCATACGGCCTCAACGCTGTTGAGGCGATAGCGTGCATGGCTGGCCCCTTCACCGACTTTGACAGAGATCCCCTGCATGGCGTTTACCGCGAGGAATCCTTTTTCGTCCGTCAGGTCGTCTCCCACAAATACCGGAATGCGTCCGGCAAAGGGCGCTTCCTGCATAAACTCATGTACCGCGGCGCCTTTATCGATGCCTTGCGGCTTCAGTTCCACCACGCATTTACCCGGCTGAAGCGCCAGCTCGGGAAAGCGTGCAACGGCGTCTTCGGCCAGCTGCATGATGGCGTTTTCGTACTGCGGCGCATTGCGATAGTGCAGCGCAAACGCCATGCCTTTCACTTCTAATAGCGTATCGGGCCATTGATCCAGCGTCTGCTGCAGTTCAGTTTGCAGCGTTTGCGCAATATCACCCGGCAAGCTGTGGCGATGCACGCGGCCCGCCGCATCGCGGCGTTCTGCACCGTGCACGCCCGCGGCGGGGGCTTCGAGTGGCGCCACTAAGGCGTCGAGTTGCGCAATCGGACGGCCGGAAACCAGCGCTAAGGCGCCGTGGCTGAGATTGGAAATTTGTTGCAGGAGCTGGCGTACCGAGGCGGGAATGGAGACCGACTCGGGCTGCGACTGAATCGCTGCCAGCGTGCCGTCGACATCAAAAAAGAAGGCATAGAGTCCGCCACTTAACGACGGCAAGGTGCTGTTCTGATTAACCGCGGGGGTCACGACTCTTCTCCTGTCTGGTGGAATTTGTCATTACAGGATGTTCGGAGGCTGGCTGGGCGATCGAGGCGGTTACTACCGCCGAAGTGTGTGCGAGGAGGTTTTGCAGATAACACGGAATTTCGATAGATAACTCTCCACAAACAAACATCATTTAAACTCACTCGCCAGGCTGACTGCGAACATCGTCAGTATTAAGTGTAGACACAGATCACGATATTGCCAGATACGCGCGGCTTCGCTATAGGATAAGTGGCCGTTTTAAGCCTTATGCCGCAAAAGAATCGCCTCACTGCTTTTTCAACCGCTTCGCTTGTTTTTGGCGCGTTTGACGCCCTTCTTCCGCCTCAATTCCCGGATTATGCCGACTTGCATCCGCCGCGAGGATTATCATATGGTGCGTTTACCGTGCGGCCACAGCGCGGAAATAGCGCCCTGATCGGCATTGATCACGGCGTTTAGACCCATTCAGGCAGGAATCCGGATGATGGAAAACCGATCGACATCACATTTTTCACTTGTCACGGCAGGTGAGCGAAGATGATCCCGCAAAGCTACAGCCAACGCGTTCACTTCTATTACTGCATTCTGGTCGCCCTGAAAATCAACGCCAAAACGAAGAAATCTGGCGGCGTGCGCGGCAAGAACAACTTCCTGCTGAAATGGCTGCGTAATGCGCAGAACAACACCATTTTCCCGCCGGATATCACCAGCGAGATTGAGTGGCTGCGCGCCAAGATCATCAGCTCCGGGCCCGACACCGATCTGGAACCGATGCTGCAATATGTCTACGACACCGCGAAGCGTGCTGAGACTATGCGTTTAGGTTCGTGATTGTCGCGCCGGTTCTCCGGCGCGTTGCCTGCGTAGTTCTACCTATTCTCCTGCGTATTCAACCGCATTTTTTCCCGTCTGAGCGTTGCATATGATTCGTCATCAGGAACAGTCACGTTCCTCCTTTCCACCTGACGAAGAGAATGGATTCAGATGAAATTAAAAACATTATGTTGCGCTCTGCCTTTGATGATCATCGCCGGTTCGGCCGTTGCGGCGGAGGTGAATCAAGGCTATTACGGTTCAGCGAAATATCTGCAAAACCAACAGAATGCTAAAGAGATGAACACCAGCGCGCGTCCGGGCGTCGGTCAGTTTGTTGCGGGTAACGAGAAAGCACATCAGGCCACCGCCGCGCTGGCGCTCGGTTATCAATGGGGCAACGGCTGGCGCACCGAAGGTGAATACACCTTTGGCCAAAGCGCGGAGTTCACCAGCGGTTCATCCACCTTCGCCACCAGCTATAACCACCTGCAAACCGATGTGCAGCGCCTGATGTTCAACGTCTATCGTGATATCGAACTCGGCTATAACGTTTCGCTGTACGGCACCGCCGGTGTGGGCGTGAGCAAAATCAAAGCGGGCGGCTGGCAAGGCATGCCATCGCGTGAGTACGCTTCAAGCACGCAAAACAATCTGACTTACAGCCTTGGTGCCGGTTTGAGCTACGCCCCAATTGAGCGCATCGCCATCGACGTCGGCTATCGCTACGTGGATATGGGCAAAATTGAGAGCGGCTATAACAACTTCGTCAATGCCCGTGGTTTAAAGGATGAGCAAATGAAAGCCCATCTGGTTGAGAACCAGTTCACGCTGGGCGCACGCTACCTGTTCTGATGCGTTAATTTCTCCCTTTCCCCTGACCCCGCGTTAGGGGAAATTTATCAGCGATATTCCAGCCATCCGGAAACAACGTTTTTATTGAGAAATCTCAATACCTGCCCGCCCGTTACCCCGTAGATCTAGACAAGGTTAAATCTTCTTATCTTGATGAATTTAATCGAAAAAAATTAAATCTGGCATCTACGCGAAGGTAATTAACATGATTAACAGAATGATCCTCAATGAGACCGCCTATTTCGGTGCGGGCGCCATTAATTCTATTGTCGATGAGATTCACAAACGCGGTTTTAACAAAGCGTTGGTGGTGACCGACAAGGATTTGATCAAGTTTTCTGTCGCCACCCGCATCACCGATCTGCTGGCGCAGCACGACCTCAGTTTCGCAATCTATGATGAGGTGATCCCCAATCCTACCGTTGAGGTGGTGCATGCGGGCGTCGAGGCTTTTCGTCGTTCGGGTGCCGATTATCTGATCGCCGTGGGCGGCGGCTCGCCGCAGGATACCTGTAAAGCCATCGGCATGATGATTGCCAATCCCGAGTTCAATGACGTACGCATGCTGGAAGGCGGAGCCGCCACGCGCAATCCTTCCGTACCGATCATTGCGGTGCCGACCACTTCCGGTACCGCTGCGGAAGTGACCATCAATTACGTCATCACCGATGAAGAGAAGAAGCGCAAGTTCGTCTGTTACGACCCGCACGATATCCCGGCGATTGCCATTATCGATCCCGACATGATGGCCAGCATGCCCGCCAGCCTGAAAGCGGCGACCGGCGTCGATGCGCTGACGCACGCCATTGAAGGCTACATCACGCGCGGCGCGTGGGAACTTACCGACATGTTCCATCTTAAGGCGATTGAAATTATTGGCCGCTCGCTGCGTGACTCGGTCAAAGGCGTGCCGGCGGGCGTCGCGGATATGGCGCTCGGCCAGTACATCGCCGGGATGGGCTTCTCGAATGTTGGTTTGGGTTTGGTGCACGGTATGGCGCATCCGCTGGGCGCGTTTTATGGCACGCCGCACGGCATCGCCAATGCGGTCCTGCTGCCGCATATTATGGCGTTCAATGCCGAGCATACCGGCGAGAAGTACCGCGATATCGCCCATGCGCTGGGCATGGAAGGTGCTTATAGCTGTTCATTAGCCGATGCCCGTGCGCTGGCCATTGATGCGGTGATTACCCTGAACCACGATATCGGCATTCCGCTCAGACTGCGTGATATCGGCATGCAGGAGCAGGATGTGGATGCACTCGCTGCCGCGGCTTTCGCCGATGTGTGTACGCCAGGCAATCCGCGTGAGTGCAGCGTGGCGATGATCGCTGCGCTGTATCGTGAGTTGTTCTGATTAGGCGTTAACCAGGTCGCCATTAATGGCGACCCTATATCCAACCTGGCAGATTAATCCGGAAAGCGCCCTTTCATTTCAGTTACGCAGCTGGGTTGTTGAGCCATGTGCCATAGTTGATGCAGGTATAAATAATTAAGGATTGTTCGACTATGTTTGGTTTTTTAACTTCCCTGTTCGGTAGCCCGGAGTCATTAGTGCAAGTCATGACGCGCCAGGACATTCAGGAATCGATTGAGGAAGGCGACAGAATTATTATTGATGAAGATGGTAACGCTTCGGTTAATGCTTTGAGTCCTGAAGTGCAGCGCGATTTTGCCCATCATGTCAGCACATTAAAGGATATTTAAATGGGCACGGCGATATTTATGGTGATGATGGTGTGCGGCTATTGGTATACCAGCCGCGACATGTCGAGCCGTTTAAAGATTAAGCGCTCCTTTGGCTGGGATGTCTATTTTCTCATTGCGCTCTATGGCTGCATATTTGTGCTGCAAGGCGTGCTGGCGACCGCCATTATCTGGCTGATTTTGCTGGCCGCATCGGGCGTGAACAATGCCTTCGCGCTGACGTCGGCAGAGAATGTGCACTGGAACGTCGATTTCATGACGTGGAGCTTTTTAGGCATCCAGGCGCCGGTGGTTCTGATGCTGGCCTTTGCCATCCTGTTCTGCATGTATCGCTCCAACTGGGCGGTCAGCGCCCGGCTCAACGCCGGCGGACGCAAGGAGCTGTATCAGCGCCTTTCACGCTCCAACGGCATTGAACAGTTGCTGCTGCAGTGTATGGAAGAAGGCGAGCTGGCGTGGGTCACGCTGAAATCGCGCCGTATCTATATCGGCATGATTCATGCGGCAACCTTTGAGTATCCGAACACCGCCAATATTGTGTTGATCCCAATGCTGAGCGGCTATCGTGATTCACGCACGCTCAACCTGGCCATCGAGCATAATTACAGTTTGTGGTACCACAATCACAATATTGATTTCTCTTCCGCACCTAAAAGTGCCCTTGAGTTTCGCAAAGTGATTATGGTGCATCAAATAGAGAGTTTGTCGCTGTTTGACCCAGCCAGCGCCAGCGCATTAGCGATGGATAAGCAAAGCGGTAATAAACGCAAATGGATTAGAAAATCCGCGTTTAAGCGTAACTATCCCTAAGTTTAATATTCAACGATGCTGGCTTAATGGCGCAATTGCTTTATGTTGCACGCAGCCAGCAACACTCCACAATAAGTCAAAATAATAAGGGCATCATGATGGACTTTAAAAAGTTCGAGGCCACTCTTCAGCTGTGGGGGAATTTACACTTCACGGGAATTGAACTACAACAGCGTGATAATAAAAGCGAAATTTACGCTACCGGCACTAATAATCATACCCAGAGTCAGCTTTATATTTGCACGCTTTCTACTGAAATCGCTTCACACATTCAGCTAAAACAATTTCGGACCTGGTTGCACAGAATTAATATTGGCAAAGCGAAGCGCCGGTTGGGTCCCGAACAGAAGGATTAATTGAATTGTCCCCGCATGGGGGACAGAGGGAATATCAGGCGTCGTCAGGCGTATAACCCACCACAATTTCCAACGTTTTGCGCAGCACATCGGCTTCAGCATCACTTGCTGCGGTTTCCAGCGCCATAATCAGACAGAGAATAATCGATTTATTACTGACGCGCCCTTCCGTGGCCAGCACGTGGCGGATAACCCTATCCAATACGGCAGCTTCGTTTCTTAACGTACTGTCTGCATTGCGAAAATGCTCTGCCAGCTCGGTATCAGGCAGTGCAGCGTAGAGGTTGTGATTTTCCGACATGATTCCAGTCCCGTGATTGTGTATACGCTCGAATTTAGATGTCCTAAATGCGAGCCAATCGGTCAATGTTTACGATTGTTGCCAGACTGCTGGTTATGCCCAAACAGCTGAAGAACGTTGTCGCTTTGCGGCTGCTCATCGCGCAGCTTTTTCCCCGCCGAAATACTGTTGCGTACGTCGGTGATGGCGGCAGTAATCGCTGCACGCTGCTCTTCATCGCTGCTCTGCTGTTTCATCAGCAGCAGCTGATCCATCAGCGCCTGCGTATTGACCGGGCCCGTCCGCTGCAACAGCGCCAGCGCCGCTTCGCCAATAATTTCATCGATTATTTTCTGGTGTTCACTTCTATTCATAACGAATTTTCATAACGAATCTCTGATCGCCGCTTCGCCCCGGTGCGGGGCGAAGCCAGTGTGGGAGCGTATTCAGAGTAAAATTTTTATACTTGTACAAGTTTGACGTCTGACTGGCTCTCAGCTTTCGCGTTCGAATAATAAGCCAATCAGCTGATGATAGTGATGCTCTTCTTCGGCATTGGCGGCCAGTTCCAGTCTGCGCAGCAGCTTGGTGCACAGCGATTTGCGGTTGAGATTACGGCCTTCGCGTAAGATTTCCACCACGATCTGACCCAAGGTTTCCTGCTGCGATGGCAGCGACGCTTTGCTGAAATAGTTGGCAATGGCCTCGACTGAACTCGGCGTGTATCCGTTCTGACGCATAATTGACCCCAATAAATGAAAAAGTTAGGTCATTTGACCTAAGTAAAGTTGTACAGATAGCAAAAAGCTGTACAAGGAGCTTACTCAAGTTACCAGGCGGGTTTTGTTGCAAAAAGTGCTAAGAAGTGTGAATTAGGATAATTGGAAAGCTTTTATTTCCAAATCCGTGAGCTCCGCGCCGAAAGTCATCGACGCGTGAGCCCATTGGGATGGTCAACTATCGTCAGCATCGGCCGAAGGCATTCTGACGCTGCCTTCCTGACGACTCAATCCGCGCAACGCTGAATGGACGCGGTTATCGCTGCCCGCCGGTTGACGGTGCGTGAGCAACCAGTGCTGAGCCTGAGCAATGCGATGCTGCTGTTGACTGTTTTGCTCTTTTCTCGCCATGCGCGCGAGCTCTGCCAGCAGTGAGGAGACGCTGACTTCCTCACGGCGTACCAGTAACGCATAGGCGGCTTCGCCGATAATTTTAGGTTGCGAATCTGACATCTTCTACCTCCTGAGAATATGGGCTTACGCTTGGTTCTCACTCCTTACTATAGATCATCGGTGTTGCGCCTTGTTAACAGAAAGCTCTGGTTATCTTGGGTTTTTGTTACTAACACGTTATGGTAACTGCCCTTCGGTGGCCGTATCGCATCGACGACGTGATTAATAACAAGCATTAAGCAAGGAAATCTGGCATGGAGTTCACCATACGCAAAGCCACGGCAGAGGATGCAGAGCTGCTGCACCTGCTGGGCCGCATGACCTACAGTGCGCATTTCAAACATATGTGGGTTTCCGCAGACGAACTGGATGCCTTTATCGACAAGGAATACGGTCTGGCAGAGCTAAATAGCAGCCTGGCGGCGCCCAATGAGAGCTGGCTGATCGCCGAGACCGACAAGCCGATTGGCTTCGCCAAAGTTACCTGGAACACGCCGGTGCCGGATTCCGGCATGAGCGGCGCGTTGCTCAACAAGCTTTACCTCAATCCAGAAGAAACCGGCAAAAACTACGGCCGCTGGATGTTCGAAAGCATCATTAATGAGGCACGCGACAAACGGGAAGGCTATCTGTGGCTGGAAGTGTTAGGCGATAACGTGCGTGCGCGTAAGTTCTACGAAGCCTTTGGTATGCAGCACATCAAAGACATTCCGTTTGTCACCGCTTCACAGCAGAGCACTCTGCAGATCATGGGGATGATGATTTAAGCGCAGCGGCATGCCGTTTTGCACAAAATAAATTTCCTTTGTTGCCAACTGTTTTGCAAATCGTTGCCGGTTCTCACTTGATCAAACTGCCCATTCAACATTACTGTATACATATACAGTAATAATTTGAGATCGCAGCCATGCAGTTTTATCAGCCCGCGGAAATCCGCGCTATTCTCGCCTTACCCTTGTTCATCAGCCGCGTGCCCTGCGGCTTTCCGTCCCCGGCGCAGGACTACGTTGAACAACGCATCGACCTCAACGACTTTTTAGTCGATCACCCGAGTTCAACCTACTTCATCAGAGTCAGCGGTGACTCGATGATCGACATCGGTATCAATGAGGGCGACATGCTGGTGGTCGACAGCTCGCTCAAACCCAAACACGGTGACATTGTGGTGGCCTCGCTTTCCGGCGAGTTCACCGTGAAACAGCTGATGTTGCAGCCTTACCTGCATCTCAAACCGATGAATGCCGCACATGCGGTTATCGCCATTCCTGACGCCGATGAGTTCGAAGTCTTCGGCATCGTTAAACACGTGATTAAAACCATAGGCCGCTGATGTTTGCCCTGGTGGATGTGAACTCGTTTTACGCCAGCTGTGAAACGGTGTTTCGCCCGGATCTGCGCGGCAAGCCGATTGTAGTGTTGTCGAATAACGACGGCTGCATTATTTCGCTGAGCAGAGAGGCCAAGGCGCTGGGCATCAAGATGGGCGCGCCCTACTTCAAACATCGCGAAGAGTTGATGCGCCACAAAGTGGTGGTGTTCTCGTCTAACTATGCGTTGTCTTACTTTATGTGGAATGGAAAATCAACTTTAGAAAACGTTAATTCAACATAACATTATCGTCGTAGAACGCACGCAACGGGTATATCAGACCAGCTTGTCGTCTGATGAGGGCTGAGCATTTCCCGCTTCATTTTCCATTCTGTATCTACCCCCCTAGCTGCAGACCAAATGCTCCCCAAACCCGATTGATTAATTCCGTCCATTACCTCCATCAACCGTATGCTGCTACCGCGCGGCCGATTTTCATCGGAAGTAGCCTGCGACCGGATAAGCGACAGCCGCAAGGCTAGCAGCATGCTCTTAGCCGCTAGACATCAGACTTTAACGCGTCATTATGCGGTTCGGCGGAGCTTACCGGGTTACCGGTTAGCGTACTCAGGCTCGACGACCCGGCGCAGTCGGGGAGCCGAAAGTGGCCTATGTATTAAAGGGAAAAAAAGCATGTGAACTTCATTAAAACGCTCGGGTATAAAAGACAATTATTTATGTTTGCATCCACATTAAAGAGCTAGCTGGCAATAAATCAGCTATTATTGATTCATGATGGTTACTATAACTTATCGGTACTATGAGGGTGATATGGCAAACCTTCTTCTAAAGGCAGCATTGTTACTTGCTATCATCGTAAGTTTCTCAACTGTGGCTTTTTTTTCAAACATAACTATCGGTGGGGTTTCATTGCCTTGCGCAGCTTTTTGTGGAGACAAGGGCGTCATTAATCCAAATTTTTTTGGAGATGCAGTCAATAATCTTGCCCTTGGGTCGAGCATAGACGCTTTAGATGAGAAGTTGAAAACAAGGGGGGAGGCACTCATCACTCAGTCCGAGTCAAAGCTAAATCTTGTGCTAGATGATAAAATAGCAAAATTAAATGAGCTTGCCTCATATCAAAGAGAGGAATTTCTAAGGCAATTGAATAACTCATCTGATAGAGCAATCTCAGATTTAAATAACACCTTACGAACGAGCATTTCTGATACTGATGTAATGATCGAAAAACACCAAGGAATACTCCTTGGTCAGTTGACAAGTTCAATTCTCACATCCGGACAGGTTTTACTGTTTGTTGGTGGTGGCATATCTATTATCGCGATAACCTGCCTAGCGTATTATAAACGCGCTAATAATATTGCAATATTTAGTGGGTTGAAATTCAGATCGAAAAAGGTATTTATTATTTTCACTGTAGTGTTCATTACAGGTTTTTTGATAACCGTGCTAACATTTTGGATTGGCGGATCTTCACAGAAAAAGTACGTTTCAGCATATAATGATAATGAATTTTCTAATGCTACAATTTTTTCAGGCGCCCTTTTATTTGAAAACCCTGGAAATAGACAATTTCAGATTTTTAATATCAAATCTCAAGCCCTGCGCGATATGATAGTGCGTCCAACATTACTTATGAGTTCAGAAGTGACGAGCTATAATAAACGATTAAGTCAAGCATCTGAGGCTCAATATGAAATTACACAGTCACGAGATCCAGACCTAGAAACACTTCAAGCAATTGTCAACTGGAGAACATCTGACAGACGCTTAGGTGAATATTATTCTGCTGTACACTCATATTTTGCAATTAAGAACAGAGAAAACAAAATAGCCGGGCAACATTTTTTACTTGAAGGTTTAGCCCAGTATTATTTGGGTGTATATGCTCTGAATCCTTTAAGTGACTCTGATCTGGAAATGTTGAAGTTCAACCGCGAATCGATAAATACAAAACTCGATAAAATCCATTATACATTTCCAACAAATGACGAGTTGATTGATTTATCCAAACGTTATCCCGCACAGGGATGGGCATATGATTATCAAAAATTGCATCTTTCAATTATATCAAAGTATTCAGCCATGATATTAGCGCATAGTGAAAATTATAAAATGCAGCCTGAAATGCGTAGTGCTAATATTGGTAGAGAACTTGATCTCGCAAAGAAAATCATTTCTGAATGGGATGACTTTACTAAAACACACATTGACATCAATGACTTAAGGCAGGTTTCGATGGCGCTTTCGGGATTGTACCCTATTTATGCACGCGCTATTTCATATAAAAATACTTTATCGTTTATCGATAATTCAGTTGACCTAAGTACGATCAGCTTAGGAAATATACTTAATAACCAGCCTACCCTAATTAACATTACGGGACCATCAGACCTTATAGGTCAACCCTGTGTTGGGTGGCCTTTCCATTTAAGTGTAATGAAAAATATTCCTCCACGAGATCCTAATGCTAGAGGAATTTATGAAGAATGGCTTACTGGAGATGATTCTAGTGCGTCAATGAGAGCCATAAAACTTGCAGCCAAAAACAAACAAATTGTTGAAGAGGATAAACTTTTTGCCTTTGAGTATTTTACATATTTATCGGAGATGGTGAACCTTCCTGAAGTCGTTGGTTGTTATGAACCTGGAACAGCAAAAGCACTTACAAGCGCAACAGACTCATCCTCTCAAGCTACACCTATACTACCACCATCAGCGACTCCTACGCCTTCTCAAACGATGCCTGCTGAACATGATATTAGGCATATTATGTTTGAAAGAAAATTTAATAATTCCTTATTTAAGCCTACAGTCTCACCTGCAGTTATCAACTACAAGCTGACACTTAATGACATTTTGTTTGCACGGCATCACGCCATTTTTGAAGCTTCAGGCATAGGACTTTTCGTATGCGGAGAAAATGTCGAGGAGTTTTTAAACTGTGACACAAGTAAGCCAAGGATCACCGTCTCACAATTACTTTTTAATAATTTTAAATATAAATCTTTTCTGGCTGTTGGCGCGTTAACATTGGCTGATAAATCAAAATCGGCACGTGTATTCCCGAAAATTGATTAATGTAATGTGGTGGCATGATGAACATTAAATACTTTTTATTGCTAGTATGTCTGCTGGGCCTGAGCGGCTGTGATTTCTTAAAAGGTCTTATTGACGATGTTGAACCCTTGTGCAAGGGTGAAGATCAGTGTTGCGTGATTGAAACGGGAAATGGGAGCCCGACCGGTTTTTGTGCAACAAGACAGGAATGTATTGATGACCTGAAAAATTACCCACAATGGCGTGGCTTCCCTAAAATGACCTTCCCTGCTAAGCACGCCACCGTTGGTAGTGATAGCTGTTACACTACAAAAAAATGACTGTTAAATCTGAATTAGCTGAACTGTAAATCAGCCTAAGAGCTTTGTTTTCAGCGCTTGTGTACTAATAGCTAGTTTATGCACATTCAAAGGTGAGCCAGTGCTTGCAACGTTTCTGGATTCTGCTGCACCATGCGAATCAGCAAAACAGCTTGCGGATTTGGTTTAGAGCTTCCCTGTTCCCAATTCCGATATGTTGTTTCGCCTGTATGCAGAATATTGGCAAACACTGCCTGAGAAATATTTAACTTCTCTCTTACGCTGCGTAGTTCGTCAGGAGTGATGGTCACTTTCTGGCGCTTCACGACTTTATAAGAATGAAGCGTTATTTTTCCATCCTGGTGATCTTGCAGCTCCAACACACCTTGCATCAACTCATTGAAAATATGACGCCTTTCCATTTTTTAATCCTTTTTTAATCACATTAAGTGCGGTGGCTAACGCCGCTCGCTGGTCTTTGGTCAAATCATCGGCCTGATCCTTATCTTAGAACAGGGTGAATTGAACATTACTCGTTGCATAATAATAGATTACGCGGATGCTTTTTTGTCATGTGCAATATCATACCTCGCCATATCTACTGTGGTTTTTTAATAATGTAGTTTATGATCCCTTAGGTTTTAGATAACCATAAAAAATGGCTACTTAAGTTTTTGGTAAAAATTAGAAAACGTTAATTCATCAGAGTGTAGTGGCATACTGAATTT
>NZ_JACAPA010000153.1:0-382 GCF_013385945.1 Pantoea sp. B9002
CGCAGAGACTAGGTCCGCTGAAGTCGCCCTCTGGTGAAAGGAATGTGAAAAATTCCTTAAGCCCGCGGTCCGGCCTGCTGCGGGTAAAACACTCCCGCGAGCCCTGGATCTGGCCGCAACGGCGATCCGTCACCCGCGCACTACACTTCGTGAAACATCAGCTCACGAGAAAAACCTTTCAGCTATCGGCCCCACCGCCGATACAGCCCCTACGAACAAATTCAGCTGGCACCAAAAACAACACCTTCCAGCCACCCGACGAGCAAGCAAGACAACGTTCCTGGAGGAATTCAATGAATAGCTGGTTTGGAAATATCAGCGTCAACCTGAAACTGGGCCTGGGCTTCGGCCTGGTCCTGGTGCTCACCACCATCCTGGCCCT
>NZ_JACAPA010000154.1:0-339 GCF_013385945.1 Pantoea sp. B9002
CTATGAGCGTGGTGCCAATGACCATCGCAATGATGTCTTCCAGGTGGGTGTGGCCAAGGGTTTGTTCCTGTCGTTGGTTGGCGTTAGTCATGGTGATATCGCATCGATTGAGAGTATGGCGACGGTGCTGGCCGCAAGTGTGGGCAACATTACTATCGGGAAATCAGGAGTCTTGCCGTTCGAGTCTTGCCACTTGGGCACGTGCCATCAGGTATCGAAGGCACACGTAAGTGAGGCTCGACACCAGCAGTGAATCAAGTGGAGGAATGGACGTGACCACAAAGTGGATGTGATTGGCCGTATAGGCGAATCCACTACCGGCGATCCAGGCCAGGAAAG
>NZ_JACAPA010000155.1:0-412 GCF_013385945.1 Pantoea sp. B9002
GCCAATTTCTGCTGCCCCTCAGGCGTAGCAATGCCGCTGATGTCCAGCGGCTCAACATCTGAACCGGTTCGCATGGCGTTGAAGGTCAGCGGGCTTTCGCGCAGCATCTTCGTGTTGTTGTCGATGGCGGTCTGTAGGCGCGTGACGTTGGCCTGCTGTGCAACGCTGGCGCCGTTGACGACCATCTGCTGGCGCTTCTGGTCAACGTACTGCTGCTGCTCGGCCATCGGCTTGCGCAGCAGGCCCTGAACCTCGTTCATTTCGTTGATTCGGGTGTTGTACTCACCGGCCGCCGATGTCCCGGACAAAGCGGTTTTCCAACGCTGCTGGTCTGCCGGGGTTGGCGGGATGCCTGTGGCGGCCTGCCGATCCATCTGGTTGAGCACACGCTCAGCCTTCATTTCCCGCATTT
>NZ_JACAPA010000156.1:0-441 GCF_013385945.1 Pantoea sp. B9002
CGACCTTGCTCCAGATCTTGCGATTGTTGGTCGGGTCCTGTGGCACCATGTTCGATAGCGCAAAGGACTGGGCCATGGCATTCGGGCTCGGCGCATCGGCTGCCGGTGACTGATGCCCACGGTCCACCGCCGGATGCTGGCTGCGGTAGTCACTCAATTCGGCCCGACCACCCTTGGGAATACGCGGGTCCGGGTAGAACTGGTTGGTGCGTTCCTCGCCCTTGGCGTCCTTCAGTTGCGCCGAACTCAGGCGTTCGACCACCACCAGAGGGGTCTTGCTGGTTTGCGAATAGAGCACGGCAAAGTTGTCGGAGCACAGGGCCAGGGGTTTCATCGTCGCCGGCACGCTACCGGGATTGATCGGCCTGGCGTTGGGGAACAACTGCGCACAACCGTCGAACGAGGGCTGGCGCTCCTGACTGGAATACAGGTCGAGTGCCG
>NZ_JACAPA010000157.1:0-393 GCF_013385945.1 Pantoea sp. B9002
GGAACTGATTGCCCAGGAAGATGCCTGTCTGGCCCTGGCGGGTGCCGACCTCGGCGCCCGTCTCGACGGCCAGCCGCTGCAACCCTGGCGCAGTTTTCTGGTGCGCCGTGGTCAGCGCCTGGTCTTCAGTCAACCGATCCAGGGCGCGCGCGCCTACCTGGCGGCTCCCGGTGGTTTCGATGCGACACCCGTCATGGGCAGCAAGGCCACTGTGTGCCGTGAAGGCCTGGGTGGTCTCGACGGTGCGGGGTTGGCGCTGGCGGCGGGTGATCGGCTGGTCTGGTCCGGCACTTCGCCGCAACCGCGGGAGCTGGAGGCGGGCCGTATCCCTGACCTGGTTTCGACCCGACCGCTGGAAACCGTGCTGGGGGCGCAGATCGCCGACTTCGCCGG
>NZ_JACAPA010000158.1:0-306 GCF_013385945.1 Pantoea sp. B9002
CGCTTATCGCAAAGTCAGGGATGCCTTCGTTACCACGAGCGCTGACGCGATGACGACTGATCAGGCAGTGATCGGTATCGATCGCACCGTCATCAACCAGATGAACCAGTTGGTAATAGACCTTCGCAACCAGAGCAACGCGCAATCTCGCGATATTCGTACTGACGCAAGCCAGACCATTCTGACGGGCACACTGGCGATATTAGTCTCGGCGCTGTTATTAGGCACCTTCACCTTATTATCGTCACGCCGACTTCGCAGGACAATTTAATAAGCGAGACCACTTAAGATTATTTTTAATTGCAA
>NZ_JACAPA010000159.1:0-334 GCF_013385945.1 Pantoea sp. B9002
GAGGCCTTCGATTGGTCGCTGGTGCCGCAAGGGCTGAGCAAGCCGATCATCCTGGCCGGCGGCCTGACCGTGGAAAACGTGGCGGACGCCATTGCCCGGGTCAGGCCGTATGCCGTGGACACCAGTGGCGGGGTGGAGCAGAGCAAAGGCATCAAGGACCCCGCGAAGATCAAGGCATTCATCCAGGCGGTTCGCGCCAGCTGATCGCCGATGTGACGGACGGCAGCCTGCCACCGTCCATGCTTACCGCCGCTTAGAAAACAGGCGGGCCCGGTTGTCCGACGGGCCGAAAACGAATTGGAGAAAGAAAGCATGAGCAACTGGTTAGTAGACA
>NZ_JACAPA010000160.1:0-365 GCF_013385945.1 Pantoea sp. B9002
ACCCTGACCGACCCGCGCGAGGGCATCACCCGCTCGATCCAGTATGCCCTCGGCAAGCTGGGTATCGACGAACCGGACCTGAGCAAGCTCGAACACTTTATCGGCCCGCCGCTGTTGCAGGCCTTCATGCAGTTCTACGGCTTCGACGAGGCCAAGGCCTGGGAAGCGGTGAATTTCTACCGCGAGCGTTTCAAGGTCACCGGGCTGTATGAAAACCGTGTGTTCGACGGGGTCACCCCCTTGCTGGAGACCCTCGGCGGACAAGGTCGCACCTTGTATATCGCCACATCCAAGCCGTGGGTCTTCGCCCGCGAGATTGCCCGGCACTTCGATTTTGCCCGGCACTTCAAGGTGATCTACGGCAG
>NZ_JACAPA010000018.1:0-35493 GCF_013385945.1 Pantoea sp. B9002
CAAATTCAGTGTGCCACTACACACTGACCCGTTGAACTCATAAGGCAAAGACGTAGCTAATTATCTTTAAAAAAGCAGCATCTTTTTAATTTTTATACGCATTTTCGCTGAATATAAGCTATGCGTTTACATATCAATTAATTATTAAGATATCAGAAGCGCATTTTGAGCCCGACTGATGCTGAGATATTCGCCGACATTTTACTGTCTCCGCCGTTGTCCCAGACTTTGCCTACTTCGGTGTAAGCCTGTACTTCATTGCTGACCACCCAGGTCGTGCCCACTGCAGCTTCCGTTGCGCTATAACGCTGATCGGCGCTCAGACTGGTTTTGCCGGCATTGTTACTGGTGTTGCGATAGGTCACTGTATCCTGACCGTCCGATATTTCCTGCCAGAGGTTTACGCGGACATAAGGTTTAACTTTGCCATAATCAGTGTCGTAATCCGCAATTAATCTGGCACCAATACGGCCAATAACCGCTGCGTCAGCTTTCACGTTTACGTTGGTTTTCGCGGCCCCTTCCAGCGTGACATCCTGGAAATCACTGTACTGATAAATAAGCTGGCCCTGAGGCTCAATCGCCCAGCGGCTGTCACCCATTTTCCACGGTTTACCCACTTCCACCGAGGCAACAAACGAATTGCCGTCCGGGTGGTATGAAATCCGATCGACGTTGTTTTTCAAATCGACTTCGTGATGGCCATATTGCAGTACGTTATCCACGTAAAATCCGTTGTTATCAGTCCAGGTAGCATAACCGCCCAGATAGGTTGAGAACGTCGAATTATAGGCTGAGCCGCCACCCATGCCAGTATTACCCGACACCGCACTATCCGTGTCGAGGAAGGTGGCATACATCCCCATACGCCATTGATCGTTCTGCCAGAAGTCTCGGCCCATCTGCATTCCGTTGTAGTTGGAATCACTGAGGGTACCCGTTGCATCATTCATCTTCTGATTGACGGTTTTGTAGATATAGCGCGCCCAGAAGCGTCCTTCCTGATCTTCCGGCACCGCAGCCTGCCAGGGTTGCTCATCGCCGACGCGTTGGTGCAGGGTGCCTAACACGGCCAGGTCTGCCTGGCGGATGATTGAGCCCAGACTGTCGAAACCTGGAACATCAGGACGATAACCCGCACGCAGGAACCAGTCCTCCCCAGCACCAGCCGCGTTTCCGGCAAAAAGTTGATACTGGTATGCACCTGCCAGCAATTTATCTGCGCCGATAGTGAACGCATCTCTGGTGGTTTGCGCCGTCGTCGTGGCGCCATTTTGTGCTTCTACCACCCTTATCCCGTCACCTTCCGTGGGTTCACCTAACTGGCTGACATCAATATTCAGCAAAGTCAGGCCGGATGCCGAGCCGCCGGAAATCACCAGCCGGTCAGCAACGCCAGGGCTGTGCTGTTGAGCGGCGATTTTCAGGGTGCCGTTCATCCCAACGTAATCGCCATTAACGGTAAGCGTTGACCCCACATCGCCACCCTGAAGGTTTACCGTGCCCTGGTTAACCAGGTTGCCAACACGTTGATTGAAACCGCCGCTATCCAGTGTGGCATTCTGGCTGACAACGTAGTCTGACGCTGAACTGAAGCGCTCAGCGCTGCCCGCCCGCAGCGTACCATTTTCTACCAGCGTAATGCCGCTCCAGCTGTTGTTGCCGTTTAAGGTGGTAATACCGCTCCCGCGCTGCCAGACCTGACCGCTGCCAGAGATATCGCCTATCACGGTAACCTCATCAGGCCGGTTGAATGACAGGATAGCCTGGTTTTGAATGTTACCCCTGACGTTACCTCCCGTGCTGCCATTACCCAGTTGTAGCGTTCCAGCGTTAATGAATGTCGTCCCCTGGAAGCTGCTATCCTGCGTCAACGCCAGCGCGCCAGATCCGGTTTTCGTCAGGTCTCCGGAACCCGTCACGCTGTTCAGTAAAAGGACGTCAAAACCGTTGGTATCGACGGTGCCTCCACCGTCAGCGAGCTTAACTTCGCGGGGTGTATTGAAGGCTGCACCATAGCGTAAAGTCCCGCCGCCCAACGTTAATGCCGTTTCTGCCGCCCCCATGCTGGCATCCTGCGCAACCTGAAGCACACCCGCACTGACCGAGGTGCCACCTGAATAGGTGTTGTTGCCGTTGAGCACAAGCGTACCCAGGTCTGTTTTCCTGATGCCACCCGATCCCGCCAGCACGGAGTTGATCGTGGCGGTATAGCCTGCGCCCTGAGTGGTGCCATCTCCTACTCGCAGTAGGGTATCGGCAGTATTGGTTGTAATCACGCCATCATTCAAAACATAACCATCTGTAGCAAACTGTGCGCCACTGATGGCGACCACGCCCAGACTGTTATTCACAATTACTGTGCCAGCCTGGCCACCAAAGACAGCAAAAGAGGTATCGCTAAATGGCGTGTTGAAGCGCCCGTCTGGCGATGTCTGATCGGTTGTCCAGTTATCGTTACCTGTACTGTTTTGCCAGACACCGTTTCCGCCGTCGATCACCCCGTTATTTTTGTCCGCACTGTTCGTTCCACCGAAACCATCCCAGAATCGCATCAGCGTGCCAGCATGATTAACAAGGTTGACCTGACCCGCAATGGAGGTCTGCACGTATAAGTCAGCGGCTGCTTCAGGTGCAGCGCCAATATCCAGCTGATTGTCGGTTAAGGTGCCGCTGTAATTGAATACACGGTACAGGCCAACATCGAACTGCCCGCCTGCGGTTTGCGTGATATTCAGTTTGCCATTCAGGTTCAGATCGCCGTTGACGTTAATCAGATCATTGAGCGTGCCGCCAGGCAAATAAGCCTGACCAAACTGGAAGTCGAGCTGAGCGTTTTCATTTAACGTCAACCCGCCTAGCGTCAACACACCCACGCTGCTCAGATCGCGCCCAGCAGCAAGATGCCCGCCATCCGCTACCGTGACGTTGCCGCCTGAAGTGCCTTCTCCTCCTAGCGTCGCCAGGTTATTAACAGTGATTACGCCTGTTGCAGCGGATTGATTGCCGTTAATTAACAACGTACCCTGCTGAACACGGGTGCTACCTGTCCAGCTGTTATCACCTGTCAGCGTCAGTGTGCCGCTGCCGGTTTTCACCAGATTGCCGCCACTGCCGCTGATCACACCAGAAATGAGATCGTTTCGGCCCAGATTACCTTCGGTCAGTGTTCCAGCCCCCAATACGACACGCCCGGCACCTGAAAGTGAGCCGATGGCCGTGGGTTGAGTCGCTGCGCTGATGTCTACCCGCGCGTTCGTCTGATTATCAACGCGGGCATTCTCTGCCTGAGCATTTCCGGCAAAGGTCACTTCGCCAAGATTAGTCACAACAGCAGCCCCGGCATTAGCCGCATCGGCAAATGCCAGACCGGAAGTGGCATCGACAGCAATCTGCGAGGTGCCGCCAGAGCTTTGATCGAAGAAGTTGAGCTGTCCGGCATTTGTCAGGTTAACCCTGCTTTGTGCAGCCGAGCTGGTGTCATTGAATTGCAGCGTTGCGTTATCCACGCTAAAAGCATGATTTTCAGCCTGCGCGGCGTTCGTTAGATTCAACTGAGCGAGGTCGGTGAGAGCGATATTGCTGTCAGCGGTACCGAACGTGCCGGTCGTATTTACGTTCACGGTGAGCTGTCCGTTACCATTTTTTCCGACAATCGTGGTATCACCCAGATAGCTGTTCTGTTGATTTAACTCAAGCACGCCACTGTCTGTGCTGGCAGAGGTGTCCACAATGTTCAAAGCGCCGTTACCGCCAATCACTCCGGCGGGGGTGAACGTGTGGCCATACATATCCAGCGTTCCGCCACCAATAGCATCAAGAAAGATTAACCGGTTGGTTGTGAAATCTGCGCCGGCTTGCAAGGCTGCACCGTTCTTCAGCGTCAGAGAAGTATCGCTGAGGCCCAGACTGGCATCGCGGGAGGCCTGTAATGTTCCCTGCCAGACTTCAATCCCGGCAGAGAAATCGTTATCCCCGTTGAGAATCAGCCTGCCCGGATCCGTTTTCAGTAGTCGGATGCGATTATCATCCAGCGGATCCTGCAGCAGATCAGTGTTAAGGGTTGTGGTGACGTCACTGCCTGCGCCGCCGTCACCAACGCGAACGATGTAGTAGGTATCGGCAACTGATTCCCCTTCAGCACTGTAGGTGTTGGTTGGAGAAGGAACGGCCTGTGGGAAAGAGTCTGTGACGGTGCTGATGTAATAAAGCGGTGAGTCTGCGTTGAGTTGATTCACCACATAGCCATCACTGGTGAACTGCATCCCTGAGTTGATTACCCTGCCGTTTACGTTACTGACTTCCACCAAACCGGGGGTTCCCTGGAAGATAGCAAAAGCGGTCTGAGACCAGGGCGCATTTCCCACGCCATCTGCAGTCGTCCAGTCATTCGTTACGCCGGCGATATTGGCTCGCCAGATACCATTGCCTCCATCTACAGCGCTGTTGCCGCTGGTGCCATCTCCGTGGTGAGTGGTATTGCCGCCATCCCAGAACTGCAGTGCAGAGGCCGGATTAAGATAGTTCAGGATCAGGTTAACCTGATTAGCAATGTTGGTCTGAATGCTTGTGGTACCGCCGTCATTGGCGGGTAACGTGCCAATATCCAGCCCCCGATTAGCCGCCGTATTATTAATGGTGGATCCTGCATAACTGAACAACCGATAGACGCCGGGTAAGAAACTGCCGCCTGGTGAGAGGGTGACGTTAAGGACGCCATCAAGGATCATCGTCCCTTTCACATTAACAAAGTCATTCAGGGCTCCGCCTGCGGTGTAGGCCTGACCAAGTTCAAACTGGCTGTTAGTGTTGGCATTCAGCGTCAAATCGCCATTAATGGTCAGTGTGCCTCTGCTGTTATCGCCTGGCATCAGTACGGTATTGTTGCCAAACACAACAGCGCCACCCAACGTGCCGTTACCGCCCAGCGTCGTGCCATCACCCACTGTAGTCAGCCCAGTGGCGGCACTTTGATCACCGTTGACCAACAACGTGCCCTGGGAAATTAACGTCTCAGCAGCGTAGCTATTGTTACCGCCCAGGCGGGTCATACCAGAGCCAATTTGATGAAATGCGCCGCTGCCAGAAATAATGCCGTTTAGCGTGACGTCATCAGAGCGGTTGACGGTTAATACGCCGTTATCGGTGATGTTAGTCACTTCAGAAAGGCTACCCGCAGTGCCACCATTGCCGAGAGAGAGTTCAGAACCGCTGCCAATCAACGTATTGCCGGTATAGGTATTATCGGCCAACAAAGTGGTTGTACCGGATCCTATTCTCTCCATGCCGCCGTTACCGGTAATGACGCCGCTATAATATTGTTCATTGACGCCATCAAACGACACCAGACTGTCCGCACCATCAGTAAAGATATTGTAGTTGTGCAGGGTTGCTTCGCTGGCGCTGGCTAAACTGTCACCACTGCGTAACGTTGATCCTCCCTCGACATTGATTTGTGACGAGCCGGAAAGCGTCAGATCATCCACCAGACGCACGTCCGTAGCAGCCCCGTTCAGCGTCATGGTGCTCCAACCGCTGCCAATGTTAGTGCCTTTGGCCTGGTTATCCGCTGCAAAGGATCCCACTAGTGCCGGATTATTACCCTGATGGGTGCCATCAAACGTCAGCGTGCTACCTGTGCCACCCTCACTGAGAAGATGAGCTGTATTCGCCAGTGAAACATCGCCAATCGTCGCGCTGTCATTGCCATCAGCGCCGCTGAAAGTCACGCCACCCGCCAGCAGGCCGCTGGTCCAGGTGAACTGATCGTTGCCGCTACCGAAGTTTATTTCACCGCGAGTGTTGCCACCGGTAAGAGAGACGGCGTCGTTGCCGCTACCGGTCAGAATCGCCAGTAACGTGTTGGTCGCCGCCAGCAATGTTCCGCTGTTGTTGACGGTATTGTTCGCACTGCCTGAGGCATCAATCACCATCGCATTCAGGTTGGTGCTGGCATTCGTAAGGCTGCCACTGTTAGTGATCGTCCGGTCCGCTGCCGAGCCGTTAAGCACAATCATGCTGTTGCTGTTAGTGGTTCCGCTGGCTGTGATGCTGCCGGTATTGACGAACTGCGAGGTATTGGCGGCAAGAATAGTGCTGCCAGCATTGGAACTGGTGACAATGCTGCCATTGTTGGTGAGGCTACTGGCGTTAGTGGCATCAATTGCTGCACCTGCGCTGCCGCCCATGGTGATATTGGCGCCTGATATCACACTCCCGGCGGTGTTGCCGAGAATGCCGGTACTGCCGGCGCCTGTGCCATTGATCGTATATCCGGTACCGATCGTCAGGTTGCCGGTAGTGGCCGAACCATCGTCATTTTCAAAAGCGAAGCCCTGACCGCTGCCGCTGACGTTGAGGATGTTGTTAGTCCCCTCAGCATTGAACGTTACCGCCGTGCGGATCGCCGGACCATCAGCCGCATTGATGGTGACACTGTTGAGGTTGATATTGCCGGTATTGGATTTGTTATTAATTCCTGCGCCTGACCCGCTTATCCCGATGATGCTGTTGCTGGCAGTAAATGACGACGAACCGGTGTCCATCAACACGCCATCAGCACCGCCAGAAGCGGTAATCGTATTGCCGGTTCCATTTATGGTCAGCGCTGCCCCGGAGCCCAGTAACTGTACGGCAGCAAGCCCGCCATTTGCTGTTACCGCTCCCAGTTTCTGCACAATCGCGCCAGCGCCCTGTACGCGAATACCCACATTTCCCGCGCCACCGCCGACGCTAATCGTACTGTTGTTGGTCAGCACGCCCGCATTCTGGATATCCACACCAATATTATTCCCGGTGCCAAGTACCTGGACTGGCGCATCAACCGTGGCGCTGCCGTCATCATGCAGCCAGATCCCTTTGCTGTTACTGCCGTTCAACTGGATCCCTGAAGTGCCTTGCAACAGCAGATTACCGAGGTGTGATACGTCATAACCCACGATGCCACTTTGTCCCACACCGCTGGTCGTTGCCGCGTTAGAGGTGACGTTGGTGGCGAACTGCTCAGTCCCTTTGCTGCCATCTATATTGTAATTGCGCCCATCAATTAACACCGCCGTTGTATCGTCGTGATTAAGGACGATGCCGCCGTCGTTGATGGTTCCTTTTGCGCCTCCAGTGACTTTTACGCCAACAGCATCTTCACCATTCACGTTAATAATCGCCGGTCCCGTATTCAGCGTGGTCAGCACATCGTCACTGGCGTCGTTGTTGTTTTTGTCATCAAAACCGTTGGCAAATACCCCTGTTGAGCCAATACCGGTCAGCGTGAGCTGATAGGGCGTGCCGCTGCCATTGTCACCGCTGAAGGTGGCCCCATTATCCACGGCAAACAACACGGATCCTGTCTGCCCGTTATCATTAATAGAGGCATTGGCCACGTTGATTTTGGCCGCATTGCCATAGGCGTAATAACCAATCTGCTGGCTGTTCTCAAGCGAAAGGCTTGACTGATTGCTCACATTAATAATCGCGTTGCCACGCGCATGCACACCAATCGCCCCGGCCGCGAGCAACTTGATGGTGGAGGAGAGATTGACTACTGCCTGGTGGGTGTTAAGGCCTTCGGCATAAACCGCATAGTTGCGGTAGGTGTAAGGATTATTGTCCGTTCCGCCAGTATCGCCGGCGGTGCCGACGGTAATTTCGCTGTTTAGCGTTGAGGTGACGGCCGCATTAGCCGTGCGGGCCTGCACGTAGATGGCAATATTGTTATCACCATCAACCAGAATATCCCCATCGTTAACCACCGCACCGAGGTTATCAGCGATATACAGGCCATAGTTTGAGGCCGCGGCATCATTGGTTAATTTACCTAAAACCTCAATATTTCCGTTGTTGGTCACATCTCCTGTCCCGGCGTCAGAGAAAATACCTGCCGCATTTCGGGTATTCTCTCCAATGCGGATCAATCCATTATTAACCATATCTCCAGTGCTTTTACTGTAGATACCGGCGGACAGGCTTCCGCCGCCAGTCATGTCAACGTCTACAGGTGTTGCCCCGCTGGTAAGGATGGGTTCAACGCCCAGGAAAATAGCACCGCTGTTGGTGAACGTCGCGGCCTGATCGGCATAGACGCCATATCCTGTTGCACGACCCCCGACATTATTAGCATTGCCGGTAACGGTGATCGTGCCGCCTGCGGTGTTGGTTGCAGAGGTCGTCCCTGAGGCGCGAATACCAACGGCATTTGCCGTTGTGGAGTCGGTCAGCGCGACATTAATATGGCCGTTATTGGTTAAGGTGCTGGCTCCCAGTCCGGACACCGCTACACTGCCCGCGTTGTTAACATCCTGATTAATCCCATTCTTCTCAATAAACAAGCCAGCATTCAAGGTGCCGTTGTTGATGGCGGTAGCATTTGTCGCGAGCATACCCACGGTCGCCGGACTGCTGTTGCTGCTGCGCCAGGCATTGATTGCCCCGTTGTTGGTAATGACCGCCCCTTGATCTGCCCGCATAACGGCTGAAGCGCCATCGACCGCAAGGCTGCCCGTTGAGGTTACAGTGCCGCTGGCATTCGATCCGGTCGCATAAATCACGTTAAGATCGCCAACGGGCAAGGTGGCATTGTTGTTATGCGTGCCTTTGTCATCCCAAACGTGATAAGTCAGGTTGATGGTGGTCTGGTCTTCCTTAGCCAGCAAGCCTGTAATAATGGCGTTATAGGTATTCTGCGCTTCCACCGCGGAATCGATGGTTTCGCCATTAACCGTCGCTCCCGCCGTCAGCCAGTACTGGATTTGCGGTTTACCGGCATAATCACCCTGGCCCGTCAGGTAATCATTAACGTCAGCAATATCGGCTGACGAAGTGATATCAAACGTTCTCGACCCCACTTGCACCACACGCTCGCCTATCTGGGTGTAGTTAGGAATGGTGATGGTGTAATTGTATTGCGCACTTTGGGCGGTAACCGTTTGGGTATTGCTGGAAATGACGGGGGCGGGACGGAAATGGATAGCGTTATCTGACTGCCAGTTTACCGCGCTGGTTGCTGTGCTGATGCCGTCTGCCTTTGCCAGAACTGAATTCTTTGCCAGCAGATCCAGCGTGTTGGTTGGGGCTGCAATGGCTGTGCTGCCCAACGTATCTGCACCAATATTAATATTGGCGGTACCGCCCTCCGCACTGACTGAGGCGATGCCAAAGCCATTAAAGATGCGCAGAGAGTCCGGATCGTAGACAGGAAGTAAAAGTGCACTAACTGGCGTGTCACCTGATGAGACAAAGGTGGTGGAGTCATACGTGCTGATAACCTGATTACTGCCTTCAAGCCCAGGAATTACAACATTAAGCTCCTGGTTCTGTTGAGGATTCGCCGGATTGGGTGAATAGGTGAATTGATCGATGTTATCGGCGGTGATAGTGGTTATATTGCCGGCTGAGTCAGTGGCCGTAATGACCGTGATACGATTGGGATCGCTGCCAGTCGAACCAGGCAGTGCCTGAAGAACTGCCACTGAGGTGCTGTTACCCGTGCTACCAGTCCCAATCTGCGGGATGGGGCCGAGAATATTTAGTACAGTGCCTGGGGCATAATGATTAGACGCGATCTGGCTATCCAGTGTGAAGGCAAAGCCGGTGTTAATTACGCTGTCATAATTGATGCCCTGATCTTCCGGAAATAGATAGGAAGGATGACTCGACACACTCCAGTCTACATCAACGGCATAAGTCCCTTGTGCAAAGCCCACTCCTCCCGTTATAAGCGCGGTAAGTAACAACGAGGTTGCTGAGGAGGATTTTTTCCCATTCGCAGAGGCGTTTTCAGAAACAGGGATAAAGCAATAGGCGGTACAGCTCCAGACCAACCGGTAGACTCTATTCATCACGGACCTCAAAGAAGAATAAGCAGCTGATTTTGATGTAATTACACATCTAAAAATATCAATTACTAATTCTTAACATTAGTTCATGCTGGGCAGTGAGAAAGTTTATTTCTCGGAAATTGAGACCAGATCAATTTCCGGTTATTGAAATCCTGCGACTGAATATGTTTGCGGTAGCGAGCCTTAATAAGAGCTTACCGGTGAACGTGCTGGTAAAACGCAAGGGGTATTTCACCACTTCAATTCAGGATGCGCAGTGACTCTGATGCACTATTGGATAAATAACAATGCTGGTAGATGACGTTCATAATTGTGTCACGCGCTGGTGTCAGGAAAATTTTAGTGGATCATTTTCGCAATGAAGGCTTCCCCGTGTTGCAGGCGGAGAAGGGCTAGGCCCATTAGTTTTTGTAAGAGTGATAAGCTACAAAATGCTTATCACTCTTAATTTAATGCCCTGGAGTGCAGGGCATTGAAAATTATTTATAAACGGTTGCAGTACCACGGATTTTATGGCCTTCGGTACCAGAAGTTATGACGAAATACTTACCGCCCATCTCGTCAGCTTTTTGTGAAATTTCTTTCATGGCGTCCGAAGGGGCTGAATGTTCATTTGTCGTGCTGACCTCGCCCACTTTCTGATACTGCTTTGCTTCCTCTTTTGAAATCTCTTTTGCAGCAAAAGCAGATGAACATACCAGAGTAGACAGGGCGATAGCTATCATGCTAACCGAAACCTTTTTCATTATTTCATCCTTATGATTTGAAATGACGGCGTTTTTTAACCGAATTAAAATGATTAGCCTCAGTTGCTAAAAAATGCAAATAAAAATATTTTTAAATTTATATTGATAAATGTTTACCTGAGATTCAATAACCCCTCGACTGGTTAACCCTCCCGGGTCGATGCTGAAATTGATATCAGCATCACATTAATTGAGTCTTTAGGGATGCAGCAAATAACCCGCCTCACTTTTCAAGAAAGCCCTCCTGATAGCGAAACTCCGAAAAATGCTCGGTAAGTATGAGTGGTGCAAGCAACTGATTACCGAAGGGTTAACGAAAGTAAAACACTAAAAAATTACGCAAAATACATAAAAAATCAATATAAATCAGTTAAATAAAAGAATCCAATCTTAATTAATAGATAAAGGTAGATTACTTTGAAGTCAGTCAAAGAGTTGTCACGAACCTCCCTAATTCCTTACATTTATGTTGCTGAAACCTAAAAGTTAGCTAAGTTAAATATCAAAGTGTAAATAAAAAACTGTTTAATCCTCGGGTTACGTTTAAATTTTATACTCTCCCGAGATTTTCCCCTTCGTAAGTGATTCTGTTTTTTGCTGCCAGAGATTTTTCGACTTACTTGTTTTACCACTACCAGTCTTAACTAAAGTGGTAAGCAAGTTATCAAAAGATTATCGGACGAGTGTGACCGCCTGTTCTTAACCTGTTTAAGAGAAAGTCTCATGCGCAAAATAATTGCTCTGGCCGTTTTATTTAATATCTCATCAGCATGCGCAAGTGGACTTTATCTCTATGAAATTGGTACTGATGATATAGGTCTGGCCGGTGCAGGTCAGGCGGCGCGTGCGCAGGATGCCTCAACGCTTTTTACCAATCCGGCTGGCATGACTCTGTTGCCTGATAAAATGCTCACGGTGGGTGCGCAGGCATTGTATGGCGACGCGCCTTATCGTCTTGACGATGATGCTCAACTTAGCGGCAACAGCCCCGGCAATGTTATTGGCTGGTTTCCTGGCGGCAGCGCATTTTACACGCAACGGATTAGCCCAACGGTCAGTGCCGGAGTAGGTTTTTATGGCAACTACGGTCTCGGTCTGCATTTCGGCGACTGGGCCGGTGAAAACCTGATCAGGGACAGCACGCTGCTGGCAGTAACCCTGATGCCCGCGCTGGCCTGGCAACTTAACGATGCCTTTTCGCTGGGGGCAGGGGTGGGCATTAACTATGGCCTGCTGAAAATAAAGCGCGCTCGTGGCGATGAACTGTCCGACCATGATTGGGCGCTTAACGGCAAGATGGGTGCGCTGTGGCAGTTTACTCCGCAGACGCGTGCCGGATTGACCTACACCAGCCGAACAAATTATCACTTCAACGTGAACAACACTGTCCGGCTTGACCAGCTTAATAATTCCCCTTCCTGGATATTGCCCATCGCGGCCTCCGTCAATACCCCTCAGCAGATCATGCTCAGCCTTTTCCATCAGTTGAATGACCGCTGGGCTGTTATGGGAGATGCGGGATGGCAGGACTGGAGCGATTACAGCAACAGTGAAATCACCGTGGCAGGCAATCAGGTGGGCGACAACGGGCGTCTACGTGATACCTGGCACCTCGCGCTGGGCACGCAAGTCAAACTCACTTCTGACTGGACGCTGAATACCGGCGTTGCCTTTGACAGCAGTTTTTACCGCAACCAGCAGGACACATCTCTGACCATGCCCTCCGGCGATACCTGGCGCTGGGGCGTAGGAGCGCGATACCAACTCGACCCTGACAGCAGCATCGGCGCCGCCTTCGAATACGCGCACATTGATTCTTCACAGGTCTCATCGCCGCTGGTTAAAGGGCGTTATGACAACCCTGCACTCTACTTCTTTGGCATCAACTATAGCCGGGCATTCTGATCCGGCAGACGCAGGAGGTTTATCACATTACACGTTCAAGCACGATCTGACCGGGCGGGCGAAATCACTGCCTTTCCTTTGAGAGTCCACTTATCTGGAGCACAGAAATGTCAAAAGTGCCATTTTGCAAATCGCTGCTCGCCTCGATGTTGTCCGTCGCCTGCTGTGCGACCAGCGCTTATGCAGCCCCGGCCAGCAATACCACGACGGCGCCGGAGCAGAACAATCAGAAGCCCAACATTGTCGTGATATTCGGAGATGACATCGGGTACTGGAACGTCAGTACATACAATCAGGGAATGCTGGGCTATCAAACGCCGAATATTGACAGCATTGCGGCCGAAGGTGCCAAGTTTACTTCTTACTATGCGGAACAAAGCTCCACCGCCGGTCGCTCCTCCTTCATTACCGGGCAGATGCCGTTCCGTACCGGGATGAGTAAGGTTGGCATGCCCGGCGCACCGCAAGGATTGCAGAAAGAAGATCCCACCATTGCCAACATCCTCAAGCAGCTTGGCTATGCGACGGGTCAATTCGGGAAGAACCATCTTGGCGACCGTAATGAGTTTCTACCTACCGCGCATGGTTTTGATGAGTTTATGGGCAACCTTTACCATCTGAATGCGGAAGAGGAACCCGAAAATCCGGATTACCCGCAAGATCCTGAATATAAGAAGCAGTTCGGCCCGCGTGGCGTCATTAAGTCCAGCGCCGACGGAAAAATTGAGGATACCGGCCCGCTGAATACCAAGCGTATGGAAACCGTTGATGAAGAGACGCTGGCGGCTAACAACGACTTTATGGAGCGGCAGGTGAAAGCCAACAAGCCGTTCTTCACTTGGTACAACACCACGCGTATGCATAACAAAACCCATATTAAACCGGCCGATAAAGGCGTGACCGGATTGGGTGATTACGCTGACGGCATGGTGGAGCACGACAAAATCGTTGGTGAAGTGCTGAAGAAAATTAAAGACCTCGGCATTGAAGACAACACCATAGTTGTTTACACCACCGATAACGGGCCGATGACGGCCACCTGGCCCGATGCGGGTATCACGCCGTTCCGCGGCGAGAAAAACACCGGCTGGGAAGGCGGCTTCCGCGTGCCAGCGATGGTGAAATGGCCGGGTCATATTAAGCCAGGCACGCTGATTAACGACATCATCGGCAGTAATGACTGGTTCCCGACGCTGGTGGCGGCAGCGGGCGTGCCGGACATCAAACAGCAGTTACTCAAGGGCTACAAAACCAGTGCCATGACCTACAAAGTGCATCTGGATGGTTATAACCAACTTGATTTCATTACCGGTAAAACGCAGGAGGATCCGCGTAAAGAGTTCTTCTACTGGAGTGATGACGGTGACCTGCTGGCGATGCGCTACGGTCGCTGGAAAGCACACTTCATGATTCAGGAACGTTCAGGCATGGATGTGTGGAAATACCCGTTCGTCAAACTGCGTGTGCCATTGATTTTCGATCTGAAAATCGATCCGCTGGAAAAAGGCACCGATGGTATGGATTACAACCACTGGTTCTATGACCGCCTGTTCCTGCTGGGCGGTGCACAGAAATATGCCACTGAAATGCTGCAAAGCTTCAAAGAGTTCCCGCCACGTCAGAAACCGGGTTCATTCACCGTCTCTGATGTGTCGAAACTTATTGAGGAAGGCAGTCCGGCTACCAACTGATGCTCTGACCACATTACCGGGTGAAATTTTTCACCCGGTTTTCAGGAGGCGTTCATGAAATACAGCACTACGTTGCCGGTTAAACCTCTCCCTACGGCGGAAAAGTTCAGTGGCAAAGGGCCGGCTTACACACGCCGTTTTCATGTGATGGCGAAACCTACGGGATCGCGTTGCAACATTGACTGCAACTACTGTTTTTATCTGCACAAAGAGCAGCTTCTGGAACAGGACAGACACAGCGGCATGAGCGATGAGGTGCTGGAAACCTTCATCCGGCAATACATCGACAGTCAGGATGGCGAGCAGGTGGTGTTCTCCTGGCAAGGTGGCGAACCGACGCTGATGGGGCTGGAGTACTTCGAAAAAATAGTGGTACTGCAAAAGAAATATCAGAAACCGGGTCAGCGCATTGAAAACGATTTGCAGACCAACGGCATTCTGATTAATGACCACTGGGCGCGCTTTCTGCGTCAGCACAATTTTCTGGTCGGCATTTCGATTGATGGCCCGGCCGAACTGCACGATCGCTACCGCGTGACGCGCAGCGGTAAACCCACGTTTGAAAAAGTGATGGCGGGCGTTGCCGCGTTAAAGCGCCATCATGTTCCCTTTAACGCTCTGGTCACCGTCAACCGCACTAACGCGCGCTTCCCGCTGGAGGTTTACCGCTTTCTCACGCGCGAACTGGGTGCCACCTATATCCAATTCAATCCGTGCGTTGAGCCGGTTGATTTCAAGCAAACCGCACCGCAGTTCTGGCACGACGATACCATCCCGGTAACCGGTTCACGCCGCGCGCGCCCCGGCGACCTCGACTCCATCGTCACCGACTGGTCTGTCGATCCGGATGACTGGGGACGCTTCTTAATTGCGGTGTTCGAAGAGTGGGTGAACAACGATTTAGGCCGCGTGCAGGTCAACCTGTTTGAAACTGCGGTGGCGCAGACCATGGGTATGCCGGCGCAGATATGTATTACCTCCGAGTTCTGCGGCAAAGGCCTGGCAATTGAGAAAAACGGCGACATCTTCTCCTGCGATCACTACGTCTATCCCGAATACAAGTTAGGCAATGTGCAGAGCACCAAACTGGCGCATATGGCCTTTTCCGAACGGCAAAAAGCCTTTGGTTTAGGTAAGCGCGATACGCTGCCCGCGGCCTGCAAACGCTGCCCCTATTTGAAACTCTGTTATGGCGAATGCCCGAAAAACCGCATCGTCAGGAGCGAAGAAGGCGAACTGGGCATGAATTATCTCTGTCCCGGTATCACGGCCTTTTTTGACTATGCGCAGCCGATTCTGGTTGGCATTGGGACGCTGCTTAAACGTCAGACGGTGGAACCGGCCTAATGAATAATCGTGAAAAGCTGCTGGCGCTGGAAGCCAGTATGAACCAGCAGGTGATTGGACAGCAGGAGCTGGTGCGGATGCTGATCGTCGCCTTGCTGTGTGACGGTCATGTGCTGCTGGAAGGCTTGCCGGGTCTGGCGAAAACCCGTGCGGTGCGCGAGCTGGCGCGCCATATCGAAGGCGAATTCCGTCGCATTCAGTTCACGCCTGATCTGCTGCCTTCAGACATTACCGGCAGTGAAATTTACCAGCAAAATGCCACGCGCGAAGAAGATCAATTTCGATTCCGCCCCGGCCCGGTGTTCGGCAACATTATCCTCGCCGATGAGATCAACCGCGCCTCAGCCCGCGTGCAGTCGGCGCTGCTGGAGGCAATGGAAGAGCGCCACGTGACCGTTGCGGGCAAAACCTGGCCGCTGCCGGGGATATTCATGGTGCTGGCGACACAAAACCCGGTCGATCAGGAAGGCACCTGGCCGTTACCCGAAGCCCAGCTCGACCGTTTTCTGATGAAGGTGATTGTTGATTACCCATCGAAAGAGAATGAGCAGTTGGTGATGCAGCTGGTGCGCGCTGAGCAGCAGGCAAAATATCAGGCAGCGCAGCATCAAACGCCGCCACCAGAAACTGACTTGCTGATCAGCCAACAGAACATCGCCGATTGCTGGCGTGAAATTGCCTCCGTATATGTGGCGCCTACGGTAGAACAGTACATCGTCAATCTGGTGGAGATGACGCGTCATCCCGATCAGGTCAGCGATGCCTTTGCGAGTTATATCAGCCTGGGCATCAGCCCGCGCGGCACGCTGGCCCTTGATCGCTGCGGTCGCGCCTGCGCGTGGCTGGATGGTCGTGATGCGGTATTGCCGGAGGATATTCAACGCATCGCACCGGCCGTGCTGCGCCATCGCCTGCTGCTGAGCTATCAGGCCAACGCAGACAACTGCACCGCCGATCAGGCAATCGCCATGCTTCTTAATGCAGTGGTGGCATGATGCCGCAGCCGTTGACGCTGGAAATGGCCGATTTGATGGCGCTGGCAGGTGATGCTCAGCGACTCGATAATCCGCCGGGCCAAATCCCACCCGGCGCGTTAACCGGTGAACGCGTATCCCGCCAGCAGGGACGTGGGCTGAATTTCGACAGCCTGCGTCGCTATCAGCCGGGCGATGACGTCAGGTTGATTGACTGGAAAGCCACTGCCCGCCTTCGCTCGCCCTGGATCCGTCTCTACAATGAGGAACGGGAACGCCCGGTATTTCTCCTCGTGGATCAGCGTCTGGAGATGTACTTCGGTACCCGGCTGCAGATGAAATCAGTGGCCGCCGGAAACATTGCCGGATTGCTGGCATGGCGAAGCTGGCATGATGGTGATCGGCTGGGCTGCGCGATACTGGGCGATGATGAACTGGCCCTGCATCCCTGTCGCGCACCGAAACGCAACCTGATGCCGATCCTCACTGACGTTCAACGCATCAATGCTCAGCTTCCCGCGCATTATGCGCAACACCCTCGCCAAACCGTCCCCCTGTCAGACGCGCTGCAACGTATCGTCCGCCTGCTGCCTTCCGGCAGCTGGTTGGGGATCATCAGTGATTTTCACGATCTTGATGCGCGCTGTGATGCGGTGTTAGCTCACCTGCGCCGCCGCTGCGAAATTACCGCCTACGTCACGCTGGATGATCTTCATCGCCGCCTGCCGCCGCGCGGCCAGCTGGCGGCTTATTACCAGGACGTTAGCACCACACTCAATCTCACCTCACAGCTCAGCGATCGGGTTCAGCAAAGCGTTACCGAGCGTCTGTCGCAGCAGCAGCGCCGGTTACAGCGCCTGGGCGTCACGGTAAAAAACGTGGTTACCGGTGAGGCGATTCTGCCTCAGCTACAACAGGAGGACGTGCATGCTGGCAAAAGGATTTAGCACGCCGGAACTGGCTCATCCCGCTTTGCCTGGCGCCGCCTCATGGTTCCCGTTACCGGCAGGCTGGATGGTGCTCGGCGTGATGCTGTTGCTGGCGATGTTGATTGCTCTGCTGATAGGGCTAGCCCGCTTTCGCCGCAATCGCTGGCGCCGCGAAGCGAGAAAACAGCTCGGGCAACAGCAGGTAGATGGCTGGATTGCACTGATTAAGCGGGTGCTGCTGGTGCAACACCCGCGCGCGCAGGTCAGCCAGTGGCAATCGCCGGAACAGCTTCTGGCGCAGACACCGCTGGACGAAGAATTGCGCACGCTGATGTGTCGTCGCTATTGTCAGCCGGACAATCAGCTGGAAAGCAGTATCAATCAGCGTATTGCCCAGCAGTTGCGCCACTGGCTGGAGACGCTGCCTCATGTCTGAGTTTATTTCGCGCATCGATTTTGCCTGGCCGTGGGCGGGCGTGTTGCTGTTTTTACCGCTGCTGACTCATTATGTGCTTCCTGCAAAGCAGCCCATGAGTGAACAGGTTCGGGTCCCTTTTTTACCGGAACTGGCTGAAGCCCTGCAACTCTCAGCACCCGCACCGCAAGCCAGCTGGCAACATCGGCTGCTGTTCTGGGCGGTATGGATATTAATGATTGCTGCACTTGCCCGGCCGGAATACCTGATGCCGCCAAAAACGCTGATAAAACCCATGCGCAATATAGTGCTGATTCTGGATGTTTCCGGCTCAATGGAAAAAAACGACGGTCAGAATGGTCAGTCGCGCTTACAGGCGGTTCAGCAAACGGTGCGCACTTTTATCAGCCAGCGCAAAAATGATCGTATCGGTCTGGTTATTTTTGCCAGTCAGGCGTGGCCTTTCGCGCCGATCAGCGAAGATAAGCAGGCGCTACAGTCGCGCATCAGCCAGCTCGCGCCAGGCATGATTGGTCAGCAAACGGCAATAGGCGATGCGCTGGGCGTGGCGGTAAAACTGCTGGATCACAGTCTCGAAGCCGACGCGTCTAAAATGGCGATTCTGCTGACAGATGGCAACGACACCGCCTCTCAACTGCAACCCACGCTCGCCGCGCAGCTCGCCGCCGCTCATCACGTTATGGTGCACACCATCGCCTTTGGCGATGTTAACAGCAGCGGTGAGGATAAAGTCGATACGGCGCTGCTGGAAAACATTGCTCATATCACCGGCGGTAACGCGTGGCACGCCGCCACCAACCGCGATGCGCTGGCGCAGGTCTGGCAGCAAATTGATGCGCAGACGCCGGAACAGGTGAAAACGCTGGGTTTATCCTGGCATCGCCCGCTGTTTATCTGGCCGTTAGCCCTCGCGCTACTTGTGCTACTGCTGTTTGCCATCAGCAGCACCATGATGAGGCGACGCGCATGAGCGATTTCCACTTCATTTATCCCTGGCGATTACTGGGTTTGCTGCTTTGTCCGCTGCTCTATCTTTTAGCCCAGCGTTCAGGCAGTGCCTGGCATCGTGTGATGGACAAGCCGTTTGCGGATGCGTTGATCAAAGGCCAGCGTGTGCGGGCGCGACAGGTGCTGCCGTGGCTGTTTGCCTTGGGGGTTTTGGCGTTAGCCGGCCCGAGCTGGCAACGCGACTTGCCTGCCGCCTTCACGCCAGAAAACAATGTGATGGTGATCATGCAGCAGGATCTCAGCATGCTAGCGCAGGATGTGCCGCCTGACCGTCATCAGCGTATGCAGCAGAAAATTGCCGCGCTGATGGCGCAGCTGCCCGGCAGCCACTTTGGTTTAGTGGTTTACAGCGCAAATGCCTGGCTCACCACGCCACTGACCAATGACGCTGATTTTTATAACCTCTTTCTGACGGCCCAGCAGCCCACGCTGGTACCGCAGGGCGAGGGTGCAGGACTGCGGCAGGCGATTGCTCTTGCGCTTAAAAATCTGCCTTCAGCACCTGACGCTCCACGTGCGCTGATACTGGTTGCTGATAGTGTCGCACAGCAGGACGCAGACTGGCTACGGCAGCAAAATCTGCCGCTGCAGATCTGGGTGGTGGGCACGGCCAACGGCGGCAGGTTGCCGGAAACGCAGGCATCGCAGGGCATTGATACGCGACTCAACGTCGCGCGCTTCGAGCAAATTCGCGATGGCGGCATTCCGGTGACGCTGGTCTCTGCCGAAGATGATGATCTGCGCGCGGTCAACGGTAACATTCAGCAGAGCGTGACGGCGCAGCAGAACAGCAGACAGGATCTGCAGTGGAAGAACAGCGGCTATCTGCTGATCATTCCTGTATTGCTGCTGTTACTGCTGTGGCGGCAACAACTGCTCTGTCTGGCTGTCGTGATGCTGCCGTTATTTATCTGGTCTCCCGGCAGTTCAGCAGCGCTACTGGACGCCTGGATTCGCCCCGATGTGCAGGGACAATTTGCCTTCAATCACGGCCACTACGATACCGCCGCCCAGCGTTTTCAGGATCCGTTGCGACGCGGCATCGCGTTTTATTACGCACAGGATTACGTCCAGGCGCTGGGGGCGTTTCGCCAGGTTCCCGCCACGCCGGAAAGTCTGTTGTGGATCGGCAATTGTTACGCACAACAGAAATCCTGGCAGCAAGCGCTCAATAGCTACGATCAGGCGCTGAGTTTACGGCCTGAATGGGCGATGGCGCAGGAGAACCGGGCAAAAATCGCGCACATCATCATGCAACTACGACAAAAGGAACGTGACCGGCAAGCCGATCAACATGAGCAGAAAGATGAAGATCCCGACGCCATTAAGCACGATCTCAAACCCGATCAGGGCGTGAACCAACTGGACATGAAGCCTATCGCGGGCGCGGCGCCCTCGGCAGAACAGTGGTACAGCAATCTCACCCTTTCGCCCGGCGGTTTGCTGGAAAATCTCTACCGCTCAGCCCCGACGGAGGCGCCATGAAGCGACTTCTGGTGTGTCTGCTGTTGCTGCTTAGCCTGCCGGTACGGGCCGAAATGGCCATGACGCGTGAGCTGGTTGCGCCGGAACAACTGGTGCCAGGCCAGCCGGTCACGATTGCTGTGACCTTCTGGACGGACAGCTGGTTTAATCCGCCGCCGCAATGGCCGGAAATGGTGATTGAGAACGGTAACCTGCTTAACACGCCGCTGCCTAACCAACTGGTTACGCGCAATAGCGACGGCATCAGCTGGAGCGGCATTCGCATGGAGCGTCAGGTGATGGCGTGGGATCAGGGCACGCTGCGTTTTCCTGCCGCAGATGTGGTGATGCGTTCGGCGAATCAGCCGCCAAAAACGGTGTCGCTGTCGGTCTTGCAGAAGCAAGTCAACTGGCCTGCCGATGTGCGCCAACCGGACCGATTCTTACCCGCCAGCAGTCTTGAGCTCTCGCAGCAATGGCAACTTTATCGCGCAACCGAAGATAAGCAGTTACACGTTGGTGACGTGATTGAGCGCGTAGTGACATTACGCGCCACCGATGTAATTGCGGTGCAAATCCCGCAGCTGCTCTATGCCATCCCCGGCTCCGGTGCGCAACGTTTGCCGCCGATCAACAGCGACCTGACGCAAGGCAGAGATGAGATTGTCGGCGCCCAGCGTGAAGAACGGCTGCGATATCTGCCTTCTCAGTCCGGCGAATTGGTGATCCCGCCGCTGCGTTTACGTTGGTGGGATACGCGCCAGCATCAGTGGCAACTGGCCGAGTTACCCGGCGCGCATTACACCATTAACGCTGCGCGTCAGGCTGGCCGTGAACAGGCGTTAAAAGCCCGCCCCCCAATCCACTGGCAGCCGCTGTTAGCGGGATCGACGATAGTGCTGGCGCTGCTGATTCTGAGCTTCTTTTTCCGCCATACCCTTGCTCAAAGCCTGCAAAGGCTGATCCAGCGCACGCGTGAATATTGGCGGATCGTTCCGCTACCCGACCTCATTCCGACCAAAAGGAAAAGATGATGAAACTAAAACCCCTGCTGGCATTGCTGATTACTGCTCATCTTGGTTCGGCTTTTGCGGCAGACGATCCACTCAGTGCCTGGAATGACGGTCACGCCAAACAGGCGATTGAGACGTGGGTGCAAGAAACCACCACAGCGAATAGCAAAAACTTCATCCCTGTAAATCAACGTTATGTGGTGTTTGATAATGACGGTACATTGTGGCCGGAAGCGCCGCTGACGTTTCAGCTGCAATTCGTTATTGATGAAATTAAACGCCTCGCCCCACAGCATCCGGAATGGAAAAGCGATGCGTTGGTGCAGGCAGTGATTAACGAGGATATGAAAACCGTGGTGCAGGCTGGCAAAAAGGGGCTGATGCAGCTGATGGCGCTGACGCACAGCGGCATGACGACGGAAGAATTTAGCCAGCGCGTCAGTAACTGGGTCGATAGCCACCGGCATGCACGTTTTGGCTGTCGCTATGATCAACTGGGCTACCAGCCGATGCGCCAGCTGCTCGATTATCTGCGCGCTAACGGCTTCAAAACCTGGATTGTGTCCGGCGGCGGCATCGATTTTATGCGCGTACTGGCCGAAAAAATGTACGGCATCCCGCCTGAACAGGTGGTCGGCTCCTTTTCGCTGAGTGAATTCTCTCTGACTGACAACGGTACGCAATTACGTAAAACCATGAACGGCGCGTTTTACGATGACGAAGCGATGAAACCGGTCGCCATCCACCTGTTCATGGGGCGGCGTCCGGTCGGTGCCTTCGGTAACAGCGACGGCGATGTGCCGATGCTGCAATACACCTCCGCTAATCCGACGTACAAATCCTTTGGTTTACTGGTTCATCACACCGATGCTGCGCGTGAATATGCCTACGACGCGCATCCGCCCGCCAGTGGCAAACTTATTAGCGGGCTCAAACTGGCACCGCAAAAAGGTTGGGTCATCGTCGATATGAAGAAAGAGTGGAAAACGGTGTTTGACCCTGCGCAGTGTGCCGCAACTCAAGGCAATCAGTGAGTGGATTAGCCGGGTTACTAATTATGGCCGAAACAGGCCGGGAGGAAATATGAAATACCTGATACCCATCGTTTTGACGCTGTTGATGTCACCTATGGTCGCCCAGGCTAACTCGGCCTATGAAAATCTGGCCTTTGCACTGAGGCAGCAGAAAATTACCGATGACCTGCGCCACAAGTGTCAGATACCGACGACGGTATCCGATGAACAATTACGCACTCACTTTCTGGATAGCACCCATGATAACTCTGCCGTGCTGTCAGCCGTAAAAGCGCTGACCGAAAACAACCAACAGCGGTATCAGACCTTCCTGAGCCAGGTCAAATGCCCGGATTGACTATTTACTGGCTGGCCGGAGAGTAGCAATGACACGAAATAATGGGATTGTATGGAGCGGGTCTCTCTGGCTGCTTATTTTAAGTCAGTCGGCTTATAGTGCTGGAGTTAATGATAATCGCGACAAACTTGATGATGATCCAACAAAGGTAACCACTAAAGTTGGCGTTTCATGGTCAGATACCTATGACATGGACGACAGTAATCTCTCTTTCTCCGGTTCGGTCGCGCTGGATCAGGCAAAAAAACTGAACGCGCGCGTTAACAGTGATGCCAGCGAGTGGCGTGTGGGCGGGTCATGGCTGTTTCCGGTAGGCATCGTTAACTTTAATTTTGGTAAAAACCAATATACCAATGGTGCCACCCAGACTAACTATTCCGTCGGAACCTTTGTCCCTCTCAGTTATTTTGGCTTCGCGCCAGCCGGTTTCCAGATATTCCCCATGGCTGGATATACCTACAACACCGGTGAGATAACCGGCTGCAGCACCGGAAATCCAGCAGATTGTAAAGCGCCTCAGTTCGCTGATGGTATTCCCTCCGAATATGGGTTCAGCACCATCACCACTTCCGGTAGCAGCGGCTATCTGGGTGCCTTTACCCTCCGCCCGTTGAGCTCTGAACTGACGATGATCGGCTTTGCAGCAGGCTCTTATGGGTCAAAAAATGAGGAAGGTGAACATTACCGGGGCTATTTTGGCGGGATCGGCGCTGGTTACAAATTTGATAAACACAGTTCAGTTAACCTTCTGACGTTCATTATGGACAACAACACCTATCTGGACGATCCCGACAAACGCTTTCTGATTTCGTATACCTGGCAATTTCAATAATGCGTATTGATGACTGCCTTACGGATGGATTTACCGCCAGGCAATGTACGGCTTCTGGAGGCAAAAATGATTAAAGCGGTGATGTGTCTGTGCGGTTTCCTGCTGCTCTTCACTTTCCAAAACGCACTGGGCGCGGAGCCGCGTCAGGCACCTTCGGCACAGGAAAAAGCACGGACGTTGTATCTGCTTAATCAGCCAGTAGTGATGCTGCAGGCGAAATTTGGCCTGACCACGCCAGAGGAGCGGGTCCAGCGAATTGTAACGATATTGCGATCGCTTGATGATGATGACCTCGCTCAATCGGTAGAGATGCACACATTGACGCGCTACCAGCAGTCAGCCGTACTTTTTTCCATTAACGGCAAACCCTTTATGTTACTGGCGCAGGGCGATCTGGATGAAGGCGATGACCTGACGCTGGCGCAGGCCGCGGAGCGCGTCAGGCTACGTCTGGACACGCTGAGGCAATCATTGTCTGAACAGTACTCATCGCGATATCTATTGCTCTCAGCGGGTAAAAGCCTTGTGGGAGCGCTACTGCTGATCGCGTTTATGCTGTTTGCCCTGCGCTCTTATGCCTGGCTGAAGCGGATATATGCCGCAAGGCGCGCTCAGCGGAAAAGCCTCATTCCGGGTGCACTACGCGCCTTTCTCGGTCCCATTGAGGTACGGCTGTATGCCATTGTGCTTACCGTGGTCTTGCTCGTGGCACTTTACATCTGGGTCAGCTGGGTGTTGCGGCTCTTTCCCTGGACGCGGATTTGGGGCATGGAGCTGGGAGGTTATGCGGTAGGGCTGCTGCAACGTCTCGGGCTGGCAATCCTTTCCGCGCTGCCGGGTATGCTGATTGTTGTCGTCATCTTCCTGATCACGGCGCTGGTGACGCGTTTGCTCCGGCTGGTGCTAAGACGCGTTGAGACCGGGCAGTTACATCTGCCGGGCCTGCATCCGGATACCGTTGGCGTTACCCGGAAACTCATCAGCGTTGTCATCTGGTTATTCGCCTTATCGGCGGCGTATCCGTTTTTACCCGGCGCTAATTCACTCGCCTTCAAAGGAATTAGCGTTTTCTTCGGACTGATGCTGACGCTGGGTTCGGCAGGCGTAATGAACCATGCCATGAGCGGCCTGGTGCTGACCTATTCCCGCGCGCTGCGAAAAGGCGAAGTTATCAGGATTGCCGAACATGAAGGCGTCGTCAGCGAAGTGGGCATGCTGGCAACGAAAATTCTGACCCGCGAGAATTACGAGGTGACGGTTCCCAACGCGGTGGTCGTCAGCGGCAGAATCGTAAACCTGAGCGCCACGTTGAAAGGCGACGGCGTCAACATGACGACCAGCGTCACCATTGGTTATGACACGCCCTGGCGTCAGGTCGAAGCGATGCTGGAACTGGCCGCCAGTCGCACACAAGGAATTAACCACAGCTTTACCCCTATGGTCCGCCAGCTTGCGCTGCAGGACTGGTATGTGGCGTATGAACTTCAGGTCCGCCTTCAGGCTGGAGAATCGCTGGCCGGGGTAAGAAGCACTCTTCACGGCCATATACAGGATGTGTTCAATGAATTCGGCGTGCAGATCATGTCGCCTAACTTCATCAGTCAGCCGGATCAGCCAGTGATTGTGACAAAGTCAAACTGGTTTACGCCTCCTGCGAAACAGGATGCCCGCGATGAAGGTTAAGCCGGGTTTTGCTTTACCCATCGATTTCGTCCCTGCTGCTTTGCCCGGTAGAGTGCTTCATCAGCGTGGGCAATAATGCCGGCGGCGCTATCTATGCGGTCGGAAACCGCGATGCCCATGCTCACGGTTACCGTTTTGCTGACCTCGGATGCGAGATGCGCCAGCGCCGTTGCATGCAGGCTTGCCTGGATACGTTCTGCCACCAGAGCGGCTTCGTCAAGTGAGGCCGCTGGCAGCACCACCACAAACTCCTCCCCTCCGTAGCGTGCTACCAGATCGGCGGGCGTGCGAACCGACGATTTCATCACATCGGCGACTTTTGCCAGGCAATCATCTCCGGCCTGATGGCCATAAAGGTCGTTATAGCGTTTGAAATAGTCCACATCGAGCATGATCAGTGCAAACGGCAAAGTCTGGTGGATAGCGTCCTTCATATAGTTTTCCAAAGATCGCCGGTTTGCTGTTCCGGTGAGTGCATCCTGATGCGCCATGACATCAAGTCGCGCGATGAGCATCCTGTTCTCCTGATAACGTCGCCAGGCTTCATCAAACCAGCGCTGCAGGATATAGCGGCCATAAATCAGAATGATGGTGAGGATGAGCCAGACCAGCAAAAATCGCACGCTGATGCCCTGATTAAGTTGCATGCTTGCCAGCAGAGCGGTTAACCATAACGGGGTGAGGAAGAACAAAAGAGCCGTTGGGTGATAATAGAGCGCGGCCAGGGCGGTGAGCATAAGAATCACACTGAGGGGCCAGGCAAAGGGCAAGTGCCACCAGACGATGAAATGATAGCTACAGTAGCTCCACATCAAACTGAGAATCAGCAGCAAACCAAGGCTTACAGTAGTAAATCTGGCGGGAAGACGGTAGATCAACAAGGCCAGTAAGCAGGATAAAGCAATGATGCTGACTGCAATGCCATTAATTAGAGGAAGTATTTCTGCCTGATTGCTGATTGAACGGTCAAAACCGCTAATGAGGACATTGCGAAACAAAATTATCAAAGCAAAGCTGATGTTAACAAACGTGAACCAGGGAATGCTGACGTGTAACGCTTGCCTGACCATATCATTACGGTCCTGCCATTCTATCGCCGTATCAAAAGCACGTCGTTGACCGCCAGAACGCTTATCCATCCCCGATGGCCTCATCGATGAGTAATTACTCTTCAGTGTAATAGAGGGAACTATTCCATGTGCCAAGGTCATGCTGATAAATCAGAGTCAAAAGTTCAAAACGACATATGCGGTGTTCAGTGTCTCCTCAATTGACGGCGTTAAATCAGCCAATGATCAAGGATAGCGTTGCATCGACCCGTTGAACTCACAGCACATAGCGGACAGTCGATTACATAAGGCAGGCAGAAGGTGAAATGCAGAAAACGCATGCGCCAGTTTCTTACATTGACTGGGCCGCACCCCCGGAAGCAAATTGAAGAAGCGCAGCATTATTCACGCTTTGCTGTTTACGGTCATGGCGAACCGCTATGATCAGTTGTTATTTCAAAAAGACACCGCTTCCTAAGGCAGCGGCAGAGTAACGCGCCGTAAGGCTATCCTGCACTCCCCGGAAATCATCTCAGCAAACGAGGACGGTGCGCAGTTGAAGAAAAAGTCATTGGTGGGCTTGCCGTTAACATGCACCAGCTTATGCTGGCACTTCAGCTTGCTACATTAATTAAGAGTTTTGCTTCAGCTTTAGCAAAATTTAGATGAAGCCACATATATCAAGCGCGATGCCGATCCAATAGTCGAATTCTGCGGCTATCTGTTTACCATGCCGGAGATAAATGCGTTCTTAGTGTCGAACCGCTGCAGCCCAAGCGCTACCTCTATCACGTCTTTCTGAACTGTATGAAGAAGCGAATGGCTACAAGAACCCGTTTAGCATGAAGACGTTTGGCCTGTTACTTGAGAACATAATGCGGGAGTACGGACATCACTAAGTCAAGATACGCATAGTTTGCAACCAATCTCGGTTTCACGGAAGAGAGCAGCACCGACTGGCTAGTGAAGAGCAATGATCCCACAGCGATGTAACTGTCCTTCGCCGACAACAGCCGGTTGTTTATGTACAAACTTCACCAGAGATGAATGATAAACATTGCTCTACACTGATCATTCACTACTTAACCCCATAGTTTTATTAACAAAAAGACATAAGTGAACAGTGTGAAGGATGATTAGTAAAATCTTTTTTGCACATCTTAGATAAGTGTTTAATGGTTCTTAGAACGCAATCACGAAATAGAAAAGTGTATAGATTTATGTATAGACAGAAAAAGGACAATAAAATAAATCTATAAATTTCAACTTGTTAAATGATAACAATGACTCCTGTGATCTTCCGCCACTTCTTTGTTTCATTCAGCTAACTCAACAATCCCGCCCCCACATTTACCGACAATCCCAAAATCGCCAGATTGAATACGAACGAAATCACCGACTGCAACAGAGCGATTTGCCGCATATCCGTGGTGCCTGTTGCCACATCGGCGGTTTGCGAAGCCACTGCGATGGTGAAAGAGAAGTAGAGAAAATCCCAGTATCCCGGCTGTTCGGGCTTTTCAGGAAAGATCATCGGCGTGACTTCTTTGCTGCGACGCAGATAGTGATGATGCGCGTAATGCATGGCGAATGACGTCGGAAGCAGCGCCCAGGAAACCACCAAGGTTGCCGCTGTCAGCAGCAGATGCAGAACGCGCGGCGTTCCCGTCAGGCTCTTCAGCGTGGTGAGCTCCATCAGGATCGCCAGAATGCTGACCAGGCAGGTGAGCGTCACCATACTCAACACCAGCGTCGCGCTCTCATCCTCGATTTTCGCAATATGCGGAATATCTTTGGCTTCGGTGCCTAACATGCGCAGCCACAGAAATGCGAGATAGAGCCATGCCAGCACGTTCCAGCCAATCAGCAGACGCTGCAACATGCCCAGATGCGCAGGCAGGAAGAAATAACAGGCCACGCCAGCCACTATCGAAATCAGCAAACGCAGACGCGCGCGAAGGTAATGCATCAGGGAAAGGCTCATGGTGTCAGAGGCTTAGTGAAGGAAGGCGGATAGGTTAACTGTAGACGCTGTTAATGAGGTTGTAATTGTGGAGCACCTTAACCGTTTACCGATTCTGCTCCGCTGCAGTTGATAAAATAATCGCCAATCGACTAATGAGGTTCATTGCGTCTCTCTGGCATACTGTGCACTAGATCCTATAAGAGCGGAGGCGACATGTCAGAGGAGCAATCCATACCATCACCAGCAGGCGAATTTGTCATGTTTGCGAGCGGAGATGGGAAAGTGCGGGTTGAATGTCGCTTTGAAAACGAAACTCTGTGGCTTTCTCAGGCCATGATATGTGAGCTGTTTGATAAAGCGAAAGCGACCATCAGTGGGCATATTAAAAACATCTTCGAAGAGGGTGAACTACTGGAAAATTCAGTTGTTCGGTTTTACCGAACAACTGCCAGCGATGGAAAAAATTATCAGGTTCAATACTTTAGCCTGCCAATGATTCTCGCCATCGGTTATCGCGTCCGCTCTGCTCGCGGTACTCAGTTCCGCCAATGGGCAACGCAAACCCTGCAAGAATATTTGATTAAGGGATTTGTGATGGACGATGAGCGGCTGAAAAATCCGCCGGTTGGTTCATCCGCAGTACCTGACTATTTCGATGAAATGCTGGAGCGTATTCGCGACATTCGCGCCAGTGAGCGTCGGATGTATTTACGCGTTCGCGAGATTTTTGCCTTAGCGGCTGACTATCAACCTTCCCTCAAAGAGACCACGCAGTTTTTTCAAACCATTCAGAACAAATTGCACTTTGCTTGTACCGGTTATACCACTGCCGAGCTGATTCATTTGCGCGCCAACGCCAGCCAACCTCATATGGGTTTGACCCGTTTCAAAGGCGAAGAGGTGCGCAGAAGCGATGTCACCGTGGCTAAAAATTATCTGGTTCAGGACGAAGTGAGCGAGCTTAATCGTGTGGTCACGATGTGGCTGGATTTCGCCGAAGATCAGGCGCGCCGCCGCCAGCAGGTTTTTCTTCGCGATTGGCAGAGCAAACTCGATCAATTTTTGCAATTTAACGATCGTGATGTGCTGCAAGGTGCGGGTTCAATCAGTAAGAAGATGGCCGATGAAAAAACGCAGGCTGAATACGGTGAATTCGCCGAGCAACAGCGTCGTTTGAAAGAGTCAGAAGGTGAAAACAATATTGCCAGTCTACTGCAGTGGCAGACAATCCCTAAGAAATCGAAATGATCGCCGTTGGGCCGCATCCCGCCCTTTCACTCCTCAACTTATACGCGCCCACTCTTTACTTCCCCACCAATCTCCGCCACTTTGCTCCTTCATCGCTTTGTGGAGCCAGGCATGCTAATCCATCCAACCGATACTCTGACTTTTTCCGGTAATCCGCGTCAGGCTGAGCTGCGTCAGCGCCTGCTGGAGCCGGATGCGCCAAAAGTGATTGCCGCTGCGTTAGCGAAACAGCTGGACCGTGAAACCTTCACCCATCGCCACGCTGCGGGACAACTCTTCTGTTTGAAGCAGGGATTGATGACGGTGAAAACGCCGTCCGGTATTTTCGCCAATCCGCCGCGACTGGTTGGCTGGATTCCGCCCTACTTTGAACATGCAATCATCGGGCCGGGCCCGGTGCTTGGCTGGACGGTATTGGTGGACGACGCGCTGGCCGCGCCATTGCCGGATCATCCCGTTCTGCTTTCCTGTCCGTCGGTGCTGGAGCCGCTGGCGGAAAGACTGGCAACCTTGTCGCCCGATCACTGGGGCAGCGCGCGCTACAATCGCCTGTGCGAGGTATTTCTGGATGAGTTATATGAATCGACCGAACATCCGCTGACGTTACCGCTGCCAGCAGAACCGCGCTTGCTGCAGATTGCGCGCCTGTTGATGGACGATCCTTCCGATACGCGTACCGGACCCGAACTGGCGCGCTGGGCGGGACTCAGCCCGCGCAGTCTGAGCCGTCATTGGGCCAGCGCGGTCGGCATGAGTTTGACGCGCTATCGCCAGGTTTCACGTTTACTCAAATCACTGGAAGGATTAGCGGCAGGCAAAAGTGTGCAGCAAGTGGCGTGGCAGGTCGGATTCGACAGCGTTAGCAGCTACATCAGCGCTTTTCGCAGCGCGTTTGGCTCAACGCCCGGCAAATACTTTACGCCGCCAGCCGACTCTGCGGATGCAAAAACAGCAAACTAGCAGGCCCGTCAATGTCCGGCAAACTGTGCTGATATTTGCGACGGAACGCGCCGGGCGGCAGATCGAACATGCGGCGGAAGGTGCGGCAGTAAGTTTGCTGCGAGTCGAAGCCATATTTGATGGCGATATCCATCAGCGGCGTATTGCTGTTCAACAGCGCAATCACCGAAGCCGTTAACTTGCGTTCGCGAATGTAGGTGCCCAGCGCAACGCCGGTGTAACTGCGAAACAGCCGCTGCAGATGCCACTGCGAATACCCCGCGCGGCGCGCCACGGTTTCCAGAATGAGTTTCTGCTCAATGTTGTCCTCAATCCAGAGCATCAGTTGCTGCATAAAAGCGGCGTGCATATCCATCTTTCCTCCTGATGTCGAAATGAATACCGTGATACCGATAAATCGTCGCACATCCCGTAGCGGCGCGATTTATCGCGCAATGAATTGCGCCGCTACGATCAGTGCGCTCTGAAATTTCGGTTTCAGCGATTAACTGACAAGCATTATAAGAAGACGTTAGCTGGCTATGTGACGGTCAAAAGCCAATAAATAATGATAACTCGCCAATTTAATCCTGTTCCTACAAATAGGACTCTTCGGCATCTTGTAGCTACACGCATCATGTAATACTGTTAGTTACATGAAGCGATACTTTGAGATGAAAAGGAGAATGTATGAGCAGCTTACTAATATCGAACCTGTCAATATGCCTGGCGATCGCACTGGCATCGGCCAGTATTTCCATGACAATTACCCAAACTGAGCTATTCGCGGGATTACGCGCATGGACCGCTAAAAAGAACGCGTTATTGGGTCACTTGTTTCATTGCTTCTATTGCATGAGCCACTGGGTGGTATTTTTCGGCATGGTGGTTTATCACCCTGATTTATTACATAGCGGAATGGCAATCGCTGACTGGCTGATGACAGCATTTATCACCCTCACGCTTACAACCTTTATTAATGGTTTGATGTTTAAGGTTTTCCAGGCGGCCATTACTACGCACGTCATGAAGCATGAAGCACAAATCACCTTACAAAAACAGGATTAACCGATGTGATGAATAACCGGGAAAAATCGGTTATTCACTGCATTTAGGGAAGGTATCGGACGGAAGGCCAAGTTTAGCCATTTTACTCATATAATCGTCGCTAATATCGGCAACAGTAATTTGGCTAAAGCGCTTCAACAACAACGCTTCCGCTTCGCTAAGTGTTTGATCGAGTTGCGCATCAACGGAATGCTCAACCAGACAAGGCGAGGGCTCCGCAGCCGGACCAATGCTAAACAGCGCTGGTGCGCCGATTGCCTGATAAACATCCAGCAGGGATATTTCCGTTAACGCCACACGCAGCTCCCATCCACCACCGTGCCCTTTTTCTGACACCACATACCCTTTATCACGCAGGCCGGACATCATCCTGCGCACCACCACCGCGTTAGTGCCCAACATTTTAGCCATCGTTTCTGAAGTGGCGCGTTTAACGTGCCGATCCAGATGTATCAGTGCGTGCAACGAGCGGGACAAGCGATTATCGCGCGGCATAAATCATTCCTCTAAAATTCACCACACTCTAACAAAGGAGTGATGTGGCAACAATTTATCGCACTATCATCGAGTCAGAAGCTTAATAATCAGCGTTTACGGATATGACACGAAAATATCAAGGAGAACACCATGAAAGGAATTTACCCCGCGCAGGAGAGCGATTTCGAGGCGATCACCACTGTGTGGGAAGCCTCGGTGCGGGCGACGCATCATTTCCTGCAAGATGCGGATATCCGCGCTCTGCGCCCGTTGGTGCGCGAGCAATATTTGCCGATGGTTGAGCTGCGTGTTTATCGCGATGAACAACAGAACATCGTCGGTTTTCTCGGCGTAGCGGATAATCGGCTGGAGATGCTGTTTGTCGCGCCGCAAGTGTTTGGTCTTGGCATAGGCAAACAGCTACTGCGCTTCGCCATCGAACAACTGAATGTCACCGAACTGGATGTGAACGAGCAGAATCCGCAGGCGCTAGGTTTCTATCAGCATCAGGGATTTGTTATCACCGGCCGCTCGCCGCTGGATGGTCAGGGAAATCCTTTTCCACTGCTTCATCTGCGCTATGCGCAGTGATTTAAATGGTCGCGCCCATTGAGAGGCGATAATGCAGGTCGACCTGCTCGATGGTGGGCTGCTGGTTGATCTTTTTCAGGATGATCTCCGTCGCCACTTTTCCCATCTCAAAGCGCGGCGTGATGACGCTGGCTAAGCGTGGCGTGGTCGCCTGACCGATTTCCAGACCGTGAAAACCGGCAATCGCCATCGCTTGCGGCACGGCAATGCGCGCCGCCTGACACTCCTGCAGCACGCCAACCGCCAGATCGTCATTGGTGCAGAGAATCGCATCCATCTCCGGATAGAGCTGGCGCGCCAGCGTCATCATGCCGGTGCCAATCGATACCGAAGAGACCTTGTTCGGCACAATCCGCCCCGCAGGCAAACCGGCCGCTTCAACCGCATCGCGATAACCGGCGTAGCGTTGCTCATCACGGCGATCGGACATCGAACCAAAGTAGATAACGCGCTGTTTGCCGCTGGCCAGCAGCATCGCCGTCATATCGTAGCCGGCGCGATAGTTGTCGAAGCCAACATTGATGCGTCCGCGCGCCTCGGTCAGCCCCATCACTTCCGCCACCGGAATGTTGGCGGCGTTTAGGTATTTTTCTGCGCGCACGGTGTGCACGGATTCGGTCAGAATCAGCCCTTTGATGTTAAAGGCCAGCACCGTGGCGATCTGCTCCTCTTCACGCTGGGCGTTGTAGTCGTAATTGACCACCAGCGTTTGATAACCGTGCGCGCTGGTCACCGATTCAATGCCCGCCAGCAGATCGGCAAAGATTTGATTATTAAAAGAAGGGATTAACACGCCGATGCGCGGTGGATTCTGTTTGGTCGCTGCGACATTTTCGCTATCCGCGACGTAGCCAATTTCGGCAATCACGCTGGCGATTTTCTCCGCCGTTTCCGTTTTGACCTTTTCCGGCGTGCGCAGATAGCGACTTACCGTCATTTTGGTGACGCCCGCCAGGGTAGCAATATCGTCCAGAGTGATGCGCTGCGTTTTCATTACGGCGTCCGCAAAGAGGGGCTGAGAATCAACGTATTATGCCCGTTGCCTGTTAAAAAATGAAACGCGCCCGTGCGCTCAGTCGGGTGAAATAAAATCGGCAAATCAGCTTGCATAACAGAATGAAAATTCCAATAAAAAGCAAAGTTTGCAATGTCCATACAAAGTGAATTGATGAAAAACCTATCATTTCATTAGGCTATAAACATGCCCCTGACGACTTATCCAGCAAATTTCGCAACCCTCTTCACACTTTTCGGAAAAAATGATCCAAAAAACATCATTTAGAACATATATTCCAACACGAAGACCTCGCGTGAATAAAAGTTGAACATCTAAACCTACACCACCCTCTTTCTGGACAAGCAACGTTCAGGCCGTAGAGACAAGGGGCTATAACAATGGATACCAGGCAAAAACGCTACAACATGAAGTATGTCATTCTCTGCTGTACTGTCGCGGCATTCGGCGGTCTGCTGATGGGATATGACTCTTCCATTATCTCCGGGGCAATCGAACCCTTAAGTGAATATTTCCAGTTAACGCCTGCTGAAACCGGCTGGGCCGTTTCCAATATCCTGCTCGGCAGTTTGATCGGCTGCTTTATGGCACCGCGCCTCAGCGACAAGCTGGGACGTAAAAAATCCCTCGCCATCACCGCTCTGCTGTTTACCGTTTCGGTGATCGGGACGGCGCTGGCGCATAACTTCACCGTGTTCGTCATCTTCCGCATGATTGGCGGCTTGGCGATTGGCCTGGCGTCGGTGATTTCGCCTATCTATCTGGCGGAGCTGTCGCCTTCGAAGTTTCGTGGCCGTACTACCGCGCTCTATGCGGTGTGCTGCGTCGGCGGACAATCGGTGGTGTTGCTGACCAACTACTTCATCACCAAATCCACCTTGCCTGACGTGATGATCAATATGGGCTGGCGCTACATCCTCGCCACTGCGCTGGTGCCGTGCGCGCTGTTTATCTTGTTCATCGCTTTTATCCCGGAGTCACCGCGCTGGAACGTGCTGAAAGGCAAGTACGATGAAGCGCTGGATACACTGACCAAAATCTCTAACCGCGAGCATGCCGAGAGCGTGTTCAACGAAATCAAACATTCGTTTTCTGATAAAACCGCGCATCAGCACAAATCGCGTCTGCGTCTGGATAAAACCACCATTCCATTGCTGATTGTCGGTATCGGTTTGGCGGTGGGTAACCAGATCAGCGGCATCAACGTGATTCAGTACTTTGGGCCAACCTTGCTGAAAAACGTCGCGGGCAGCACTGATTCGGCGCTGCTGCAAACCTTCTGGCTGTCGATTTGTCAGTTTATTGGCGTGCTGGCGGGGATGATGCTGATCGATAAAGTCGGACGTCGTAAGCTGCTGCTGCTGGGCGCGATCACCTCTTGCGTGTGCCTGACTTACTCCTTCATCGCCTTCTATTACCACTTGCCGGGCATGCTGGCGGTTATTGGCCTGTTCGCTTATATGATTTTCTTCGGTATGACGTGGGGCCAGATCGTCTGGACTGTGCTGGGCGAAGTGTTCCCAACCGAGATTCGTTCGATTTGCGTGGGGATTTCCATCTGTGCAATGTCGATGGCCAACTTTGTTATCAGCAGCACCTTCCCGATCATGAACAGCAGCCCGATGCTGCTGGATATGTTCCACGGTGGCTTCCCGCTGTTGCTGTTCGCAATCTTCTCGCTGGGTATGTACTTCTTTACCTTCCGTTATCTGCCAGAAACTGCGGGCGTGTCGCTTGAGAAGATTCATGCGCTGGTGCTGCGTAAATTTAACGTCGAAGCAGATTTGCCGGAGAGCACGTCAACCGGCAAAGCGAGTGAGTCGTTTGATATTCCAAGGCATTAAAGCATTTGGCAGGGTTTTCGTAGGGTGCGCATTCATGCGCACCTGGTCGCCATAAATGGCGACC
>NZ_JACAPA010000161.1:0-434 GCF_013385945.1 Pantoea sp. B9002
TGATCCTGGAAGTGAACTCGCAGACCGACTTCCTGGCTCTGCAAGACGACTTCAAGAACTTCGTCGCTGCCAGCGTCGAAAAAGCCTTCGCTGACAAACTGACCGACGCAGCTCCGCTGATCGCCGCTCAGGAAACTGCTCGCGAAGCCCTGGTTGCCAAGGTTGGCGAAAACGTCAACATCCGTCGCCTGGCTCGTATCGAAGGTGATGTGGTCGGTGCCTACCTGCACGGCAACAAGATCGGTGTGGTCGTGGCCCTGCAGGGCGGCAACGAAGAGTTGGCCAAGGACGTTGCCATGCACGTCGCGGCAACCAACCCTGAATTCCTGCTGCCATCGCAGGTTTCGCCTGAGGCTATCGAACGCGAAAAAGGCGTTTTCCTGACCCTCAACGAAGAAAAGATCAAAGGCAAGCCTGAGAACATCGTTGAAAAC
>NZ_JACAPA010000162.1:0-374 GCF_013385945.1 Pantoea sp. B9002
ATCCAGCCCCGAGTTGACCCGTGCGGTGGCATCGGCGGCGGACTGGCAACTGGCCTGGGTGTTTTCCATGGCCGCCACCGAGGAACTGACGCCCTGGGTCAGGCGGGTCAGCATTTCATTGATTTCCGAGGTGCTGGCCTGGGTCCGGGCGGCGAGGGCGCGGACTTCATCGGCCACCACCGCGAAACCACGACCCTGTTCCCCGGCGCGTGCCGCTTCGATGGCCGCGTTCAGCGCCAGCAGGTTGGTCTGCCCGGCGATAGCGCCAATCACGCCGAGGATCTCGGTGATGCGCTGGGCATCCTGTTGCATGCTTTCGACCTTATGCGTGGCGCTGGCCACTTCATCGATCAGCGCGACCACGCTGCCGGACG
>NZ_JACAPA010000163.1:0-458 GCF_013385945.1 Pantoea sp. B9002
TTTAGGTACCTCACCTAATACCCTCTGCTGTACCTACCCACGCGGGGAACTCCCCCGCCGGGCGAAGTGTTCTCCGCGTTCCGCTTCATGAACCACGAGAGTCACCATGCCCCATCCTTGTTGCATAGAGCCTCACCGGCTCCTTCTTCACGCCGTCAGTGCTCATGCTGAACTGCTGACTCGAACGCCTGCATCCTGTGATGCTCGCTGTTCATCAGCCCTCATTCCCAGGTCCAGGTTTTCCTCTGCCAACACCCTGCCGCGGCTTGTGCAGCACGACTGTGCTGAGCGTCGTCCAGCGGTGTCATTGACGCTCTTGGGTGCCCTGCGCGTCGCCTGAACCCCGTTTCAACCTGACATCCATCCCTAGGGATTCCTTGCCCTACGGGTGAGGTTTATCCCGCCCCAAGGAGTGCTTCATGGGAAAACCTGCGAATGTTTTGCTTCTACCGTTTCCG
>NZ_JACAPA010000164.1:0-362 GCF_013385945.1 Pantoea sp. B9002
GCAGGTGGCAACCCGGACGCTGGCGACTCAGGAAGGCCTGTTGATCGACCCGGTCTATGGTGGCAAGGCATTGGCCGGACTACTGCACTCGGTCGCGGCGGGTGAGTATCCGCCAGGCAGCAATATCCTGTTCGTCATGACAGGAGGCACGCCGGGTATTTTTGCCTACCGGACTGCCTATAGCTGATCCAGGCGGCCCCTCAGCGGCAAAGTCCCCGTCTCCGGTGCTGGATAAATTCCGCCGAAAGCGCCATCCTGCGCGCCTTTTTCCAGCGCGGCGCAGGCTTTACCGCGCCCGACACTCCAGGGACCCGCCATGCACGACCAGCCACTGAACGACGCCGACTTCGAGTTTATCGAGG
>NZ_JACAPA010000165.1:0-441 GCF_013385945.1 Pantoea sp. B9002
CCTGCGCAGCGACGGCACCTGGCAACGGCAGAGCCGCGAGACCTACGACCGGGGCAATGGCGCGACCATCCTGCTGTTCAACCGGGAAAAACAGACCGTGGTGCTGACCCGGCAGCTCCGTTTCCCGGTATTCGTCAACGGCCACGACGGCATGCTGGTGGAAGCCGCCGCCGGTCTGCTGGAAAACGCCTCGCCCGAGGACCGCATCCGCGCCGAAGCCGAGGAAGAAACCGGCTACCGAGTACAGAACGTACAGAAGATCTTCGAGGCCTTCATGAGCCCCGGCTCAGTGACCGAGAAGCTGCATTTCTTCCTCGGCGAATACGATGGCGCCAGCAAGGTCAGCCACGGTGGCGGCCTGGAGGCCGAAGGCGAGGACCTGGAGGTACTGGAACTGTCCCTGGACGACGCACTGCAAGCCGTGCGCAGGGGCGAGATCGT
>NZ_JACAPA010000166.1:0-379 GCF_013385945.1 Pantoea sp. B9002
ATCTCAGCTGTCCCTGGCTGACCGTGGAACCTTGTCGAACATGGCGCCGGAGTTCGGTGCGACGGCGGCGATGTTTGCCATTGATGACCGTACGCTGCATTACCTGCGTATGACCGGGCGCGGTGGCCGGATTTCCGCTCTCACGGAAGCCTATGCACGTGCCCAGGGCCTTTGGCATGACAGCCTTGCCGAGGCCGAGTACAACCGTGTGGTCACGCTCAACCTGAGCGCTGTCGCACGTTCGATTGCAGGGCCCAAGCAGCCGCATCAGCGCATCGTGCTGGGGCAAAAGGCACCTGCTGCCCACCTTCCTGCCGGCCTGGACAATGGTTCGGTGGTTCTGGCTGCAATCACCAGTTGCACCAACACTTCCAATCCC
>NZ_JACAPA010000167.1:0-319 GCF_013385945.1 Pantoea sp. B9002
GGACAAGTGCGGCGAAATGCTGGGGAGTATGTTGAATACCATCCACAATTTGCGCCATTACCAACTGCTTATGGCTGGTTTGCGCGAGGCTATTCAACAGGGTACATTGGCCGCCTTTGTCGATGCCTTCTACGCCAAGCGCGGGCTTCCCGTGCCGCCTTTGGACTGAGTTTTCAGACCTTAGAATCAATTTTGCAACTGGAGTGCTACATGAGCTTTTTCATCTCTTCCGCCCTGGCGGACACCGCTGCACCTGCCGCCGCAGGTCCGATGGGCGGTGGTTTCGAATGGATTTTCCTGGTCGGCTTCCTGGTCATCT
>NZ_JACAPA010000019.1:0-41455 GCF_013385945.1 Pantoea sp. B9002
GTCATACCTTCATGCGCACCTTCATACATATTCAAACTAATGCTTAACTGAGCGGCATTAGGCTGCATGGCCGCCATTTTTTAAAACGCCACGCACACCAGTGAATCAACCCGCATCACCGATTCCTGCTCGAAGCGCTGTTTATACACATCACGAAGTTTGTTGATGCTGTCAGAACTCGCCACATCCGGATTGTGAATCAGCATCAGCGCTTTGCTGTTTTCCCGCGCCAGCTTGCCGTTCTCGCCCAGCCACTGCCCTTTGGCGTCATATACCGATAAACCGTCTTTGAAACGCGGCGTCACATCGTTATCGACAAACTGCTGCCATTCGCTGCTGCTGACGATGCCACCTTTCGGCTTGTTCATGCCAAACCACAACGTGGTTTGCATCATCACCTCACCAGAACCGCATACCGCAACCGGCGCGGTGTTGGGCGGGATCTGATGCATTTTTGTCGACGGAGCCTGACAGCCAGCGAGCAGTAAGGTCAATAAAGCAGGAAGAGCCAGAGAGCGGAACATCACTTCATCCTTTTAAGCGAACCAGCGCTAAGCATAAGTGTCTGTCAGCAAAAGGGGTAATTTTTTGTTATTCAAGCTTAAGTGCGCTTATGCCTGTTAGCGTCGAGGCTGCCTCGCTATACTTCACCCAACATTTCTGAAAAAGAGAAGACGATTATGATCCGCAGTATGACCGCTTACGCCCGCCGCGAAGCCAAAGGCCACTGGGGCAGCGCTGCCTGGGAAATCCGTTCGGTTAACCAGCGCTATCTGGAAACCTACATCCGTCTGCCAGAGCAATTTCGTGGCCTGGAGCCGGTAATTCGTGAGCGCATCCGCAATCGCCTGACGCGCGGTAAAATCGAATGCAACCTGCGTTATGACGCCGATGCCAGCGCGCAAGGCGAACTGCAGCTGAATGAATCGCTGGCCAAACAGCTGGTGCAGGCCGCCAACTGGGTGAAGATGCAGAGTGATGAAGGCGCGATTAATCCGCTGGATATCCTGCGCTGGCCGGGCGTGATGTCCGCGCAAGAGCAGGATCTCGACGCCATCAACGCCGAACTGCTGGTGGCGCTGGATGGCGCATTAGATGACTTTATCGAAGCGCGTGAAAGCGAAGGCACCGCGCTGAAAGCGATGATTGAACAGCGTCTGGAAGGCGTATCGCACGAAGTCAGCAAAGTGCGCGCGCAGATGCCAGAAGTGATCAAATGGCAGCGCGAGCGTCTGGTCACCAAGCTGGAAGAAGCCGAAGTGCAGCTGGAAAATAATCGCCTCGAGCAAGAGCTGGTGATGATGGCGCAGCGCACCGATGTTTCGGAAGAGCTGGATCGTCTGGATGCGCACGTTAAAGAGACCTACAACATCCTGAAAAAGAAAGAAGCCGTTGGCCGCCGCCTCGACTTTATGATGCAGGAATTCAACCGCGAGTCGAACACGCTGGCTTCGAAATCGATTAATGCCGAGATCACCACATCAGCGATTGAGCTGAAAGTGTTAATTGAACAAATGCGTGAACAGATTCAGAACATCGAATAGTTTAGCTTTCACAAAGCCCGCGACGTAGCGGGCTTTGCTGCTTGAACGATTGATAGCAAACCCGCTCTGGTAGATAATCAGCCATAACCGGTTAGCGTATGTTTTCCGCCGCTAGCGTTAGTGAATTGTCAGCAATGATAAAAAAACATTTCTAATGTGATGTTAAGCGAGCAAGCATAGACAGCAAACCAGAATATTCCCCGTAATTAACCCTCTGTAAGTAAACAGCAAAATTATTCTGACCGCCATTAACATGCTAAAAGTCGTTTCATCAATCATTTCTCTTAATCTTAAAGATTGTGGAGATCGCGTTTCTTTGACGGCACTATTTGTTAATCTACTGGTCGTAATTAGAACAGTTGTACCGCCAGGAACTCATGGACTCTCTTCTTTGTGCGATACATTTTCTCCCGACATGAAGGCGTTATGACGAAATCCAGGCAGTTCCGTTCCAAACTTCTGCATCCCCGCTATTGGTTTACCTGGTTTGGGCTAGGTGTGCTGTGGCTGCTGGTGCAAATTCCTTACCCCATTCTGATCCGGCTGGGTGCTGGCGCTGGCAAATTGTCGCGTCACTTCCTGAAACGCCGCGAACGCATCACCCGCCGCAACATCGAGCTGTGCTTCCCCAATATTAAGGAAGAGAAGATCGAGGCGATGATCGCCGGCAACTTCGAATCGCTGGGCATGGCGCTGGCAGAAACCGGCATTGCCTGGTTCTGGTCCGATGCACGCGTGCGTCGTTACTTCGAAGTGCATGGTCTGGAAAACCTGCAGCACGCGCAAAGCCACCAGCGCGGTGTGATGGTGATAGGTGTGCACTTTATGTCGCTGGAGCTGGGCGGCCGCATTACCGGGTTATGCCAGCCGATGATGGCGATGTATCGTCCGCACAATAATCAGGCGATGGAGTGGGCACAAACCAAAGGTCGCATGCGTTCAAATAAAGCGATGATTGACCGTCGCGATTTGCGCGGCATGGTGCAGGCGCTGAAAAAAGGCGAAGCGGTTTGGTTCGCACCGGATCAGGATTACGGCCCGAAAGGCAGCGTATTTGCCCCACTTTTTGCGGTTAAACAAGCGGCGACCACCAACGGCACCTATGTTCTGTCTCGCCTGGCAAAACCGGCGATGTTGACCATCGTGTTGATTCGTAATCAGGATAAGAGCGGTTATCAGCTGATCATTCAGCCTGAACTGGAAAATTATCCGTATGAAGATGAAGCCGCCGCCGCTGCTTACATGAATCGCGTGATTGAGAATGAAATTCTGCGCGCGCCCGACCAATATCTGTGGCTGCACCGTCGCTTTAAAACCCGTCCGCCGGGTGAAGCGTCTCTCTATATCTAATCTCTTGATGCAGCAGGTTTTCGCCTGCTGCTCATTTTCTCTGCTCACATTTAACAACCATTCTTAACGAAAAACAGGTTTGTCAAAATCTGCCCCGCCTCTTGTAATGGTCGCCTTCTCCTCTCTTTGACCAGAACCATGACACAGCACTTTCACTGCAAATTTCTCGCGCTGGCCGTTGCCACTGCGCTGCTGGCCAGTTGTGCCAATCCACACGGCTTAGACCCCAAAAACACGCTGCTTGATGCCAACGCTCTGCAAGCCAATCAATCCCTGAAAGATGCGCATTTCAGCGCCGCCAACTGGCCGAAGAGCGAATGGTGGCAAAGTTTTAACGATGCTCAACTCAATCGACTGATTAATGATGCGATGGCTGCCAGCCCGGATATGCAGATGGTCAACGCGCAGGCGGATAAAGCCAATGCGCAGGTGATTGCGGCCGATGCTGAGCGCTATCCGGATGTCGATCTCAACGCGGGCATGACGCGCTCGCGCGTGGCGAAAGTGGATGATCCGCTGCTGGAGGGGAAAAGCTACAGCACGCTGCGTACCGCTAACGTTGGCTTGAGCTACACCTTCGATTTGTGGGGCGGCAAAAAAGATGCCGCTGAGGCTGCGTTGGGGCAAGCACGCGCCAGCGAGCTGGATCGTCAGGCCAGCCAGTTAACATTGGCCGCGAACGTAACGCGAGCATGGAACAACCTTAATCTTGCCTGGAATAATGCCGAACTGGCGCAGCAGAATGCCGAGCGTGCGGCGGGTATCGCCAAAATTCAGCAGCAATATGTCAGCGCCGGGCTCACTTCCGATTATCAATATAAGCAGGCGCTGTCACAGCAGAAAAGCGCGCAAGCCGATTTGACGCAAGCTAAACAGCAAATCACCGATGCCGGTATTCAGCTTTCAACCCTCATAGGTAAAGGCCCGGATTACTGGCACCAGCTAAAACCGGCGCAGATGAATGTGCCGGTCGCCGCCATGCTGCCAAACGCCATTCCGGCCGAACTGCTGGGTCGTCGTCCAGATGTGGTGGCCGCGCGCTGGCGCGTTGAAGCGGCATCGAAACAGATCGCCGCCAGCAAAACCGAGTTCTACCCCAACATCAATCTGGTGGCCGAAGCTGGCACCAAATCACTGCTCGGCGATGCCTTCCTTGGTGCGCCAAGCCGCTTCTTTAATGTCGGGCCGAGTTTGTCATTGCCAATCTTTGACGCGGGCAAACGTCGCGCCGATTTAGCAGAGAGCGACGCCGATTACGATCTGGCGGTGGCGCAGTACAACAAGTTGCTGATCGGTTCACTGGGCAATATCAGCGACACCATCACGCAATTGCAGTCGATTCAGGGTCAGCTGGCGCAGCAAGAGAGCGCTAACCAGCTGATTCACAGCGCGTGGGATGATTTGCATCGTGAATACGCAGCGGGCCTGCGTCCTTATCTTGATGTGCTGACAATCCAAAATCAGCTGATTGAATCCGACCAGAAACTGGTGGCGCTGAAGGCGCAGCAGATTAACCTCGCGGTGGTTTTGATTGAGGATTTGGGCGGCGGATTCCAGAGCGGCAGCTCTAAGGTTTGAAAAGGTCGCCATGAATAGCGACCCTACGCAGCAATGTGCCGATTTTGTCGGCTGGCATTCTGCCGTACATTGATGAATCATAGTCCGCACTGTGTAATCACCTGCGGACTATTATGATGGAACAGAATATTGAGGCTGGCTGGTTGCGGCCTCTGATTGCCGACCGACTAACACCTTACCTCGAAATTGATGCAGCGCGCCTGCAACGCAACCTGCAACAGATGCAGCAAAAAGCCGATGCCGCTGGCGTCACGTTACGTCCTCATATCAAAACCCATAAAAGCGTCTGGATTGCTGAGCAACAGCGCATGCTCGGCGCGCGCGGCATTACCGTATCTAAACCGAGTGAAGGCATCGCTTTTATTCTCGGTGGGGAACGCGATCTGCTGCTGGCTTACCCAATTGTGCATGCCGATACGCTGAAAGAACTTTTGGCGGTAGCCGCACAACATCAGGCGCGCATTACCTGCATTGCGGATTGCGCGCATGGCGTGGCAGCAATAGCGGCTGCACATCAGCGCCAGCCCGATTGCCAGCTGGCGTTAGCCATCAAGGTTGATGTGGGATTACATCGCATCGGTGTTGATCCGCACGGCGATGCCGCCGTTACGCTGGCGCAACAGATTCAGGATACGGGCCTCACGTTTGCCGGGCTGGTTTCTCATGCCGGTCACGCTTATGGCGCAGGTAACGCCGCAGCGATTGCCGCAGTTGCCCTGCAGGAAATCGCATTGATGCGTGATCTGCAGCAGCGCCTGATTGCCGCTGGTTTTGCGCACTGCCCGATTTCGGTCGGTTCAACGCCAACGGCATTGGCGGCACCCGTCGCGCAGGGCAGCGATGAAATCCGCCCCGGCAATTACGCGCTGCTCGATCTCACCGCCTGGCGTTTGGGTCTCTGCACACCAGATGCGTTGGCGCTGAGCGTGGTGACACGCGTGGTGGCGGTCAATCCGCACTTCGCCATTATTGATGCCGGTTCCAAAATGCTCAGCTCTGACAAAGGGCCGCACGGCACCAATGCCAGCGGATTTGGTATCGCCGTGGACGAGCAAGGCAATCATTATGAAGTGTTGAAGCTGTCAGAAGAGCATGGTTTCCTGCAGTACGCAGATCAGGCGCCCACCGTTGGCGCGCTGCTGCGCATCTTCCCTAACCACAGCTGCGCGGTGGTTGCGCAGTCCGATCGCTTCGTGCTGCGCCATGCTGATGGTGTGGGTGAAGAGCAGGATATTCAGGGACGCGGCAAGTTTATCTGATTACAGCGTTTTCACGGAAACCGCTGCTGACCCACACTTCCATGACCGGGCCGTTTGCAGCCCGGTATCAGCGTGCTTTAATGGCTGTATCACATCAGGAGGTTCCATGCTGCCATCTCAAACCGTCACATTAACGGTTCCACGCAATTGGTTAGATTTGTATGAAACCATCTGGAAACCAGAATGCTTTGCCAAATGGGCCAGCGGACTGAGCGCCAGTACGCTGACGCAGGAAGGGAACAGCTGGAAAGCCAAAGGTCCCGAGGGAACGGTTAAGATTCGCTTTACCCCACACAATCCCTTTGGCGTGATGGATCACTGGATTGATACCGGAACCGGTAAAGAGATTTATATGCCGATGCGGGTGATTGCTAATGAGCAAGGCGCGGAAGTCGTGATGGTGGTTTACCGTCAACCATTCATGTCTGACGAGAAGTTTGCCGAAGATGTTGCATGGGTAAAACGCGACCTGGAACAGCTTCTTCATCTGTTAACTCATTAGAATCAATGAATTATGCAGAGTTCGCCTCTTTAACGCATGCTGGAATCAATCAATAAAAATCGGTTACTTTTTTGCACAGTAGCGTTTAACTGTTTTGCTCAAACCTTCACGTATTTATCTGTTAATCACCAGTCTGGCTTAAGCATCCTCAACAGGAAAATTCCTGGTGAGGATGTGCAGAAAAATGCTGAGTGCCTCTGATTTATCAAAGTTTTTTCTGTTTTGCTTTATCACCGATTCGTTCACCCGTATGGAATGAAGAAAAGCACTAATAAATAATAAATCACCCGCCTTATATATTCTGATGCAAATTCTGAAACCATTTATTCCTGCGGTCTATTTATAGGAGTTTTCTGATGGTGTTAAATTAATTAAAACACGGTATAACTCATTTCACACACAGCAGTAACCATAATAACAACAGCAGGGAAATAACATGGATCGCTCAACCTATCCTTTGTTATCAGAAAAAGAATTTGTTGAGATTGCCAGCCGGATGCTGGCCGGGGAATATATAAACTCAAAGGGATTTTATAATGATCTTACGGATTTCCTCCGCACAGGAGGAGATACCAATAAGACAACAACACCATTAAGCGCCAGGGGCATCTTAATAATTTCAGAACATCATTTAATTGAACGCATTTTTACGTGGCAAAACCTGAAAGGTATATCAGGGCTGCGTCAGGAAGCGCTGCATTGATGTAAGCTGTGCTTTGGCCTGCGGCCAGGGTAAACCCTTAATTGCACTGGTACATGTACCATAATGAGCAGAATATGGCGATAAGAGAAAAAAATCTGACCAACGCTAAATGGTCAATTTTGTCATCGATTAAAATCGTCGGCATTGGTGTTTTACAACTTTCACTTCTGGCACAAATACTCCAGGCAAACGAGTTAAATTTACTCGCCATTGCTATTGTGATGTTATTGATTATTGACACACTGGCCGATCGCGGATTTGGCAATGCCATTATCAGAAGTAACAACCTGAACAATAGCGATCTCTCAATATTGTATTGGGGGAATGTGTTAAGCGGACTCGCTATTTTTGCCGCGCTGTTTATTGGCAGCGATATTTCCAGCCGAATAATGAATCAACCCGAAATGGCAATAATGCTGGAAATGATTTCGGTCATCTTCATTATTATTCCGCAGGGACAACATTATCGCGCCATATTACAGCGGGAAAACCAATTTTCGCGCATCGCTTTTGCGGAAACATCTTCTGTACTGGTGGGATTAAGCGTCACACTGTTTACCGTGTGGCTGACGCCTTCAGTGCTATGCGCCATCTGGGGCTACCTCGCCATGGTATCCATCAGAATGCTGATCTACTGCTACTACGGTCGCTCCTGGTTCCAGCCAGAGTACCGTTTTAGCCTGAAAAGTTTCGCTAACGTGCGAGCAAGAAACGGATAATAAAAACAAGTCTGTATGGTGGGCTCTGGGCATCTGAGAAGATGCGTTCGCGTGCTGGTCGCCAGCACGCTTTTTTCTTTTTAGGCTTCCAGTAACTCTTCCAGTGACTGAAAACTGAGTTCACTTAACTTGCCGTTACGCTGCAAGCGCAGCCAACTCACTATCATGCGTAACTCATCAATCACCATGTAGAGATCGGCCATATCATTCTTGCTTTTGACCTGCAGTCGCGCCAGTGCATTGAGTTTGTGTGCATTCACTGTTTTATGACTGATGCCCAGGCGAATGCCGATGTGCTCAATGCTGTAACCCCACGCCATCATCAGTAGCACCCGTAATTGCCTGTCTGGCAAAAGAATATCCGCACCTTCTACTAACTGAATCTGGGCATTAGTATTGATGCTGGTGAGAAGACGGCTGGAAAGCATCTGACGCGAGGATTTTAAGTCCAACACCGTGAGCGAAGGCAGGTAACGACTGAGCGCATGCATCAGCGGTAACAAACGCCGCGTGAGCACCACGATTTGCATCGCGGGAAACTGCTGCTGTAAGGCGTAGAGCACTTTTAAGGTGCCGGTTAGCGGCATATTTTCATGAAAGATACATACCAGCAAACGCGGTTTCATCTTTTCGCACTTCGCCATGACCGTGCTGAGAGACCACAGCTCATGCAGCTGACACGCAACGGGTAACGTGGACAAAAGACTCTCCAGCCCCAGCGCCGCCAGTTTGTCAGAGGAGAAAAAGAGAATGTCTTCGTTACGAGTTTTCATGCCTGTCCAATAGTTGCTACGCGTGATGCCTGAGAGCGGAAAGCCTGGTTTATTTGCCAGTAATCACGTACGACACAAACTGGATGGAACTTAAGAAGATAAGATCAGCCCCCTCTTCGCATCATTTATACTTATGCGAAAAGGTCATTAACTGCCGATTTATCCCGCACGCTAAGCCTGTTAGCATGCACGCCATCAAAATGCCTAATCCGATGACGCTTTATTTAGAAAATCTCAGTGGTCTACACTCTGGGAAATCTTTAGCCTTGCCGCCAATTTACTGGAGTGCTCTATGTTATTAACCGTTCTCTATATTATTGGTATTACAGCCGAAGCCATGACCGGGGCGCTGGCGGCAGGACGTCGTAAAATGGACCTGTTCGGCGTGATTATCATCGCCTCGGTCACTGCCATTGGCGGCGGTTCAGTGCGTGACATTCTGCTGGGCCACTATCCACTCAGCTGGGTTAAGAACCCGGAGTACATCATGATCGTTGCTGCAGCTGCGGTTGTGACCACCTTTGTCGCCCCGCTGATGACGCACCTGCGCAAAGTGTTTCTGGTGCTGGATGCGCTGGGTTTAGTGGTGTTTTCCATTATTGGTGCTCAGGTCGCGCTGGATAGCGGGCACGCTTCCATCATCGCCGCCATCGCCGCCGTCATCACCGGCGTATTCGGCGGGGTGCTGCGCGATATGTTCTGCAACCGCATTCCATTGGTGTTCCAGAAAGAGCTGTATGCAGGGATCGCTTTCGCCTCAGGCTGGATGTACATCCTGTTACTTAAAACGCCGTTGGCGCATGAAGCGGTGGTGATCATCACGCTACTTTTCGGCTTTTTCGCCCGCTTGCTGGCGCTGCGATTCCGCCTCGGTTTGCCGATCTTCAACTATCCCCATCCTGAACATTGAGTCAGTTGCAGGAATCGCCTGCTGCTGCAGAAAGTGAATCAACTGCTGCAGGTGCGCATCCTGCAGCATCATCACAATCCGCTGCGCCAGCACGCTACCGATACCGGGCAATTGCTGCCAGCTTTCTGCCGTTCGCGTCAGCAACTGCGACCACTGCGCATCAGGTAAAGCCTGTAACGCCGCGCGCGGCAACGGTAAGCCAAGCGCACTCACCCAGCGCCGCAGCGGCTGTTGTCGCGTCAGGTTAAAGCGGTGCCAGATAAGTTGCGCGCGAGCTGGCGTGATGCCATTGGCCTGCGCAATCTGCTCCGGCGTCAGTGTCAGCCAGGAAAAAAGATGGGTGATAGCGCCGCTATCCAGCAGGCGCTGCCAGCTGCTGCGCTGTACGCCCGCAATATCGAGTACCGATTTCTGGCTGAGCCAACTGAGGCGAGACAAAAACTGCGCCCGGCAGTCAGCGCTAAAGTGCAGACAGGTTAAGCCGTGGAATTCGCCCTCCTGTGGCGACGCTGGATAATCGCGCTGCGCCACGCGCCAAATCACCCGCTCCAGTCGCGGAATGCCCAATCCCGCCAGCGTGAGCGTCACCTCATCACCCGCGATCACATCCAGTTCACGCCAGCGTCGGAGGGAACCAATGTTTACCCGGCGCACGGTTTTGTCCTCCAGTTGCACCGGTATCAGATCCAGCACCACGGCGATCTTGCCCGTGCGGCCTACATTGAAATCCACTGACAGCACTTCGCTGCTGACTTCCGCCGGTTGATACTTCCACGCCGCAGACCAACTGCCCTGACCGGGCTGCCAGTCGCGCCCTGCGCTGAAAGGTGATTGATGGATTACCACGCCGTCGGTGACAAACGGCAGCGATTCGCGGAACCAGCGATCGCGCCACACCGCAACTTCCTCTTCATTACTCACCTGACGGCTCCAGCTCTGCGCCAGCCCAAATCCCCATTGTGTGAGCTGCGCCAGACGATCGGGCAGCGAATTGGGTCCATCCGGCCACGCCCAGATAAATACGCCAAGGCGCTCAAGCAGCGGGCTAGTGTCGTGGCGCATCATCGCTCCCGCCACCTGAGCGCGCGCGTTCTTGCCGCCGTCACGCGCCTGTTGATGATCGGTCATTTGCAGAAACAGCTCACCTTGCAGCACCACTTCCTCGCGCAAGGTATTCAGTTGCTGCGGGATGGAGGGAATATGTGCGGATTTGGCCAGCCACTCTTCGCCACGCAAACCATCGCCGCGGCTGATCAATGAGGCCAACTTACCCTGTCGATACACCAAGGTGACGGCAACACCATCGACTTTCGGCTGCAGCCATAGCGCAGATTTGTCCTGCATCCAGTACGCCACCGCCAGCTTATCGCGCAGTTTGCGCACGCCGGTATGCGCCACCGGATGATGTGTGCTGCCATCGGTGGTGAGTTGTGCATCGTAGGTGGCTTGCGCCGGCGTGAAACAGCGCTGCCACTGCTGTAATCGCTGTTGCAGGCTGTCGTAATCGGCATCGGTCACCAGATTAGTGCCCTGCCGGTAATACGCGTCATCCCACTGCCGTAGCTGGGTTTGCAGCTGTGCGATTTCCTGCCCCGCGCGCACCGGCGACCAGTTCGGGCAGAGCGCTTCGGCCCAGCAACCGATGCTGAATAAGCAACACAATAGACTCAGGCATCCTTTCATCTTCGCTCTCCTTTTTCGCTATTGGAGAGCGCAACGCTGCCATTTACCAGCCATGAAAATCGCGCGCTGGAAGCAGATTCCAGGCATTTAATCGCTGTTGCAGCCTGCTACATCAGCTTGTGGTGCGGCTTCACAGAAAAAAGAATTGCCTCAGCCAAGCGGCAAACGCTGCGTGACCACCCCAAGCCGTGTATACTGTGCAGGAAATCGACTCCGCTCTTTACTCAATTCAAGATAACCATGGCTCAAGGCACGCTTTATATAGTTTCCGCCCCCAGCGGCGCGGGTAAATCCAGCCTGATTCAGGCGCTGTTAAAGACACAACCGCTGTACGATACGCAGGTGTCTATTTCTCATACCACCCGTGGCGTGCGTCCCGGTGAAGCTCATGGTGAGCACTACTTTTTCGTCTCTAAGTCCGAATTCGAGACCATGATTGCAACAGACGACTTCCTCGAACATGCGGAAGTGTTTGGCAATTATTACGGTACGTCACGCGCTGCAATTGAGCAGGTGCTGGCGACCGGCGTAGACGTCTTCCTGGATATCGACTGGCAAGGTGCGCAGCAGATTCGCAAGAAAATGCCTGCAGCACGCAGCATCTTTGTGCTGCCGCCTTCTACCGAAGAGTTGGATCGTCGCCTGCGTGGCCGCGGTCAGGACAGCGAAGAGGTGATTGCCCGTCGTATGCAACAGGCCGTGGCAGAAATGAGCCACTACGCCGAGTATGACTATTTAATTGTTAATGATGATTTCGATCTGGCGCTGTCAGATCTGAAAACCATTATTCGCGCAGAACGTCTGCGTATGGGTCGCCAAAAATCGCGACATGATGCTTTAATCAGCAAACTATTGGCAGTCTGAATTCACTTTCAGTATTATGCCCAGTCATTTCTTCATCATCTGTGGAGTAGCACACCTATGGCACGCGTAACCGTTCAGGACGCAGTAGAGAAAGTTGGTAACCGTTTTGACCTGGTGTTGGTCGCTGCACGTCGTGCACGTCAGATGCAGGTAGGCGGTAAAGATGCGCTGGTTCCGGAAGAGAACGATAAGCCAACCGTTATCGCCCTGCGCGAAATCGAAGAAGGTCTGATCACTACCCAGATTCTGGATGTCCGTGATCGTCAGGAACAGCATGAGCAGGAAGCCGCTGAGTTACAAGCCGTTACCGCTATCGCTGAAGGTCGTCGTTAACAGCACTTCGCAGGTCGCCCTTGTATCTGTTTGAAAGCCTCAATCAACTGATTGAAAAATACTTGCCTGAGGAGCAAATTAAGCGCCTCAAGCAAGCTTATCTAGTCGCGCGTGATGCCCACGAGGGTCAAACACGCTCCAGCGGCGAGCCTTACATCACCCATCCTGTTGCTGTTGCCTGCATTCTGGCCGAGATGAAACTCGACCATGAAACGCTAATGGCGGCGCTGCTGCATGACGTGATCGAAGATACGCCCGCCACTTACCAGGATATGGAACAGCTGTTTGGTAAAAGCGTTGCCGAACTGGTGGAAGGTGTATCCAAGCTCGATAAGCTGAAGTTCCGCGACAAGAAAGAAGCGCAGGCTGAAAACTTCCGCAAAATGATCATGGCGATGGTGCAGGATATCCGCGTCATCTTGATCAAACTGGCTGACCGCACGCACAACATGCGCACGCTCGGCGCGTTACGTCCGGATAAAAAACGCCGTATCGCGCTGGAAACGCTGGAGATTTACAGTCCTCTGGCGCACCGCCTTGGTATTCATCACCTGAAAACAGAACTGGAAGAGCTCGGCTTTGAAGCGCTCTACCCGAACCGTTTCCGCGTGATTAAAGAGGTGGTGAAAGCGGCGCGCGGTAACCGTAAAGAGATGATTCAGAAGATCCTTGCTGAAATCGACGGTCGCTTACAGGAAGCAGGTATTCCTTGCCGCGTAAGTGGGCGTGAAAAACATCTCTACTCGATCTACCGCAAAATGCACCTGAAAGAGCAGCGTTTTCACTCGATCATGGATATCTACGCTTTCCGCGTCATCGTGAAAGATCTGGATACCTGTTATCGCGTGCTCGGACAGATGCACAGCTTGTACAAACCGCGTCCCGGACGCGTGAAAGATTACATCGCCATTCCCAAGGCCAACGGCTATCAATCGCTGCATACCTCAATGATTGGCCCGCACGGCGTGCCGGTTGAAGTGCAGATCCGTACCGAAGATATGGATCAGATGGCAGAAATGGGTGTGGCAGCACACTGGGCGTATAAAGAGAGCGGCGAAGTCAGCGGCACCACCGCGCAGATTCGTGCTCAACGCTGGCTACAAAGCCTGCTGGAGCTGCAACAAAGCGCCGGTAGCTCATTTGAATTTATCGAAAGCGTGAAATCCGATCTCTTCCCGGATGAGATCTACGTGTTCACGCCGGAAGGCCGCATCGTCGAATTGCCGGCTGGCGCCACGCCGGTCGATTTCGCCTATGCGGTGCATACCGATATCGGTCATGCCTGCGTCGGCGCACGCGTCGATCGCCAGCCTTACCCGCTGTCACAATCGCTGACCAGCGGTCAAACCATTGAAATCATTACCGCGCCGGGCGCTCGCCCGAACGCTGCCTGGCTCAATTTCGTCGTCAGCTCGAAAGCGCGCGCCAAAATCCGTCAGCTGCTGAAAAACCTCAAGCGTGAAGACTCCGTCAACCTGGGTCGTCGCCTGTTGAGCCACGCGCTCGGCGGCAGCAAGAAGCTGGCAGAGATTCCGGTTGAGAACATTCAGCACGAACTTGAGCGCATGAAGCTGACGGCCATCGATGATTTGCTGGCAGAAATTGGCTTGGGCAACGCCATGAGCGTGGTGGTGGCGAAGAACTTGCTGCAGTCAGGCAGTGAAGAGCCGCAGAGCAACAGCAAACGCAAAAAGCTGCCGATCAAAGGCGCAGATGGCGTGCTGATTACCTTCGCCAAATGCTGCCGCCCAATTCCTGGCGACCCGATTGTGGCGCACGTCAGTCCCGGCAAAGGTTTGGTGGTGCATCACGAATCCTGCCGCAACATTCGCGGCTACCAAAAAGAGCCTGAAAAGTTCATGCCGGTAGAGTGGGATAAAGTGACCGATCAGGAATTTGTCGCTGAGATTAAAGTCGACATGTTCAATCATCAGGGCGCACTGGCGAATCTGACCGCGGCAATCAACACCGCCGGTTCTAATATTCAGAGCCTGAATACCGAAGAGCGTGATGGTCGCGTGTATAGCGCCTTTATCCGCCTCACCGCGAACGATCGCGTCCATCTGGCGAATATTATGCGCAAAATCCGCGTAATGCCGGACGTGATCAAAGTTCACCGAAACCGTAATTAGTCCATGAACGCTCAACGTTTTGCCCGAATTCAGGAGATGCTGGCCCTGCGCCAGCACGATCTCACCGTCTGCATGGAACAGGTGCATAAACCGCATAACGTCTCAGCGGTGATCCGTACTGCCGATGCGGTGGGCATCCATGAAGTGCACGCCGTCTGGCCAAGCGTGCGTATGCGCACTATGGTTTCCGCTTCGGCCGGCAGCAACAGTTGGGTAAAGGTCAAAACGCATCTGCATATTGCAGATGCGGTGCGTCATCTGAAGGATGAAGGCATGCAAGTTCTGGCGACTAATCTGTCGGCCAAAGCGGTAGATTTTCGCGACATCGATTACACCAAACCGACCTGCATTCTGATGGGTCAGGAAAAAACCGGTATTACCGCTGAAGCGCTGGCGCTGGCCGATCAGGACATCATTGTGCCGATGGTCGGCATGGTGCAGTCGCTCAATGTCTCGGTGGCTTCCGCGCTGATTTTGTATGAAGCGCAACGTCAGCGACAGAACGCCGGAATGTATCAGCGCACCTACAGCCTGCTGGATGAAGATGAGCAGCAGCGTTTGCTGTTTGAAGGCGGTTATCCGGTGCTGGCGCGCGTCGCCAAACAAAAAAATCTGCCTTATCCGTACATCAATGGCCAGGGCGAAGTGGAAGCCGATGCCGATTGGTGGGCCACCATGCAATCGACGGGTAGAAAATGAAAGGCCGTCTGCTGGATGCCATCCCGCTCAGTACCCTGACCGGCGTCGGCGCCAGTCAGGCGGGCAAGCTGGCCAAACTTGGCCTGTTCACCATTCAGGATTTACTGCTGCATCTGCCACTGCGTTACGAAGACCGCACCCAACTGTATAAAATCAATGACCTGCTGCCGGGCGTTTATGCCACGGTGGAAGGTGAAGTGCTGAGCAGCGAAATCACTTTTGGTCGCCGCCGCATGTTGGTGTGCCAGATCAGCGATGGCAGCGGCATGCTGACCATGCGCTTCTTCAATTTCAATGCCGGAATGAAAAACAGCCTGGCGCCGGGCCGTCGCGTCACCGCCTACGGCGAGATTAAGCGCGGTCAGCGCGGTGCTGAAATCATTCATCCCGAGTATCGCGTGCAGGGCGAACAAGGCGGCGTTGAGCTGCAGGAAACCCTGACGCCGGTTTATCCCACTACCGAAGGCATTCGCCAGGCGACACTGCGTAATCTCACCGATCAGGCGTTGACGCTGCTGGAGAGTTGCCCGATTGCCGAGCTGCTGCCGTCCGAACTGAGCGGCGGGCTGATTAGCCTGCCGGATGCCCTGCGCACGCTGCATCGTCCACCGCCAGATCTGCGTTTGAGCGAGCTGGAAACCGGCCGCCATCCGGCACAGAAACGCTTAATTCTTGAAGAGCTGCTGGCGCATAACCTCAGCATGCTGGCGGTACGTGCCGGTGCGCAGCGCCATCATGCGCTGCCGATGACGGTGCGCCACGAGCTGGTTGATCAGCTGCTGGCGGCGCTGCCCTTCTCGCCAACCGGTGCGCAAAAGCGCGTGGTGGCAGAAATCGAAAAGGATTTGGCCAACGATTTCCCGATGATGCGTTTGGTGCAGGGCGATGTTGGTTCCGGCAAAACGCTGGTGGCTGCACTGGCGGCACTGAACGTCATCGCACATGGCAAACAGGTAGCGCTGATGGCGCCGACCGAACTGCTGGCCGAGCAGCATGCCAACAACTTCCGCCAGTGGTTTGCACCGCTGGGAATTGAAGTGGGCTGGCTGGCGGGCAAGCAAAAAGGCAAAGCGCGCGAAGCGCAGCAGGAAGCTATTGCCAGCGGCCAGGTCGCGATGGTGGTCGGCACCCACGCGCTGTTCCAGGAGCAGGTAAAATTCAACGGCATGGCGCTGGTTATCATTGATGAGCAGCATCGCTTTGGCGTGCACCAGCGCTTAGCGCTGTGGGAAAAAGGCGAGGAACAAGGTTTTCATCCGCATCAGCTGATCATGACCGCTACGCCGATTCCGCGCACGCTGGCGATGACCGCTTACGCCGATCTCGATACCTCCACCATCGACGAATTACCGCCAGGACGTACGCCGGTGACCACGGTGGCGATTCCCGATAGCCGCCGCAGTGAGATCATCACGCGCGTGCAAAGCGCCTGTCACGAAGGGCGTCAGGCTTATTGGGTGTGTACGTTGATTGAAGAGTCAGAAGTGCTGGAAGCGCAGGCGGCGGAAGCAACCTGGGAAGAGCTGAAAGTGGCGCTGCCCGATTTGCAGGTTGGTCTGGTGCACGGCCGCATGAAGCCCGCCGAAAAGCAGGCGGTGATGGCGGCATTTAAGGCCAATGAAATCCAGTTGCTGATCGCCACCACGGTGATCGAAGTGGGCGTGGATGTACCGAATGCCAGCCTGATGATTATCGAAAACCCGGAACGTCTCGGTTTGGCCCAGCTGCATCAGCTGCGCGGTCGCGTGGGCCGTGGTGCTGTCGCCTCACACTGCGTGTTGTTGTACAAAGCGCCGCTCAGCAAAACCGCGCAGAAGCGGTTGCAGGTGCTGCGCGATAGCAACGACGGCTTTGTCATTGCCCAGCACGATCTGGAGATTCGCGGTCCGGGTGAAATGCTCGGCACACGTCAAACCGGCAACGCCGAGTTTAAAGTGGCGGATTTACTGCGCGATCAGGGCATGATCCCCGAAGTTCAGCGCGTGGCGCGTCATATCCACCAGCATTATCCAGAGCAAGCGCAGGCCCTGATTGAGCGCTGGCTGCCGGAAACCGAGCGCTACAGCAACGCTTAATCCGCCGTTTTGGTTTTATCGATGGCAATAAAATCCCCAACAAATTTCTGCAGCAGACGCGCCAGCTCGGCGCGCTCTTCATCCGGCCAGTTGGCAAACAGGTTCTGATAGATGTGCGCGCGCGCCGCATCGATTTTGTCAGTCATCGCTTTACCTGCCGCAGTGCTCACCGCTTCATTCACCCGTTTGTCTTTGGCATTTTTCTGGCGCTGCGCCAGTCCTAACTCCTCCAGCTTTGCCACCTGACGACTGACGGTGGTGTAATCGCGTCCGGCACGCTCCGCCAGTTCTACCACGCCAATTGGCCCGAAGCGACCGATTTGAATCAGTAGCGGAAACAGCGCGTGATCGAGCTGAATATTCGACTCTTTTATCAATAATTCATCACGTTGCGGACGATTGAAAGTCCCTACAATCATCAGCAGCGCGTTGTGCAGATCATCAAATGCAGCACTATTATGTGTATTTTGCACATTTTCCATTGACGTTATCCCGAGGCAAGCCTAATGTGTGCATATTACACATAGTTTCCTCTTAACTGAAGGTGAAAGCATGAAAGCAGCGATAGTTTCCGCAGCAGGTGAACTGCCCGTTTACGGTGATTTCCCTGAACCGCAGGCTGATGAAAGCCATGTGGTGGTAACAGTGAAAGCCGCCGCCGTCAGCCAGCTGGCAAAAGCACGCGCCGCCGGAACGCATTACAGCGCGGCCGCGCACTATCCCTTTATTACCGGCATTGATGGCACTGGCACGCTGAGCAATGGCGATCCGGTTTACTTCCTCGCCTTTGCTGCGCCGTGGGGCAGCATGGCGGAAAGAACTTTAGTGCCCGCCGACAGCATCGTTTCGTTGCCGGCCACACTGGATCCGGTACTGGCCGCCGCGCTGGCTAATCCGGGCATGTCATCCTGGGCGGCATTAACCCGACGCGCCCAGCTGCGCGCCGGTGAAACCGTGCTGATCAATGGCGCAACTGGCACGTCGGGCGGTTTAGCGGTGCGTATCGCCCAGCATCTGGGCGCAGGAAAAATCATTGCCACCGGGCGTAATCGCGCCGCGCTGGATCAACTGCGTGCGCAAGGCGCCGACCTCACTTTTACACTGGATGAATTGCCGGGCGCGTTACCGGCGTTGATGAAAGAAGGCGTTGATGTGGTGCTGGATTATCTGTGGGGACAGAGCGCACTCGATATCATGCACGCCGCCGTGGCGGGCGGTGAAAAAACGGTGCGCTTTGTGCAAATCGGTTCCTTAAGCGGACAGGAAATTACCCTGCATAGCAAACTGCTGCGCTCGTCCGGGCTGACATTAATGGGCAGCGGCCTCGGCAGCGTGTCGGATAAAGAGTTGATCGCCTGCATCGGCGAAATGCTGACGGCCGCCGCCGAGAGCGATTTTTCCATCGCCTTCCAGATGCGCCCGCTGAGTGACGTCGCGCTGGCATGGCAGGAAGATGACAGCCGCTGCCGTACGGTGTTTACGCTTTAGATCAACGGAAGTAAAAAGGGGCATTGCAAACGATTGCTTTCACAACGCAACCGTTTAAAATCGCCCCTTTGTTGTAATTGAGAACGTCCACCATGTCCGTCAACACCGCTGAAACTCGCCAGCCTGCCAGCGCTGCAAGCCCGAAAAGTGAACTGATTTACCGCCTCGAAGACCGTCCACCGTTACCGCAAACCTTGTTTGCTGCCTGTCAGCATTTGCTGGCGATGTTTGTTGCGGTGATTACGCCCGCGCTGCTGATTTGCCAGGCGCTGGGTTTACCGGCGCAGGATACGCAGCACATCATCAGCATGTCGCTGTTTGCCTCGGGCGTGGCATCCATTCTGCAAATCAAAACCTGGGGACCGGTGGGTTCCGGCCTGTTGTCGATTCAGGGCACCAGCTTTAACTTCGTGACGCCGCTGATCATGGGTGGCATGGCGCTGAAAAATGGTGGCGTTGATGTGCCAACCATGATGGCGGCACTGTTTGGTACGCTGATGGTGGCGTCTTGTACCGAAATGGTGCTGTCACGCGTGCTGCATCTGGCGCGCCGCATCATTACGCCGCTGGTTTCCGGCATTGTGGTGATGATTATTGGCCTGTCGCTGATTCAGGTCGGTTTGACCTCCATCGGCGGCGGCTTTGCCGCGATGAGCGATCACACGTTTGGCGCTCCGAAAAACCTGTTGCTGGCGGCTTCGGTATTGGTGGTGATTATCCTGCTTAATCGTCAGCGTAATGCTTATCTGCGCGTGGCTTCGCTGGTGATCGCGATGGCGGTAGGTTATGCGCTGGCCTGGGCGCTGGATATGCTGCCCGCCACCAGCACGCCAGCCGATCAGCCGCTGATTGCCGTGCCATCGCCGCTCTACTACGGCCTGGGCTTTGACTGGAATCTGCTGATCCCGCTGATGTTGGTGTTTATGGTGACCTCGCTGGAAACCATCGGCGACATCACCGCGACTTCTGATGTTTCCGAGCAGCCAGTGAGTGGCCCGCTGTATATGAAGCGTCTGAAAGGCGGCGTGTTGGCCAACGGCCTTAACTCCTTTGTCTCAGCGCTGTTCAACACCTTCCCGAACTCCTGTTTTGGCCAGAACAACGGCGTGATTCAGCTTACCGGTGTTGCCAGCCGCTATGTGGGTTTTGTGGTGGCGCTGATGCTGATCGTGCTTGGCCTGTTCCCGGCTGTGAGCGGTTTTGTGCAGCATATTCCAGAACCGGTGCTGGGCGGTGCCACCATTGTGATGTTCGGTACTATTGCCGCGTCTGGCGTGCGCATCGTTTCGCGTGAACCGCTGAATCGCCGTGCCATCATGATTATCGCGCTGTCGCTGGCGGTAGGTTTGGGCGTTTCTCAGCAGCCGCTGATTCTGCAATTTGCCCCGGACTGGCTGAAAACCCTGCTTTCATCTGGCATTGCGGCCGGTGGTATCACCGCCATCGTGCTGAACCTGATCTTCCCGCAAGAAAAGTAATCCAGCAGGCAGGCTTCGGCCTGCCTGATATTTATCCGCATTTACATCCAGGCTGTTGAGCTGTAACGGTAATTCAGGCATAACAACCACTCACCGGATAAATATCGGGATGGATGAGTGCGATGAAATTTTTAGGCAAGTTTTTCCTTACCTTACTGCTGCTAATTCTGCTGGCGCTGGTAGTGCTGTATGTGTTGCTGCAAACACAATGGGGCGCAGGTTGGTTTAGCCGCTGGGTAAGCGATAAAACCGCCTGGCATCTCTCTCTCAGCAAAATTGAGCACGACTTCTCCTCTCCTTCGCACATCATTCTCGATGACTTCAGCTTTGGTCACGATGGTCAGCCCGCCGTGTTGGTGGCGAAACGCGTTGATCTCGGCCTGGCGCTGGTTCAGTTCAGCGATCCACTGCACTTCAACAGCATCGAAGTGCGCGACGGTGAAATCAATCTCGCTAATCAAGCGCCCGATACCACGCTGCCGATTCAGGCCAATCGCCTGCAGCTGAATAATGTGCGTATTGAGAATCCGCATAGCGCGTTGCCGATAACCGCTCAGCGCGTGAACGGCGGTCTTCTGCCGTGGAAACCGCTGCCTAACGACGTGCTGGGCAGCGATGCGCAGTTCCAGATCAGCGCCGGCACCCTGACGCTGGATGGCGTACCGGGCAACAACGTGCTGCTGCAGGGCAGTATCAAGCAACGTCGTCTGGTGCTGAGCAATATCGGCGCTGACCTGGCGCGCGGTTCGATGACCGGCAACGCCGAGCGCGATGCGCTGGGTAACTGGAAGATCGATCAACTGCGCCTCAACGATATCCGCCTGCAAACCCATCAAAGCCTGAGCGACTTCCTCAATCCGCTGCGCGATGTGCCTTCCGTGAGCATCAACCGTCTGGATATGACCGATGCGCGCCTGCAAGGACCGGATTGGGCGGTGACCGACCTCGATTTAACCCTGAAAAATGTCACCCTGCGCGGCGATGATTGGGAAAGCGATGGCGGTTCTCTCTCTATGAATGCCGGGAATTTTATTAACGGTGGCTTTGAGCTCAACGATCCCATCGTCAATGCCGACCTTTCGGCGCAGGGCATCGCGCTGACACAGTTCAGTTCGCGCTGGGTGAATGGCGTGGTGCGCGCCAGCGGCAACTGGACGCGCAGCGACAAGCGTCTGACGCTGGATGAACTGGCAATCGCCGGGCTGGAATATACCTTGCCGCAAAACTGGCGCGAACGCTGGCAGCAAACCTTACCGGACTGGCTGGATAGCGTGCTGATAACCCGCGCTACGGCCAACCGTAACCTGATTATTGATATCAATCCGGCGTTCCCGTTCCAGATGACGTCACTGGATGGCAGCGCGAATAATCTGCTGCTGGCGCGTCAACATCAGTGGGGAATCTGGGGCGGTAAAGCGAGCTTTAATGCGGCTGAAGCCACCTTCAATCGTACCGACCTGCGTCATCCGTCCATTGCGCTGAATGCCAATGATCAGCAGATTCAGGTAACGGAATTGAGCGCCTTTAACGGTAGCGGTTTACTGGAAGGATCGGCGACGGTTGGACAAGATGCGCAACGTCCGTTGACGCTGAATCTGAAAGGCCAGGCTGTGCCGGCAAACGTGCTGGGGAATTGGGGTTGGCCAACGCTGCAGTTGAGCGGTAACAGTAATTTGCAGCTGCAGATGAAAGGTTCGCTGAACGCCAGCGCGCCACTGCGCCCCAGCGTGGATGGTACGTTGTCGGTGACCACCGATGCGCAGTCGGTGCAGCAGACGATGCGTGGTGGGCAGGTTCAGTAAGGGTTCAGTACGTTTAAATAACAAGGTCGCCATGAATGGCGACCCTACGTGTTAGTTGATACGTGCGCCGGAACCGCCCTCTTCCAGCGCCCCGTCAGAATCGGCGGGCAGCACGATATACACGCCTTCGAATACCGCGCCCAGCTCATCATCACCAAACAGCTCCACTTCCATCTGCACACGCGCTTTGCGGCCACGCGCCAGACGATCAAGATCGCCGCTGAGCGAGCCGAGATCGGCAATCGCGCCCGGACGCCCGCTGATCGGTTTGCTGTAGCGAATATGTGCATCCGCCAGAATAATGGTGCCACCGAGATGGCGCTCGCGCAGCAGCAGCCAAATCAAACCCCAGCCGGTGAGCGTGGCGAGCGAGAACAAGCTACCCGCGAACAAGGTGTGATGAGGATTCTGGTTGCCTGCTTCAGGCATGGTGGTAACGAATTTTTGCCCGGTATATTGCAGAATGCGCACGCCCATTTTTTCACTCAGCGGGATGTGCTCGTACCAGGCTTGTTGCAGCTGTCCGCACCAGTCGGCACGATGCAGAATATCGTCGAGCGTCACGACCGGTTTGATCATCAGGAAGTGGCGCACCGGCGTGGTTTGCGGCGCGGTGATTTCGCCCTGATTGACGTAGCCGAGCTTGGCAAAGAATTCGACGGCGTCTTCACGCGCGCTACAGGTGACGCGTTTCGCCCCTTCCTGACGCGCGACCGATTCCAGCGTCATCGCCACCAGCGTGCCAAGACCTTTGCCCTGCACAGATGGATGCACGGCGAGGAAGCGAATCGCCGCTTCATTCTCGGCATTGATGTACAGACGGCCGATCGCCACCGGTTTGCCCTGCTCATCCACTACCATTTGATGATGCGCCAGCGCATCCCAGGCATCACGCTCAGAACCCTGCGGCTGACGCAGCGGCTTTCGTAACATTTCCCAGCGGAACTGGTAATACATATCCAGCTCTTCCGCCGTTTGCGGCACGCGAAGATGATACATAAAGTGATTCTCTCGTTCGGAGCTTGCGTGGCTAAGTCCTTGCCGCTCGGCTGAAAACCTCACACCTGTAACCAGAAGGTCACCGGACCATCGTTTACCAACGAAACCTGCATATTGGCGGCGAAGCGCCCGTTTGCGGTGGTCACGCCCTGTGTTCGGCAGCAATCGCTAAAGTATTCATACAGGCGCTCGGCTTCCGCCGGTTCTGCGCCGCCAGAGAAAGAGGGACGCATACCTTTATTGGTATCCGCGGCGAGGGTGAATTGCGACACCACCAGCACGCTGCCACCCGCCTGCTGCACATTGAGATTCATTTTGTCGTTCTCATCCGCAAAGATGCGGTAGCCCAGCACGCGCTCGGTCAAACGCTGCGCTTTTTGTTCGTCGTCGCCCTTTTCCACACCCAATAACACCAATAACCCATTGCCAATTTCGCCCACTGTCACGTCGTCAACGCTGACACTGGCGCGGCTGACGCGCTGAATCAAAGCAATCATGTTTCCTCACGTTCTTTTTCGCGTTCCTGCTGTTTTAGCTGGCGATAGTCATCCAGCGTGACGGTGATTTCCGCGCCTAACAACACAATACACCACGACCAGTAAACCCAAAGGAACAGAATTGGGATGACCGCCAGAACGCCGTAAATTAACTGATACGAAGGGAACATCGTAACATAGAGCGCAAAGCCTTTTTTGCCCAGCTCGAACAGCAATCCGGCAACGATGGCGCCGATCAATGCATCGCGCGTCGGCACGCGTCGCGTCGGTACAATGCTGTACAGCAGCCAGAAAGCGAGGATCGAGAGACACAGCGGGAATATGCGCAGCAGATGATCGATCAAGCTGGTGACGCCCGTGACGTTCACCCAACGCAGCGACAACAGATAGGAGCTGAGCGCTAAACTTGCGCCAGCCAGCAGCGGGCCCAGCGTTAAGATCATCCAGTAAACAGCAAAGGAGTAGACCATTGGACGCGGTTTATCGCTGCGCCAGATGGCGTTCAACGCGCTGTCCACCGAATGCATCAACAGCAGCGCGGTGACGATCAATCCCACAATGCCGACCGCCGTCATCTTATTGACGTTGGCGACGAACTGGTCGAGATAACGCTGAATCACGTCGCCCGTTGCCGGAATGAAGTTGGTAAAGATGAAGTTCTTGAGCTGCACGCTGATGTCCGAGAACATCGGAAAAGCAGCAAACAGTGCGAACACCACGGCAATCAGCGGCACCAATGCCAGCAATGAGACGTAGGCGAGATTCCCCGCCTGCGTCGTCATGTTGTCATCGTCAACGCGTTGCCACAGCAGTTTTACCCACAAATAAAAGGCATGCGCCGAATGGCGCAGATGTCGATGTTTCAGCACTCAGAGACGACCCGCAAACCAGTCCGGCACGGTTTTCTCATCAACCACCAGCACGCTTTCAATGCCGAGTGCGCGCGCAGCGTCGATATTGGCCTGATTATCATCGAAAAATACCGCCTGATCGGCCTGATAACCTTCGTGCTGCAGCACATAGTTATAGATGCGCGCTTCCGGCTTACGCATGCCGATATCCTGCGACATATAAAGATGATCGGCCGCCTGTTGAACATCGGGATATTGGGTTGGCCAGAACTCGAAGTGCAGCTGATTGGTATTGGACAGGATCACCACGCGCTCGCCATTGGCACGCAGCTTGTTCATGATCGCCAGCGTTTCCGGACGCACGCCGACAAAGACCGCCTGCCAACCAGCGGTGAATTGCGGATAGCTCAGCGCGATATCCAGCTGGTCGCAAATGCGCGCAGCGAATTCTGGATCGCTGATTTCGCCACGTTCGTGTTTCTCAAAAGCCTCATCCATGCGGAAACGACTTTGCAGCGTGGATAACGGCACGCGCCCTAAGTCGCTCCAGACGCCGAGCACACGATTGAAATCGATATCAACAATCACATTGCCTAAATCAAAGATGTACAGCATGACGCCTCCTCTTTTCGTTCCCTGGATCATTCACTTTAGCGGCAAAAGTGGGAGCTGAACAGGGACGAGGAAAGGGAAATCAGTAATCTGGAAGCGGAGCCAAACTTCAATAAGCGAGCGTTGCAGCGGGTTGCAGGCATAAAAAAGCCCCGCAAGTGCGGGGCTCAATATCAGACTGTATCGCTTACTCTTTGCTGCCGCGAGAAGAACGTTTACGATCGTTCTCGGTCAGATGACGTTTACGAATACGTACTGACAGCGGAGTCACTTCTACCAGTTCATCATCATCGATGAACTCGATAGCCTGTTCCAGCGTCATTTTCTGCGGTGGAACCAGAGTGGTGGCTTCGTCAGTACCTGACGCACGCATGTTGGTCAGTTTCTTACCGGTCAGGCAGTTTACGGTCAGGTCGTTAGAACGGCTGTGAATACCGATGATCTGGCCTTCATACACTTCCGCACCGTGACCGAGGAACAGCTTACCGCGATCCTGCAGACCGAACAGGGCGAACGCTACCGCTTTACCCTGACCGTTTGAGATCAGCACGCCGTTCTGACGCTGGCCCACTTCGCCCGGACGAACGTCGTCGTAGTGGCTGAAGGTGGAGTACAGCAGACCGGTACCTGAAGTCATGGTCATGAATTCGTTACGGAAGCCGATCAGACCACGGCTTGGGATCATGTAGTCGAGACGTACACGGCCTTTACCATCTGGATCCATGTTTTTCAGGTCGCCTTTACGCTCACCCATCGCTTGCATCACAGAACCCTGATGGGTTTCTTCGATGTCGAGGGTCACGTTTTCGAATGGCTCCTGCTTACGGCCTTCGAACTCGCGGAAGATGACTTTCGGACGGGATACCGCCAGCTCGAAACCTTCACGACGCATGTTCTCGATCAGAACCGACAAGTGCAGCTCACCACGACCGGAAACGCGGAACGCATCCGAATCTTCGGTTTCTTCAACGCGCAGTGCCACGTTGTGTACCAGCTCTTTGTTCAAACGCTCCAGGATCTGGCGCGAGGTCACGAACTTACCTTCTTTACCGCAGAACGGTGAGGTGTTCACGTTGAAGAACATGGTAACGGTTGGCTCATCGACGCTCAGGGCTGGCAGCGCTTCCACATTCTGCGTGTCGCAGATGGTGTCAGAGATGTTCAGCTCGCCCAGACCGGTGATGGCGATGATGTCGCCCGCTTCCGCCAGGGTGCTTTCGATACGCTCCAGACCAAGGTGGCCCAGCACTTTACCGACTTTACCGTTACGGGTTTTGCCTTCGCTATCAATGATAGTGACTTGCTGGTTCGGCTTCACGGTACCGCGCTTGATGCGGCCGATGCCGATCACGCCCAGATAGTTGTTGTAGTCCAGCTGCGAGATCTGCATCTGCAGTGGCGCTTCAACTTCAACCTGAGGTGGAGAAACGTGGTCAACGATCGCCTGATACAGCGGGGTCATGTCGTCAGCCATGTCGGTGTGTTCCAGACCCGCGATACCATTCAACGCCGAAGCGAAGATGATCGGGAAGTCCAGCTGCTCGTCGGTCGCATCCAGGTTAACGAACAGGTCAAATACCTGATCAACAACCCAATCAGGACGCGCGCCCGGACGGTCAACTTTGTTGATAACCACAATCGGCTTCAAACCATGAGCAAATGCTTTCTTGGTTACGAAGCGGGTTTGCGGCATAGGGCCATCCATCGCATCTACAACCAGCAGCACCGAATCAACCATGGACATTACACGTTCCACTTCACCACCGAAGTCGGCGTGTCCTGGGGTATCAACGATGTTGATACGGTAGTCGTTCCATTTGATAGCGGTGTTTTTTGCGAGGATGGTAATCCCACGCTCTTTCTCCAAATCGTTGGAGTCCATTACGCGCTCAGTCGCTTCGGTACGAGCATCAAAAGTACCGGACTGTTGTAGCAGCTTGTCAACCAGGGTGGTCTTACCATGGTCAACGTGCGCGATGATGGCGATGTTACGCAAATTTTCGATCACAGCTTTGCCTCAGGCATTATAGAAATAACGCGGTATTGTACACGGATTAAGCGGAAGACTGAACATGATCACAGATTTCGCCGAAAGTTTCTCGTAGCGCTGGTTTTTAGCACCATTTACGGTGCATTAATCTGCACTGCGGTGGCAAATTGCACCATATTGGTGCTTAACTTCACCTGCTACGCACCAATATGATGCATGCAATCCATCCTGGTGCAGCCTTCGACTCACGAAAGGGCGCATTGTAGCGCCATTTTCGCCATTGTCATAAAGTTGGCACAGAATTCGCTTTATATATTTTAAGCGAAAACGACAGTTATAAAACGGTTGAAAGAGCTTGCCGAGATCTTTGGTTAGGAATGGTCAGCAGTCGTGACACATTCCCGGCAACGAAGTTCTCTCACCATGACGATAATGACCATTTCCAGGAGAGTTGAGTATGTCCGCTGAACACGTTCTCTCGATGATGAACGAGCATGAAGTTAAGTTTGTTGACCTGCGTTTTACCGACACTAAAGGTAAAGAACAGCACGTTACTATCCCTGCTCACCAGGTTAACGCTGACTTCTTTGAAGAAGGCAAAATGTTCGATGGCTCCTCCATCGGTGGCTGGAAAGGCATTAACGAATCAGACATGGTGCTGATGCCGGATGCAACCACTGCAGTCATGGATCCGTTCTTCGAAGACTCGACCCTGATCATCCGTTGCGACATCCTTGAGCCAGGCACACTGCAGGGCTACGACCGTGACCCACGCTCCATTGCTAAGCGTGCAGAAGAGTTCCTGCGTTCTTCAGGCATCGCGGATACCGTGCTGTTTGGACCAGAGCCAGAGTTCTTCCTGTTCGATGACATCCGTTTCGGTTCTTCTACTTCAGGTTCACACGTTGCTATCGACGATATCGAAGCAGCATGGAACACCGGTAAAGAGTACGAAGGCGGTAACAAAGGTCACCGTCCAGGTCTGAAAGGCGGTTACTTCCCAGTGCCACCGGTTGACTCAGGACAGGACATTCGTTCTGCCATGTGTCTGACCATGGAGCAGATGGGTCTGGTGGTTGAAGCACATCACCACGAAGTAGCCACTGCTGGTCAGAACGAAGTGGCAACCCGCTTCAACACCATGACCAAAAAAGCTGACGAAATTCAGATCTACAAATACGTGGTGCACAACGTTGCTCACGCGTACGGCAAAACGGCAACCTTTATGCCTAAGCCAATGTTCGGCGATAACGGTTCTGGTATGCACTGCCACATGTCCCTGTCAAAAGGCGGCGTGAACCTGTTCTCTGGCGACAAGTACGGCGGCCTGTCTGAAACTGCTCTGTTCTACATCGGCGGTATCATCAAGCACGCTAAAGCGATCAACGCCCTGGCGAACCCAACCACCAACTCTTACAAGCGTCTGGTCCCAGGCTACGAAGCACCCGTTATGCTGGCTTACTCTGCCCGTAACCGTTCTGCTTCTATCCGTATCCCAGTGGTTGCCAGCCCGAAAGCACGTCGTATCGAAGCACGCTTCCCGGATCCAGCGGCTAACCCATACCTGGCATTCACCGCGCTGCTAATGGCCGGTCTTGATGGTGTTATCAACAAGATCCACCCTGGCGATGCGATGGACAAAAACCTGTATGACCTGCCACCGGAAGAAGAAGCTGAGATTCCAAAAGTTGCAGGTTCTCTGGAAGAAGCACTGAACGCACTGAACGAAGACCGCGAGTTCCTGACCCGTGGCGGCGTGTTCACTGATGACGCTATCGATGCGTACATCGAACTGCGTAAGCCAGAAGTTGACCGTGTGCGTATGACTCCGCACCCAGTTGAGTTCGAACTGTACTACAGCGTTTAATTTAAAAATTTCAGCTCTCTGTTCACGCGCTCTTTTTGCTGCGTGAACAGCCTGAAAGATTTTTAATTGCCGTGGAAACTTTAGCCCATCTCCGGATGGGCTTTTTTCTCCGCGCATTCATGGTTCGAAGCACAGATTTCCGTCCTGAAAGGCTATAATGCACTAAATTAGTGCAGAGGAACGCTGTATGGCAACTGGCACGCTGCCCGACGCGGGGCAGATTCTCAACTCCCTGATCAACAGTATTTTGCTGGTCGATAACGATTTAGTTATCCATTACGCCAATCCGGCGGCTCAGCAATTACTGGCGCAAAGCTCACGTAAATTGTTCGGCACGCCATTACCGGAATTAACCGGCTATTTTTCGCTGAATATTGAGGTGATGAGCGAGAGTCTCGGAGCTGGCCAGGGCTTTACCGATAGCGAAGTCACGCTAGTGGTCGATGGCCGCGCGCACATTATGTCGCTCACGGCACAGCGCTTACCGGATGGCTTTATTCTGCTGGAAATGGCGCCGATGGATAATCAACGTCGTCTTAGCCAGGAACAAATTCAGCATGCTCAACAAGTCGCTGCCCGCGATTTAGTACGCGGTCTGGCGCATGAGATTAAAAACCCGCTGGGAGGATTACGTGGCGCCGCGCAGCTACTGACTCGCGCGTTACCCGATCCTTCCCTGCATGAATATACGCGCATCATCATTGAGCAAGCCGACCGCCTGCGTAATCTGGTCGATCGTCTGCTTGGCCCGCAACAGCCGGGCTTGCACGTAACGCAAAGCATTCATCAGGTCGCCGAGCGCGTGGTGAATCTGGTGTCGATGGAGCTGCCGGATAACGTCTCGCTGGTGCGTGATTACGACCCAAGCCTGCCGGAACTGCCGCACGATCCCGACCAGATTGAACAAGTGCTGTTGAATGTGGTGCGTAACGCGCTGCAGGCCTTGGGCGATGAAGGCGGCACCATTGTGATTCGTACGCGTACCGCTTTCCAGCTCACGCTGCACGGCACGCGTTACCGTTTAGTCGCGCGTATTGATATTGAAGATGACGGCCCAGGCATTCCGGCCCAGCTACAAGACACCCTGTTCTATCCGATGGTTAGCGGACGCGAAGGCGGCACCGGTTTAGGCCTGTCCATCGCCCGTAGCCTGATCGATCAGCATTCAGGAAAAATAGAATTTAACAGTTGGCCAGGTCACACCGAATTCTCGGTTTACCTGCCTATTCGCCAGTGAGGTTTCTATGCAACGAGGGATAGTCTGGATCGTCGATGACGATAGCTCCATCCGCTGGGTGCTTGAAAGGGCACTCACTGGAGCCGGTTTGAGCTGTGCAACCTTTGACAGCGCTAACGAGGTATTGGACGCGCTCGCAAGCAAAACCCCAGACGTATTATTGTCAGACATTCGTATGCCTGGCATGGATGGACTTGCGCTGCTGAAACAGATTAAGCAGCGCCATCCGATGCTGCCGGTGATCATTATGACCGCGCACTCCGATCTGGATGCGGCCGTCAGCGCTTATCAGCAAGGTGCGTTTGATTACCTGCCAAAGCCGTTTGATATTGATGAAGCCGTCGCGCTGGTTGAACGTGCGATTAGCCATTATCAGGAGCAGCAGCAGCCGCGTAATCAGCCCGTCAGCGGCCCAACCACCGACATTATCGGCGAAGCGCCGGCCATGCAGGATGTGTTCCGCATCATTGGTCGTCTTTCACGCTCCTCAATTAGCGTGCTGATCAACGGTGAATCCGGTACCGGTAAAGAGTTGGTGGCACATGCGCTGCATCGCCACAGTCCACGCGCAAAATCTCCTTTTATCGCGCTCAACATGGCGGCGATTCCCAAAGATTTGATTGAATCAGAGCTGTTTGGTCACGAGAAAGGCGCGTTCACCGGTGCCAACCAGATTCGTCAGGGACGTTTTGAGCAGGCCGATGGCGGCACGCTGTTCCTCGATGAAATTGGTGATATGCCGCTTGATGTGCAAACCCGCTTATTACGCGTATTGGCCGATGGCCAGTTTTATCGCGTTGGCGGCTATGCGCCGGTGAAAGTGGATGTGCGTATCATCGCGGCTACCCACCAGAATCTTGAGCTGCGCGTGCAGGAAGGCAAATTCCGTGAAGACTTGTTCCATCGTCTTAACGTGATTCGCGTTCATCTGCCGCCGCTGCGTGAACGACGCGAAGATATTCCGCGCCTGGCGCGTTACTTCCTGCAGGTCGCTGCGCGTGAGTTAGGCGTGGAAGCGAAGATTCTGCATCCGGAAACCGAAACCGCGCTGACGCGTCTGCATTGGTCCGGTAACGTGCGCCAGCTGGAAAATACCTGTCGCTGGTTGACGGTGATGGCAGCGGGTCAGGAAGTGCTGATTCAGGATCTGCCGCCTGAACTGTTTGAATCCAGCACGCCAGACAATCCGGTGCAATCATTGCCGGACAGCTGGGCTACGCTGCTGGCGCAGTGGGCAGATCGCGCCCTGCGTTCCGGTCATCAAAACCTGTTGTCGGAAGCACAGCCGGAGATGGAGCGCACGCTGCTCACCACCGCGCTGCGTCACACGCAAGGGCACAAACAGGAAGCGGCACGCTTGCTCGGCTGGGGACGTAATACTCTGACGCGTAAGTTGAAAGAACTGGGAATGGAATAACGCGCACGTTTTGCGTGTTGAAACCGGGGAGCGAATGGGCTCCCCGTTTTTTTATATCACTCGCGAGAATTGCTGCATGCGCACCTTTTGGCGCATATACACATCGAAGCACATACAGATGTTACGAATCAGCAACCGACCGACGCCGGTAACGTGCAGGCTGCGACCGCGCTGCTCTACCAATCCATCCGCCACCAGCGGCGCTAACAGCGCTAAATCCTCGGCAAAATAGCGTTCAAACTCAACCGGGTATTGCGCCTCTACCGCGGCAAAATCCAGTGCGAAGTTGCAGATTAAGGCTTTAATTACATCGCGGCGCAAACAATCATCGTCACTCAACGTAAGCCCGCGCCACAGCGCATTGCCGCGCTGCTCAACATCTGCGTAATAGGCTTTCAACTCTTTGTGATTTTGCGCATAGCTGTCGCCCAGCATGCTGATGGCCGACACGCCCAAACCGAGCAGATCGGTTTCGCCCTGTGTGGTGTAGCCCTGAAAATTACGATGCAGTTCGCCAGCGCGTTGTGCCACCGCCAGTTCATCATCCGGACGCGCGAAGTGATCCATGCCGATAAACTGATAACCTTCGCCGGTTAAGGTGGCGATGGTTTCCTGCAGGATCTGCAGTTTCTGTGCTGCACCTGGCAGCTCATCGTCTTTAATTTTGCGCTGCGCAGCGAACAGCGCAGGCATGTGCGCATAGTTGAAGACGCTGAGGCGATCGGGATTGAGCGCAATAACACGCTGTAAGGTGAAGGCGAAGCTTTCCGGCGTCTGCAGCGGCAAACCATAAATCAGATCGAGGCTAACCGAACGGAAACCCTGCTCACGCGCACGCTGCACCAGAGCGAAGATGGTTTCTTCATCCTGCACGCGATTCACGCGCTCCTGCACCGCTTTATTAAAGTCCTGCACGCCCATGCTCAAGCGATTAAAACCTTCCGCGCGCAGATGATCGATCATCTCCAGTTCGATTTCACGCGGATCAACCTCGATCGACATTTCGACGTCATCGGCAATCGTAAAATGCTCGCGTAGCAGCGCCACCAGCCGGCTCACCTGCTGCTGGTTGAGGAATGTCGGCGTACCGCCGCCCCAATGCAACTGAGTGACGCAGCGGCCCGAAAATAAGGGCGCACGCTGGCGGATTTCCTGCTCCAGCACATCAAGGTAGCGATCGGCTTTATGCAGCTGGCGCGTCACGATTTTATTGCAGCCACAGAAGTAGCAAAGACGATGGCAAAACGGGATATGCACATACAGCGATAACGGACGATCGGGATAGCGCTGCACGGCTTGCTGAAAATCTGCCTCACCAAAGTTCTCACTGAACTCGAGCGCGGTGGGATAAGAGGTATAACGTGGGCCAGCGTAATTGTATTTTTCGATGAGGCGCTGATCCCAATCAATCTGCTGCGATGACATGCTCACTCCTTACGGTGACGTCGTCTGAGAGAGGGTCGCGTGACAGAAGAGTGGACGAAGCGATGGGCTGAACGCCGACGTAAACGCGACTTCAGACGCGACAGGCGGCGTAGTTTAAACAATAACCAGAGCAGATAACATGTCAGCAGCAGCGCGAAAATTGATCCAGGCCAAAACATAGGTGAATACCTGTTTAGCGCGGCATGCGCGAAAACGCATGCCGATCAAAATTTGCCTTAATTACCTTTTAGCAGGCGCATCATATCTTCTTCAGCCTGCTCATCTTCCGCTTCGTCATCCAGCGCGATGCCCAGCGTTTCCATCAGCTCATCGATGCGGTCTAAGGTTTGATCCAGCCAGGCCTGATCTTCGCCACTCAGGGTTTCACCGTTTTCCAGGCGATCCAGCAGCGTATCCAGACGTTCGTCATTTTCCAGCTTCGCCAGCTCTTCTTGCGGCGTCAGGCGAACTTTTTCCGCTTTTGGCTTTGGTTTCGCTTCAGGCTTTTTCGCCGGCTGGGTTTTACCATCAGCAACTAATGCGATAGGCGTTTTGCTGCCCAGCCGTGGATCCTGAGCTTTTTTACCCTGGCCTTTGCCAGCGGTTTGCGTTTCCGGATTGGCGCGGCTGCCAGATTTGTGGCCGCTATGTTTTTTATCGCGTTTGCGATCGCGCGCTTCCAGATTTAGGTCTTCACGCGATTTGCGTTTGGCTTTCGCAGCAGGTTTGCCACGCGGGGCTGATGCAGGTTGCTTCATGGTGTCCGGTCTCGGCGGTGCTTTGTGAGTTCAGTATAGAATTGCGGCGAAATCTAGCAGAAAGTAAGCAAAGAAAAAAGGCGATAGCCTATGCTATCGCCTTTTATCGCACCTTCATACGAAGGAAACACTGAATAAATCCTTTACGGCTCACAACGTCCCGGTTGCTCCATCGCCACATCGCTCCTGCGATTAATCCCTGTCCTTGTTCGATTCCTGCCTGAATCGCTTCCCGCCATGCTCTTGGTCATCCCCGACACTCCTGAGCTCATCATCCTGATGGGTGCTGCCGTGCACTGACAACAAATGTAGACTAATAGGTAAAATGAACAAGTGAGACTTGTCTCTATTTTAGAGTGGCATTTCCTACAAGCATTTCAACTTATTGAAAATTAATATCTAAATCGATTATTCCTATTCCATGAAGCGGTAATCGCTGGCAGTAAAAATCATAGATCTCTTACAAAATGACGCGTTTAGACGCTATCGGGCACTTTTGCGCCATTACAGGTATAATCAGCCCAATTGCCCGATTCATTTTGCTGGAGTTTCACTTTGTCTGCTTTGAACTATCACATGACCCATTTCATGCTCAGCGCCCCCGATATTCGCCATTTACCGGCGGATGTGGGTATTGAAGTTGCTTTTGCCGGGCGCTCGAATGCAGGCAAATCCAGCGCGCTGAACACCATCACCAACCAAAAAGGTCTGGCACGTACCAGTAAAACGCCAGGTCGTACTCAGCTGATAAACCTGTTTGAAGTGGTTGAAGGTAAATGTCTGGTTGATTTACCCGGTTATGGCTATGCCCAGGTTCCGGAAGAGATGAAGCGCAAATGGCAGCGTTCGCTGGCGGAATATTTGCAAAAACGTCAGGCGCTGAAAGGTCTGGTGGTCTTGATGGATATTCGTCATCCGCTGAAAGATCTCGATCAGAACATGATTGAATGGGCAGTGCAGAGCCAAATTCCCGTGCTGGTCTTATTGACCAAAGCCGACAAGCTGGCATCCGGCGCGCGCAAAGCACAACTGACGATGGTGCGCGAAGCGTCGTTGGCCTTTAACGGTGATGTGCAGGTAGAAATGTTCTCGTCACTGAAGAAGATGGGCGTTGATATTGTGCGTAAGAAGCTGGACAGCTGGTTTAGCGAACTGGAGCCTGCGCAAGAAGGCGACGGCGAAGAAGCAGCTGAGTGATTTTGTTGCGGCTCTTGAGAAAAAGCCCAATAAAAAACGCCCCAGTCATAAATGACTGGGGCGGCTAAATATTCAGCCAAATCCGATTACGTGAAGTAAAAGGTCTGAAAGATAGAACATCTTACCTCTGTACCCTACGCGACAAACTCTACCTGATTTTCCGCGCCCTACAAAGGGTTTTTTGTTGTTAAGTTTCAGGATTCGACATCTTTTTTACTAAGCTCATCACACTTTCGCGTGTGCGATGTAGTTTAATTACTAAAAAAATGCTTAGACGATAAGCAGTTACAAAACGCGCATTTAATAGACCGCTTTGTAAGGTTGCTGAACCGATTAAGTAAACTTTTTTCTTATGATGATGTCAGCGGCACGCAAATACCGCTGAATCAGTATGATCAGTGTGCCTCATCCCAGTTATCGCCGGTGCCTACTTCCACCTGCAGCGGCACATCCAGCTTCATGCTGTTCTCCATCAGATCACGGATGGTCTTAATGGCGCTATCCACTGCATCGCTGCGGATCTCAAACACCAGTTCATCGTGTACCTGCATAATCATGCGCACGGCATCGTCTTTTTGCTCTAACAGCCAGCCATCCACCGCAATCATTGCGCGTTTGATGATGTCTGCCGCCGTGCCTTGCATTGGGGCATTGATCGCCGCTCGCTCCGCCGCTTTACGACGAATGGCATTGCTGGAGGTGATATCAGGCAGCCACAAGCGACGACCATCGAGCGTTTCTACATAGCCTTTATCTGCTGCCTTCGCGCGCGTCTCTTCCATATAACGCAGCACGCCCGGATAGCGTTCAAAGTAGAGATCCATGTATTTCTTCGCCTCACCCGCACCGATATTGAGCTGGCGGGAAAGACCAAACGCGCTCATTCCGTAGATCAAACCGAAGTTGATCGCCTTGGCACTGCGACGCTGCTCACCCGATACTTTGCTTAGCGCCACACCAAATACTTCTGATGCGGTGGCACGGTGGATATCTTCGCCCTGAGCAAACGCATCCAGCAGGCCTTTATCTTGCGACAGATGCGCCATGATACGCAGTTCAATCTGTGAGTAGTCCGCAGCCACAATAATATTGCCCGGCCCGGCGATAAACGCCTGGCGGATTCGGCGCCCTTCTTCGTTACGCACCGGGATATTCTGCAGGTTAGGATCGGTAGACGAGAGTCGTCCCGTCGCCGTCACCGCCTGATGATAGGAAGTATGTACGCGGCCGGTAAGTGGATTGATCATCAGTGGCAGTTTATCGGTGTAAGTCGATTTCAACTTCGATAAACCACGATGTTCCAGAATCACTTTCGGCAGTGGATAATCGAGCGCCAGTTCAGCCAGCACCTCTTCGCTGGTCGACGGTGCGCCGCCCGGCGTTTTCTTGGTCGGCTTGATACCCTGCTTTTCAAACAGAATGGTTTGCAGCTGCTTAGGTGAAGAGAGATTGAACGGTTCGCCCGCCAGCTCGTGCGCTTTCAGCTCCAGCTCAGCCACACGCGTGGTCAACTCCTGCGAGTGCTTCGCCAGGATATTCTGGTCAATCAGCACACCGTTGCGCTCAATACGCGATATCACCTTCAACAACGGCATTTCGATCTCTTCAAATACCTGTTTCGGCCCCGCTTCCGGCTCCAGCTTCTCCCACATTTTCAGATGCAATTGCAGCGTGACATCGGCATCTTCCGCCGCGTAGTGGCCCGCTTGCTCGATAGCAATCTGATTAAAAGTGAGCTGATTTTTACCTTTGCCTGCGATCTCTTCGAAAGTCACCGTTTTATGGTTCAGCCAGCGCGCAGCCAGACTATCCATATCGTGTTTTCCGCCCACGCTGTTCAGGCAATAGGATTCGAGCATGGTGTCGAATTTGATGCCGTTCAGTTCAATGTCGTAATTCTTCAGCACGCCGCGATCGTATTTGAGATTCTGACCAACCTTCGCCGCTTTACCATCTTCCAGCAGCGGTTTTAGCTGTTTCAGCACTTCGCTGCGATCCAGCTGATCTGGCGCATCGAGATAATCGTGGGCGACCGGCAGATAAGCCGCTTCACCCGGCGCGACGGCAAAACCAATGCCGACAATATTGGCGCTTAAGGTATCCAGTGAGTCAGTTTCAAGATCAAAAGCGAAGAGCTCGGCGCTTTTCAGTTTTTTCAGCCACTCGGCAAATGTCGCTTCATCGAGGATAGTGACGTAGCCATCCGCGGAGAGCACGCTGGTCGCTTCAGCAGCGGGCGCAGCAGGTTCGCCGAGCTGCGATTTCTTAGCCTGCGCGTTGCTCTTCTTGCCTTGTTGCAGCCATGAACCATCCTGCAGATCGGTGATCCAGCGCTTAAATTCATAGCGGCTAAACAAGGTTTGCAGTGCTTCGACATCGGGTTCATTGACGACGAGCTGATCGCAGGTCAGATCCAACTTAACGTCGGTTTTGATGGTTGCCAGCTGATAAGACAGGAACGCGACGTCGCGATTTTGCTCCAGCTTCGCCGCCATGGTTTTCGCGCCGCGGAACGAGAGATCGGCCACTTTATCGAGATTGTCATAGATTGACTGCATACCGCCCAAGCCTTGCAGCAGCGCCTGCGCGGTTTTCTCACCGACTCCCGGCACGCCAGGAATGTTGTCCGAGCTGTCGCCCATCATGGCGAGGAAATCGATAATCAGCGCTGGCGGCACGCCATATTTCTGCTCGACTTCTTCCGGACCGAGCACGGTATTCGTCATGGTGTTGATCAAGGTGATCGCAGGCGTCACCAACTGTGCCATATCTTTATCGCCGGTGCTGATCAACACCGGGCGGCCGAGTTTTTCCGCCTCTAACGCCAGCGTACCGATAACATCATCCGCCTCAACGCCAGATACCGCCAACAGCGGCAAGCCCATCGCCTTCACCATTTCATGCAGCGGCTCAATCTGCGCACGCAGATCGTCTGGCATCGGCGGACGGTGCGATTTGTAGTGCTCAAACAGCTCATCGCGGAAGGTTTTGCCTTTCGCATCGAAGACCACAGCCACATGGCTTGGCTGATACTGCATCAACAGGCTTTTCAGCATGTTGAGCACACCATACATGGCGCCAGTTGGCTCGCCTGCACTGTTCGTTAGCGGCGGAAAGGCATGATATGCACGGTACAGATAAGATGAGCCGTCGACCAGAATCAGGGGATTTTCTGCTATTTGCGCCATAGGTTCGTATTTTCTTCGTTGCGATAATGAGGGCTATAAGGATGCCACAACCGGAGGAGAATGTTGAATGCACTCGGGGAAGTCAGGATCTTTTTCGTCGTTACGCGGCACGGATCGCAGGGATCAAGCTGTGGATAAGTTTGTGCGTAAAAATCATAACGTATTGTTATTTACGTTGATTGCAATTACTTTAATATTAAAAGGTTATTTATATCAGCAAGTTAAATACTTATCGTGACCTTGCTCGCCCTAATGAAAAGACGATCGTCCATGTGGATATTAAGCGAAGGGTTAATAAATACATCGTATAAATAAGAGAAGAAAGGCAATAAAAAACGCCGGTAGTGCCGGCGTTCTAAAAACTAAATTACTTCTTTTCTACCAGGAACTTCACTACGTTGGCGTAATCAGCAACGAAGTTGTCCATTGAGCTGGTATCCAGACCGCCGTTGTTAACCATATATTTGCCGTTAACAAAGATCGCTGGCACACCTTGCAGATTGACGTCTGCTGCCGCTTTCTGCTGCTGCGCAACCAGCGCTTTTACTGCGAAGCTGTTCCACGCTGCATCGTAATCTTCTGAAGAGATGCCCGCCGCTTTAATGAAGGTCTCTTTCAGGCTTGCGGCATCAGTAACGGTTTGGGTTTTCTGAATACCGTCGAAAATCGGTGCAGTAACTTTGCTTTCTACGCCCAGCGCCATGGCAACAGCCCATGCCTGAGTGACAACCGGACCGAATTGACCGCCAAGGAAATCAACGTGGTATTTAGTCACTTTCGTGTCCGCCGGCAGGTTCTTTTTCACTGCATCGCTCACGTGATAAACGCGTTCGAACTGGTAGCAATGTGGGCAGAAGAAGGAGAAGAACTCCAGAACCTGCGGCTCACCCGCCACTGGCTTTGGCAAAGTAACGAACTGCTTACCATCGTTGAACTGTGCCGCTGAGGCGCCAAATGCCAGCATTAAACCTACCAGCGCAAACATGATCTTTTTCATCGTGAAACAATCTCCTGAGTACTTCATTAATATTGCGGGCTAAGCTGCAACGGCGGTTCGTGTAACAGCCTTTCCTGCTCGATAAATAATGCAATCTGCCGGCGCCAAAAATCCTCATCTGTCATCCAGGGAAAGGCGCGCGGAAAAGCGGGATCCTGCCAGCGGCGTACCACCCAGGCCAAATAATAAACCATGCGCATAGCGCGTAAAGGTTCAATCAGTGACAATTCATGTAAATCAAAATCACCGAACTCATTATAGGCTTCCAGCAAAATGTCCCATTGAATCAATTGTTCCTGACGATCGCCATTGACCAGCATCCACAAATCCTGCACTGCTGGTCCGTTACGGGCATCATCAAGATCGACAAACATCGGGCCTTCACGCCACAGAATATTGCCGGGATGGCAATCGCCATGCAACCTTAACGGCTGCCATTGACTATGCCAGCGCTGCTGCAACGTCGCGCTGAGCTTATCAACGGCAGCAAGCAGTAAGTCTTTGAGCGAAGCCGGTACTAACGCGCTTTGTTCCAGCTCCCGACGCGGTTGAAAAACATACTCTTCCAGGCCGAAAGTGGGTCGCTGCTGAAACAGGCTTTGCCTGGCGGTTTGATGGATGCGCCCAAGAAAGCGGCCAACCCATTCCATCTGATCCTCGTTATCGGTTTCATATTGCCGTCCACCTAAACTGGGGAAGACCGCGTACATGAAGCCTGCATGATGATTCAGCGTGCTGCCCTTTAGAACGAGCGGCGCGGCAACCGGCACTTCATCCTCTAATAAATCCTGAGTGAACTGATGCTCTTCAAGGATCTGTTGCGCGCTCCAGCGCTGCGGACGATAAAACTTAGCCACATAGCGGCGTTTATCATCATCGCTGAACTGATAGACGCGGTTTTCATAGCTATTGAGGGCGGTTAAGCCTGATTCGACACGCAGACCTGCATCCCAAAGTGCATCAAGGATGACATCGGGATTCAGCGTCTGGAAATTAAAGGCGGCTTCGCTCATCATTTGGCCTGTGTGTTACCTTTGCGATTAATGCGCAAGGATAACATCACTCATCATCCTTAATCACACCGCGAGCACGTAATAGCGCGGTTTTAAAGTCCACTTCATAATCCTTTTTCAGGCCGGGAATGACACTCTGGCTATCTGTGTCACGCATTTTGAGATGGTAAATCAATACATCATCGGTTAATTCACTTAATGGGCCACTGAAACCAGATTCCTGCGCCAGTTTTTGCAAAAATGCCAGCAAGTTGAGTTCGGCATCCTTCTGCCATGCGGGTTGCAGGAGCTCGATCAGTTCATTGAGTCGGTGATATTTCATCATTGATTCCTTTGTACAGATGGTACGCTGCCGCTCAGTAAGTATCGTCCAGAATGAAGCAAGGAGACGAAGATGACAGCATTTACTGGCGTGATCCTCGCGGGTGGCCAAGGCAGCCGTATGGGAGGCCAGGATAAAGGGTTATTGATGTTACAGGGCGAGCCCCTTTATCAGCACGTTTTGCGGCGATTCCGGCCGCAGGTCAATATTGTGTTGATAAGCGCTAACCGTAACATTGATCGCTATCAGGCAAGTGGTTGTCAGGTTGTTACCGATTCATTGCCCGATTATCCCGGACCGCTGGCTGGCATGCTTAGTGGTTTACGCAGCAGTGAAACCGAATGGGTTGCTTTCTGCGCTTGTGATACGCCATGGATCCCCAATGATTTTGTCGCGCGTCTATGGCAGCAGCGTAATGATGCGCCCGCAGTGTGGGTGAAATCCTCCCAGCGTGATCATCCAGCCTTAGCGCTGGTCAATTGTGCGTTGGCTGATGATCTTGAAGCCTGGCTACTGCGCGGCGAGCGGCGTTTAATGCAGTTTTTACGTGAGCATGGCGGGCATGCTGTTGCGTTTTCAGACCCAGAATCAGCGTTCCGCAATATCAATACGCCAGACGATCTCGTGAATGAGGAAAAGTGTTTATGAGTGTGCGCTTACTGGCGATTTCCGCATGGAGCGGGACCGGAAAAACCACTTTGCTTGAGCAAATTATCCCACTGCTTAAAGCTCAGGGGATTCGATCGGGCTTAATTAAGCACACACATCATCAGATGGATATCGATACGCCGGGAAAAGACAGTTTTTTGCTGCGCAAAGCTGGGGCAGATCAGGTGATTGTCGCCAGTAATCAGCGCTGGGCATTGATGGTTGAAACGCCTGATAACCCTCTGAGCCTGATGCAATTAGCAGCGCAGATGGATAGCTCCACGTTAGATCTGGTGCTGGTCGAGGGTTTTAAAGATGAGCCGGTCCCCAAAATTGCACTTTGGCGGCGTGGCGTTAAAGGTGAGATTAAGGATTTGCTGGATCACCATGTAATTGCCGTCGCTACTGATGTGGATATTGAACTGAATTTGCCGATATTGGATATTAATCAACCAATACAGGTGGCTGATTTTATTATTCAGTGGCTGAAAAAGCGTTGAAATAGCGAGTTTTTGGCTAACATTCAGACGTAAAAAAGCCCCGAA